>NZ_AYXS01000014.1:0-55862 GCF_000505765.1 Asaia sp. SF2.1 | reverse complement strand
CCCCTCCCGATGGGGAAGGATATGAGCGATGATCCCGCCTATCCTGTGTGACGTGCTGATCGCCCCTGAAGACAACGGCGCGAGGAGGCATGCCGGGGGGCGATCTCGTGATGGCGAGCAGGCGCCCGGACGCTCCATAGCGTTGGCATATAAAGCCCGGACACTTGGTTTCTGCCTTGTTCTAAGCCTTACCGGGTGTGCATCGCATACGCAGCCAGACATGGATGACAGCGCGGGTGCTGATGATCAGGCGCAACGGAGCGATGGCGCGCATGGATCACATGGAGGGGGATCCCATATGGGTGGTCTATGGACTGAAATGACCCGCACGGCCCTGCAGACCGGCATGGGTTTCATCCATCACTGAACGCTTCATGTGCAGCAGCATTTTCAGGGGGCAGGCCGAGCCTCTTCCGAACTTGCCACTGTCACACGACATGGCGCGGGGCGTCGGGGCTGTCCTGCGCCTGGGGGCAGGCGAGCGAATCGCTGTCGTAACAATCTTCGCCGTTGCGTGATCGGACGTCCGGATTTTTTGTCCCTATAGTCGGATTTCAGACCTACTTAGAAAGAGAATTCCGATGCAGCTCGCTACCGCCCTGGACTATATCGACCGTGCCTTGCAGATTGCCCGCGAGCGCGGCGTGAAGGTTGCGGTTGCCGTCGTGGATGCCGGTGGCCATCTGGTGGCTTTCAAGAAGGATGACGGGACGCAGCTGGGAAGCATCGAACTCGCCCTGTCCAAGGCACGTACCTCAGCCCTTTTCCTGCGTCCGACCGAGGATATGGAAAAGGCCCTGCATGCGGGCAAGACCATGATTGCTGCTCTGCCCAATGTTCTGCCTGCAGGCGGCGGTGCACCCATCATGGTCAATGGAGCGGTCATCGGGGCGCTGGGACTGAGCGGCGGGGAGGGTGAGACCGATGCCCGTCTGGCCGAGGTGACAATCAAGGCCTTCGGCATAAGCTGAGTTGGTCTTCTGCGGCCCCCAGCCAGCGCGTCGCATCGTTGGGGGCTGGCCTGTAGGGGCACTCTGCCTCGGCTGAAAAGCGCGTAGAGAACATGGCGCGCTACAGGGCCGTTGAAGCTGATGTAATTTTCAGAGAAATGGCGGACCCGAAAGGATTCGAACCTTCGACCTTCGCCTTCGGAGGGCGACGCTCTATCCAGCTGAGCTACGGGTCCCGCTGGCTCGCTTCATAACCAGATTTTCCAGAGCACGCCAGTCCCAATTTTCGGGTGTCGATCAGACGTGTGATCGCTGTTTTACGAGCAGGCGCTCTCTCAACACCTCTTGCGTTGGGCGTCTTGCAGGGCAAGACTCAGGGAGCAAAATGGCCCGGATCACCCGCCATCCATGCTGCCGCGGCGGCATCGCCACCAGAGGGGAGAGGCTGGTCCGGGTGCAAAATCCATGAAGCGATGTCGCCCGTCGCATTGCGCCCATTGCGGTCGCGCAGCAGCAGATGGTGCCCCCCGGGAATGAGGTCCTTGCGCACGCTCGCAGGCAGGTGGTGCCAAAACGAGGCCATGGGCGGGGCCGGGATCATCTGGTCATGATCGCCGTACAGGACGAGCATGGGAAGTTGGACATTACGTGCCTGGCCCTGGCCATCGGCCATCAGTTCGACCAGCCCGTGCAATGTGTCCAGACGATATTCATGCAGGGTGAGAGGATCGAAATAGAGTCGGCGAAGGGCAGCAATGTTGTTGGTGGCGATATGCTCCCCCGGCACATGCGCGCCGGTAAAGACCCAGTCCGGGGCGATTGCGTCGAGCCCTTGCAGAACAAGGCGTGAGAAGGGGTCGAAGCGCCATATGGCGGGAGAGACGAGAATGACGCCGCTCAACCCCGCGCCTTCGCGGGCTGCCTGCGGATCGGCCGCCAGAATGGTCGCAACCGCGCCCCCCATGCTCTCCCCCATGATGAAAAGCGGCAGGGTCGGGTTGCGGGCATGGATGAAGCGGGCCTCTTCGCGCGCATCCTGAACCAGCCTTGCGGTGCTGCTCCAGCGGCCGCGACTGGCTGTTTCACCAAAGCCGCGGGCATCAGGCGCTATGGTTTCGATGCCTGAGGCCGCGAGCTGCGGTGCGGAGAATTCCCAGGCGTCGCGACTGTCACCAAAGCCGTGAAGCGTCAGAATGATGGCACGCATCGGCGCTTTGGCAGGCCATACACGCAGCGGCGCAACGGCACCGTCAGACAGGGTGATATGCATCGAGGCGGGAACAAGCGCGGCTTCCTGCCCGCGTGGTTGCGGCGCATGGCGGGGTGGGGCGGTGGTGCAACCCGACAGGATCAGGCCACAGATCACGACAGGAACGAGGAGCGCGAGCCGTGCCCGTGGCGAAACGGACGCGCTCATGCCTTTCTCAGGGCAGGCATCGATCGCCCTTGCCCTGCGACGGTAGTTTGAATGTGGGCGGAACTCTCGTATCATCGGAAGAGTATTGCGTCCTCGGGGCGCGCTGGCCAGTAGGGGCGCAAATCCGCCCCGCCGGGACGCCGTTCGATGGCGTACCCGCAGTAGGAGATGCGCAGCTTGTCATTCTCGATCATACAGGTTGCCGCATGAGCGCCGGGAAACATCTGGTTCTGGTTGATGGTTCGGGCTTTATTTTCCGTGCCTTTCATGCGCTGCCGCCCATGAGCAGCCCCGAAGGGGTGCCGGTCAATGCGGTGTATGGCTTTACCAATATGCTGCAACGTCTGTTGCGCGATCATGTCGGCACGCATCTGGCCGTTGTTTTCGATGCCGGGCGCCAGACCTTCCGCAACGATATCTACCCCCAGTACAAGGCGCATCGTCCCGAAGCGCCAGAAGATCTGCGCCCGCAATTCCCGCTCATTCGCGATGCGACGCGGGCCTTCAATGTGCCCATGATCGAGTTGGCCGGGTTCGAGGCGGATGACATCATCGCTTCCTATGCCGAAATCATCGAGCAAGAGGGCGGTCAGTGCACGATCGTCTCGTCAGACAAGGATCTGATGCAGCTGGTGAGCGATCGTGTGGCCCTGCTCGATCCGATCAAGCAAAAGCCGATCAAACTGGCCGAGGTCGAGGCCAAGTTTGGCGTACCGCCAGAGCGTGTGATTGATGTGCAGGCCCTGATGGGCGATCCGACCGATAACGTGCCGGGTGTGCCGGGGATCGGGCCCAAGGGCGCGGCGCAATTAGTGCAGGAATTCGGCACGCTGGAGGCGATCCTCGCGGCCGCTCCCGACATGAAGAAGTCCAAACGGCAGCAATCGCTGATCGACCATGCCGAGGCCGCCCGTATTTCGCTCCGGCTGGTGACGCTGGCACGCGATGTGCCCTTGCCTGAACCTGTCGAGGCTCTTGGCTGCCGTGAGCCCGACGCGCCCGTCCTGCGTGATTTTCTTGAAAAGATGGGGTTTCACTCGGTCATCCAGCGCATGGGTCTGGGGGCGCTGGCGGGCAAACGCGGCGTCGGCAAGGTCGAGCCGACGGCCAATGAAGCAACCGAAGAGACGACCGAGGGCGACAAGCCCTATGGCCCGTATGAAACCATCCAGTCCATCGACACACTCAAGGACTGGATCGCCCGCGCACAGCACCGCGGGTATTTTGCTTTCGATACCGAGACGGATTCGCTCAATGCCCGTCAGGCGACGCTGATTGGCCTGTCACTGGCCGTGGCACCGGGCGAGGCGGCCTATGTGCCGCTGCGTCATGAGGGCACGCTCGAGCACCCTGCGGGCGGCCAGCTGGATATGGCAGAGGTGCTCGAAACCCTGCGCCCGCTTCTGGCGGATGAGTCGGTGCTGAAGATTTTCCAGAACGCCAAATACGACCTGCTCGTGCTGTCTCACGCGGGTATCGATAACGTGGCACCGATTGATGACACGATGCTCATTTCCTATGCCCAGTCGGCGGGTGAGCACGGTCAGGGCATGGATGAACTGTCACGCCTGCATCTGGGCCATGAGCCAATTTCCTATGACTCCGTCACGGGAACAGGGCGTAGCAGAGTACCTTTTGCACAGGTCCCCATAGCCCGCGCAACGGAGTATGCGGCCGAGGATGCCGATGTGACGTTGCGTCTGTGGCTCGCTCTCAAGCCTGCCCTGCGCGAGCGTCATGCGCTGGCGCTCTATGAGGAAATGGAACGCCCTCTGGTTGCCATCCTCAGGGATATGGAACAGGCGGGGGTCAAGCTCGATGCCGCGGAACTGCGCCGCATGTCGGCCGATTTCGGCTCGCGCATGGCCGAAATGGAAATCGAGATCCATGCTCTGGCGGGGCGCAGTTTCAATCTGGGGTCGCCCAAGCAGCTTGGCGAAATCCTGTTCGACGAAATGAACCTGCCCGGTGGGAAACGCACCAAGGCGGGCGCGTGGGGCACGGATTCATCGGTGTTGCAGGAACTGGCCGATGCCGGCCATGAACTCCCCTCGCGTATTCTGGCGTGGCGTCAGCTCGCCAAACTGAAATCGACCTATGCGGATGCGCTGGTACAGCAGATGGATGTGCGCACCCATCGCGTGCACACCTCGTTCCAGATGGCCATCACCACCACAGGCCGTCTGTCATCCAACGACCCCAACCTGCAGAATATTCCCATCCGCACCGAGGAAGGCGGGCGCATCCGCCGTGCCTTCATTGCCGAAGAGGGCTATGTGCTGGTTTCAGCGGATTATTCCCAGATCGAACTGCGCCTTCTGGCCGAAGTGGCCGATATCGGCCCGTTGAAGGAAGCCTTCACGCTGGGGCAGGATATCCATGCCCGCACGGCTGCCGAGGTGTTCAATCTGCCGCTCGAGAATATGGACCCGCTGACGCGTCGACGCGCCAAGGCCATCAATTTCGGCATTATCTACGGCATTTCGGCTTTCGGTCTGGCGCGTCAGCTTGGCATAGCTGCAGGTGAGGCGCGTCGTTATATCGATGCGTATTTTGCCCGCTATCCGGGTATTCGCGATTACATGGATCGTACCAAGGATGATGCCAAGCGTGATGGTTACGTCACCACGCCGCTGGGGCGTCGATGCTACGTGCCGGGAATTGGCGAAAAGAACGGGGCCAGACGTGCTTATGCCGAGCGTCAGGCGATCAACGCCCCCCTGCAGGGCGGGGCTGCCGATATCATCAAGCGCGCCATGGTGCGTCTGGGGCGGCGCTTGCCACAAAGCGGGCTGGACGCCAGAATGTTGCTTCAGGTGCATGACGAACTGCTGTTCGAGGTCCGGGCTGACCAGGCCGAGGCTCTGGCAGAATTCGTCCGTATCGAGATGGAGCAGGCCGCGACACTGAGTGTGCCGCTGGTTGTCGAGACAGGTATTGGCAAGAACTGGGCGGAAGCACATTAAGCAATGAACAAGAACCGTACACCCCGCAAGACCTGGACCGCTCCGCGTCTTTCCATTGTCGTCCTCATTCTCGCTCTGGCGCTCAGCTGGAGCGCGTATCGCCTTTCTGAGAAATACGGCAGCACGGTTTCGACCCAGGGCAACGAGATTGGCGGGAGTTATCGTCTGGTCGCGCTGGGCGAGGGCAATGTCACCGAGGGTGATTTCAAAGGGAACTGGGTTCTGGTCTGGTTCTTCGACACGCATTGTCCCAAGGGACTCTGTGGTCCGGTGCTGAAAACCATGAGCGATACCAAGCTGGCTCTTGCGCGCGAGGGGGTGAAGGTTGCCCCGTTGGCCATTACACTCGACCCGCTTCACGATGAATCAGACGACCTCAAGAAATACGCCCTGCCTCTGGGCGATCACGTCGTGCCGCTCACGGGCTCACCCAGCATGATCGACCGGGTGGCGCAGGAATTTCACGCACCCAACGAGATGGTCCATGCCGAAGATGGTACAGCCTATCATCTCCCGGCCCCACGTATTGTGATCATGGACCCGCAAGGGCGTTACGCCGGGACGGTCGATTCGACAGCAGGGACCGAGGCGCTGGTAACGCGCATCCATCAGCTTGCCCATCGCGGCTGAGAGCAGCGCAGCGTGAGAGGGCGTTACGGCCTCATTCTTGCCGGGCTGGGCGCCGTTCTTCTGGCGCCCTCCCTTCACAGCCAGGGAGCACAGGCGGCGCCCCCCGGTGCAGCGGAAGCATCGCCCGCGATGTCAGATGGCATCACGCAAGGTAGTCCTCATCGCGGTGGTGGGTTGCGCCTGACCGCCGATGCGCCGGGCGGTACGCTGGACCCGCAAATCAATTACACCAGCGAATATATCCAGCTTTTCGTGAACATGTATGACGGGCTCGTAACCTATCGTCAGGCTGATGGGACACGCGGGCTCGAGGTCGTGCCGGATCTGGCGGAGGCGCTACCCGAGGTGAGCGCGGATGGTCTGGTGTGGGCGTTTCGTCTGCGTGAGGGGATACGCTTTTCCGATGGCGCGCCGGTAACGGTCGAAGATGTAGCGGCATCGCTGCGCCGCATCTACAAGGTGGGTAGCCCCACCGCCTTGTCCTTCTATGGCAATATCACCGGCGCCAAGGCCTGCCTTGCCGATCCGGCTCATTGCCGTCTTGAGGGGGTGACGACCGATCCGGCGACGCGGCGTATTACCATCCGGCTCGATGCCCCTGACGGCGAATTTCTTCAAAAGCTCGCTTTTCCTCATGCTGTGATCCTGCCCAGGGATGCTCCAGCGACGGAATCGTCGCTGACGCCCCTGCCGGGCACAGGGCCATATCGGATCACGCATTATGATCCGTCGCGCCGGATGGAGATCGGGCGTAATCCCTATTTCAGGGTCTGGAATCCGGCCGCGCAGAGCGAAGGCTATGTCGATCGGATCGATTATGATTTCGGCTTGTCTGACGAGGCCGAGGTGACCGCCATCGAGCAGGGGCAGTATGACTCGATGCTCGATGCCAAGCCGCAGGACCGGCTGGACGAGTTGGGCAGCCGGTTTACCGATCAGGTGCATCTGCAGCCGCTTCTTGGCCTGTATTATTTGGCCCTGAATGTGCATGAGCCGCCTTTTGACTCGCTTGCCGTCAGGCAGGCCATCAATCATGCGATCGACCGCCATGCGATGACCATTCTCTATGGCGGTTCGGCCATTGCCGAGCCGCTTTGCCAGATTGTGCCGCATGGTATTGCCGGGGCCGATATTCCATGCCGGTTCGGGCGGCTATCCGATTCCGGGCAATGGCAGGGGCCCGATATCGATCGCGCCCGGGCACTTATCCGCCAGAGTGGCCATGCCGGGCAAAGCGTGACGCTTGTCGTGCCCAATCAGGCTATTGGACTGGCGATGGGGGTCTATCTGCGGAACATGCTGCAATCCTTGGGATTTCAGGCCAGTGTGCGCCCTATGACACCCGCCACGGCGGAAGGCTATGCCCGCAATTCAGACAATCACGTGCAGATCAGCCTAGCTTACTGGTATGCGGATTACCCGTCGCCTTCGACTTTTCTCGATGCCTTGCTGGGTTGCGACAACGCACGCCCTCACTCTGACAGCGCAACAAATGCGAGCGGGTTTTGTCATCCCGGGCTTCAGAAGCTCATGACGCAGGCCGAGCACAGCCTTGATGCGGGACAGGCTCGCACGCTGTGGGAGCAGGCAGGCACATTGGCGATGGAGCAGAGCGCCGTCATACCGCTCATTCAGATGCGCTATGTGGACTTCGTCTCGAAACGTCTGGGGAATTATCACTACTCATTGCTCAACCACATGCTGATTTCGCAGGTCTGGGTGCAATAGGCTCGCGCATCCCGCACTCCGGTTCCTCAAAGGGCGTGGTCGTTCAAGCACCGTCTGAAGAGAGCGCTCAGATGCTCTCACGCTCTCGCCCAAACGATCGCTGCTTTCATGGAGTGGCGCCTGGCCAGCCACGTAGCCGCTTGTCGAGCGGCTGTGAAAAACCGAGGCTGATCACGCGGCCGAGGCCGAATACAGCAAGCAGGGTAGGGGGGTAGATCAGCCATGCCCAGCCGGTATCGAGCCCCGATAACCGGGTGAGCGCGACGACGGGCATGACGATGAACATGTGGCTGAGATAGATTTCATAGCTGTCTTGTCCCCAGCGACGCAGCCAGCGTGTATGTCGCCCAGTGTATGCGGCCCCCCATCCCCGGGCGAAAGCCCAGACACACAGGCCTATGGCCGTATTGAAAAACAACGGTGTCGCGAGCCCGAAAAGGGACCAGCACCAGCCCCCCTGCAAAAGATAGAGCGCCATACCGGCAATGCCTGCTGAACCGGCCATCGTGACAGCCAGTCGGTAACGCGGGTGCAAAGTCCGCCTTGCGACCAGAGCCGCGAACACACCCGTGGCGATGGCGCTCATGCCTGGGCCATAGGCCTTTTCCTGCCATATCTCGGTAGCGTCACGCAGTTGCCACTCGAAATACGGCGCGGCGAGAGCGAGAAGTGCTGCACAGATCAGCAGGGCTGTTCTGGAGCGACCGAGGCTCAGGCAGATCAGCGGGAAGGCAAGGTAGAAAACTTCCTCGACCGAGAGTGACCAGAGCACATCCCAATAAGCCGGCAGATATCCTGTGCGGCCCTCATAGACATTCAGATGCATGAACAGGGCGGAAAAGGCCGCTCCACCGAGGCTTTGTCCCGGATGGTCCGGCACGAAGCTTGGCACATGCAGCGCACCAAGCGTGCAGCAGATGGCGATGAGGGCAAGAAGGCAGGGCAGGATACGCGCAGCACGTCGGCCCGAGAAGGCGCGCCAGTCGAGCGCGGCAGGACGGCCGTAGCGTCTGATCATGTGATCCGTGATCAGGAAGCCGGAAATGACGAAGAACATCGTCACCCCCTTGATGCCGCCCCAGTTAAGCATCCTCAGCACGCGATACGGCATGACGCTCGCAAGACTGGTTTCTGTAAGGGGAAAACGCAGAGCCAGATGATGAATGACCACCAGAAGAATGGCGATCCCACGCAGGCAATCGATCCCGTCATTACGACGCGGGCTGATCCCGTCCTGCGCTTGGTGGGCGGCGCAAGCGAGAGGCGTGGCGGAAGGGGACAGGGAACGCGGAGGCGCGCTCATGATGTGGCAAAGCTCCGCAGGGATGATGACGCTGCGACCTGACATCCCATCATGGCACCATGATGGCCGATGCGACGCGAGCATGGCCCATCCTCGTCGCGTCAGTGAACTCTTTGGCGCGGCAACTAAGGTCGATTGTTACCTAAAACTTCAATATAACGTGATATATGGGACTCGTAACGTTATTTTCGCTATCGTGAAGATGTCGTCGTGTTGTAACGGCGTCATGGAGAACACGATGATGCAGCATACGATCATGGCGGTATTCGATACCGCCCGTCATGCCCAGATCGCTGTTGATGACCTTCTGGTTTGTGACATCCCATCAGAGACAATCCACCAATATCCCCTGCATGCAGGCGATGCCCCTGCCGAGGCCATGCGAACGGGCAACGAGCTTCATCGTCCACCGGGCGTGTGGACGTGGCTGATCAATGATCATCCACAGCCCGGTTCGGACAAGGCGCATCAGGTGGCGCTTTATAACGAGAGCCGTGCGCGAAACGAGCCTGTGCTGGTTGCCGTGGCGTCATCTACGCTGAACGAAGCCAGGATCAGGAAAATCCTCAATGACCATGCCCCGCTGGATGTAAAGGGCTCGGAAGAAGGACAACATCATGAGACCACGTCGCTTGCGCAGGAAAGCCAGATGGACCCGTCGTTCCTTGAGCCCACGGCCCCTGTCGAAATGACGGAATACCACTAGGGCCTTTTAGCCTTCCCGGTCCGGTCTGATTGCCGGGCCGGGGAGAGGCTCACCGTATCCTTGCGTAAGGCGGCTCCTATCCCGGCGAGGGAGAGGAGTACGCATGCCTTTGCGCATTGTGTTTATGGGCTCACACGCGCGCGCCGTCCCTCAGGCGGATGCGGCCACGGGTCAGACTCAAGCCTGACGCGGCCGGTTTGATCCGCCGCCGACTCAGACTTTCGTATTCGGCAGGCAGAATTACCTCGCCTGTTCCGACAACAGGACCAGGTTGCTGCCTTCAGAACGGCCCTGACGCATTCGCAGAAGGGACAGGCTGGCTTCAGAGACCGATATCGCGACGGTAGATCCCGTCATCCCAGTCTATAGCCGAGACGCCTTGATAGGCCCGTGCCCGTGCCTCTTCCGGCGTTGCACCTGTGGCGCACACGGTCAGGACGCGGCCACCGGAAGCGACGAGCTTACCGTCCTGCATGGCTGTGCCGGCCTGAAACACCTGTACGCCTGGCACAGCATCGGCCCGCTCGATGCCCCGTATCACCCCACCTTTGGAAGGGGTGCCCGGATAGCCACGCGCCGCCAGCACGACCGAAATCGAGGCCTCATCGGTGAAACTGATGGCGGCGTCATCAAGGCGTCCCTCGGCCAAGGCTTTGAGCACGGGCAGCAGATCCGATTGCAGGCGGATCAGCAAGGCCTGTGCCTCGGGGTCGCCGAAACGCACGTTGTATTCGATCAGCTTGGGGCCATCCTCGGTCAGCATCAGCCCTGCAAAGATGATTCCCCTGAAGGGCGTCCCACGCCGGACCATCTCGGCCAGCATCGGGCGCACCATGATATCGAGCGCCTTTTCCTGCGCGTCGCGATCGAAATTGGGCGGCGGCGACACGGCACCCATGCCTCCGGTATTGGGCCCTGTATCCCCTTCACCAATGCGCTTGTGGTCGCGCGCGGCACCAATCAGCACAGCCTCACCGTCAGAGCAGAAGGCGAACAGCGAGACTTCCTGCCCGACAAGACATTCCTCGATCACAATGCTGGCGCCGGCGGCACCGAAACTGCGATCGGTCAGGATATCGATGATGGCGGCCTCGGCCTCTTCGAGCGTCAGGGCCACGATCACGCCCTTGCCGGCGGCCAGACCATCGGCCTTGATGACAATGGGGGCACCGCGGCGACGCACGAAGGCGAGGGCAGGTTCTGCTTCCTGAAAACGTTCCCATCGCGCCGTGGGAATACCGGCGGCATCGGCCACATCCTTGGTAAAGCTCTTGCTGCCCTCAAGCGCGCTAGCGGCCTGGCTCGGCCCGGCGCAGGCAATGCCGGCTTCGGCGCAGAGATCGGCGAGACCGGCGACAAGCGGCGCTTCCGGGCCGGGAACGACGAGATCGATTCGCTGTTCACGGGCGAAATTCACGAGGGCCGTGACATCGTCGGCGGCAAGAGGGACCAGCGTACCAAGCGTCTGCATGCCCGGATTTCCCGGTGCAATGAAGAGCGTTTCCAGCTCCGGAGAGCGGGAGAGGCAGGCTGCTAGAGCATGTTCGCGTCCGCCTGATCCGACAAGTAACACCCGCATTGTCATTCTTCCTGTTCTGACTGGTCGTAGCCCGCGTTCCGTAGCATAGACTGTGCTCATGAGCGAAAACGATCACAGCGCGAGCGGGAATGTCCCCGAATATTCGGTCAGTGAAATTTCCGGCGCCATCAAGCGTACGCTCGAAGGCAGCTTCGGCCGCGTGCGTGTGCGCGGCGAGATTACCGAACTCAAGCGCTATCCCTCGGGCCACATCTATCTCTCCCTGAAAGACCAGGGAGGCAAGATATCGGGCGTGATCTGGCGCGGCTCGGTCTCACGCCTTGGCATGGTGCCCGAGAACGGGGTCGAGGTGATCGCAATCGGCCGCGTTTCGGCCTATGGCGACAGGTCGAGCTATCAGCTTGTCATCGACCAGATGAGTTTTGCGGGTGAGGGCGCGCTTCTCGCCAAGATCGAGAAGCTGCGCCAGAAGCTTCTGGCCGAAGGGTTGTTCGACAGCGAGCGCAAGAAGCCGCTGCCCTTCCTGCCACGGCTGATCGGGCTCGTGACTTCGAGCCGCGGGGCAGTGCTGCACGATATTCTCACCACATTGTCACGCCGCTTTCCACGCCCGGTTCTGGTCTGGCCCGTGGCTGTGCAGGGTGAGGGCGCTGCGGCCCAGATAGCGGCGGCCATCGAAGGGTTTTCGAGCCCGACCCTGCCTGAAGCGCTCCGACCCGATCTGATGATCGTGGCGCGCGGTGGCGGTTCGCTGGAGGACCTCATGGCCTTCAATGATGAGTCGGTTCTTCGCGCCGTGGCAGCCTGTCCCATTCCGCTGATCTCTGCGGTCGGGCACGAAACCGATACCACCCTGATCGATTTCGTGTCGGATCAGCGCGCGCCCACCCCCACGGCTGCGGCTGAGATGGCCGTTCCGCTTCGTTCGGAGATGGTGGCCGATCTGGCTCATCGCGGCGCACGGCTTGCTGGTGCCCTGTCGCGGCAGTTGCAAATGGCCCGGGCGCGACATGACCAGATCGTTGCGCGCCTGCCCGATCTGCCGGGATTGCTGGAAACAGCGCGTTTCAGGCTGGACGAGCGCGGACAGCGTCTTGAGCTTGCCCTGCCAATGGTGGCGTCCAAAGCTCGGCAACGTCTGATGACGCTTGAGGGGCGCATGCCCTCGGCCGCTCACTTCATGGGCCAGAAGCAGGCGCGTCTTGGCCTGGCCAGCGCCGCTCTGGCTTCGGGCATCCGTTATCGCATGCAGCAGGAGCGTGCGTCATTCACGCATGCGCGTCTTGGAACCGAAACGGTCAGCGCTCGTCTTGGTCTCGATCGGGCGAAATTGTCCGGTATGGTGGGCAGGCTTGAGGCCGTGTCGCCCGAGGCGGTTCTGGCCCGCGGTTACGCACTGGTGCAGGATGCACAGGGCAAGCCGGTAACAACCGCTTCCGGGCGGCCACGCGGCGGTGCCATTACGCTTCGTTTTGCAGATGGCACGCGCCAGGGACGGCTCGACCCTCTGGGAACGCAAAAGAAAGAACAGGGGGATTTAGGACTATGAAAACGCGCTTTGCACTCACACTGGCGCATGCCGGTCTGCTTGGGGTTTCGCTTCTGGCCGGTTGTGCCGACACGCCTGCGCCCCAGCCAACTCAAGCCCAGACCCAGGCGCGTATTCCGCCGCAGGACTTCGCACCGGGCCTGACCGGCGAAACACCGTTGCCCGCCAATGAGGCGCAACTGACCAATGATCCTTCGGCCCCGGTTAACACCCCCCTCTGCGGTGCCGTGCAGCAGGAGACCAACCGTATGGGTGGGCAGGTGTTCAGCGACGGTCTGGCCTCAGGCAGTACCTGCCCGCAAAATGCGTGCTTCAACCCGCTCACGGGCACGTATATCGCAGCGACCGGCGCACCGAGCGTTTGCCGCTAAACTGGGTGGGTATCTTTCCCCGGATTTCCTACTAAAGACTGTATTCGCCTGATAATGCGATACGGTCACGGAGCGAGCCTTCTGCGTTGAGACGGGGTGGCGCTCGCTCGGTGAGCGTATGACCCGACGGGCGAATGTCGAGCGTGCTCGATTGGCGCACTGTTTCGCACGGTATGGGGTCGAGGCCGAGGCGAGTGCAGCCCTTGACTGCCAAGGTGAATACAGTTCCGCCTGCGCGTCACTGTGGCCGTTTGGCGTATCAACCTAGATTTATAGCGGAGATTGCGCGGTCACTCCGTGCCTGTTCCGGCTTAAGGAAACTGCCTTTCTCGGGATGTCTTTTCGCGGCTGCTTGCGATACCGGGCCTCGCCATCCGTTCTCCCAAACAAAAAAAAACAGGGCGGTGTGAGCCGCCCCGTTTTTCCGCTTCAACAATGAAGTCTGTTGCGATTACCGCTTCCACCAGCCCGTGCGGGGCTTGGCAGGAGCAACCTCATCGACATTGATGGGCTGCACGACCGGTGCTGCATCGTCGGCCTTGGCCTTGCCACGGCGGGCCGAGGTCTTGGCGGGCGCCTTCGCAGCCTGTTCCTCTGCCTTCACCGCGCTGTCAGTCTCAACGTCGCTCGCAGCTGCCTTGCGCGGCGTGCGGCCACGGCGTGGCTTGGGTGCATCGGCGGTTGCTGCTGCGGGTTCCGCGTCAATAGCATCCCCTTCAGGCAGGGCAGCTGCAGCAGGTGCCTTGCGAGGGCGGCCGCGACGACGGGCTGCGGGCTTGTCCTGATCGGCCTCTGCCACAGCGACCGGCTCAGCCACGGAGGCTGAGTCCGATTCCACCGGCGCAGTCGGCGCGGGTTCGGCCTGCTCAGCAGCCACCGGACGACGACGCGGACGGCCACGCCCCTTGCGGGCACCAGCCTCATCACCCTCGCGAACGCGGCTTGCAGCCGTTTCGGCGGGCGCTTCTGCCGGAAGGTTGGTGGTCGACGCAGGGATTTCTGCCCTTACAGATTCCCCGCCATTGTCGGTCGCACTATCTGCCAGAGTGAGCTTCGGCTCCTCATTGCGCGCAGACGGTGCGCCCAGACGGGATTCTGCCTGTTCGATCATATCGAAGATGTCGAACGAGGCGCCACCGAAGGGATCGGCCGGGGTAGGGCCATTCCAGCGGTTTTCCGGCTGGTTGCGACGACGATCCTCGTTGCCACGCTTGGCGCCATTGCGCTCACCGTTGCGGTCCGCGTTGTCGCGTGTCTCGGCCTTGCGGGGCTCTTGGGCACGGGTTTCGCGCGGCGCTTCGGCCTGGCCGCGTTCCTCACGGGAGACACGACGCGTGCGCATGCGACGACGGCCGGGAACGATCAGGGCTTCGCTGTCGCCAGTTGCCTGATCGTCACGCGATGCCGCAACGTCCTGCTCAGGTGCCGTGCCTTCTTCGTCCTCTGCTTCATCAGAGACATCGGCCCCGGCTGCCTGCGGCATGTCGCGCGACTCATCCGAGCGTCGGCCATTGCGACGACGACGGCGACGGCGACGGCGACCGCCATCTTCACGGCCGTTTTCCTCGCGCGGCGCTTCGTCACGGCTTTCCTCGGCCGAAACCGCGTCCAGATCGGATTCCTCTTCCACAACGATGGAAGCAGGTGCGACGGGGGTCGCTTCAGGTTCATGACGCTCGGGCTGTGCCGCGCGCTGCTCGGCAGGAACCTGCGGGCGCAGGCGTTCGATACGCAGATCGGCCGGTGTCAGGCTGTCATCCGGCTGGAACGACACGCGCATGCGGTGGCGCTGTTCGATCTCGCCCAGCCAGTCGCGCTTGTTGTTGAGGATGTAGAGCGCGATGCCCGACGTAATGTGGACACTGATCTCGGCGGCTTTCTGCTTCAGCCCTTCCTCGTCCAGGGCGCGCAGCACATGCAGGGCGGCACTTTCAATGCCGCGCACATGGCCTGTGCCCTGACAATGGGGGCAGGGAACCAGAACGGCTTCCGAGATCGACGGGCGCAGTCGCTGGCGGGACATTTCCAGCAGGCCGAAATGCGAGATCTGGCCAATCTGGATGCGTGCGCGGTCAGAACGCAGGGCATCCTTCAGGCGCTTCTCGACCATCGCATTATGCTTGCGGCTTTCCATGTCGATGAAGTCGATCACGACAAGCCCGGCAAGGTCGCGCAGACGAAGCTGACGGGCGACTTCCTCAGCGGCTTCGAGGTTCGTGCGGACTGCCGTATCCTCGATATTGCGCTGACCGGTCGAGCGACCGGAGTTCACGTCGATCGAGACGAGGGCTTCGGTCTGGTTGATCACCAGATAGCCACCCGATTTCAGCTGGGCCGTGGGCGAGAAGATCGCGTCCAGATGGCCTTCCACATGGTAGCGACCGAACAGGCTCTGGCTCTGGTCGCGCCAGAGTTTCACCTTGTTGGCGTTATGCGGCATCAGAAGACGCATGAATTCGCGCGCATTCTTCCAGGCCGGCTCACCATCGATGATGATTTCTTCGATGTCCTTGCTGAACAGATCGCGAATGGCGCGCTTGATCAGATTGGCTTCTTCATAAATCAGCGTCGGGGCGACCGATGACAGCGTATGGTTGCGGATATCGTCCCAGAGCTGAAGCAGATATTCGCAGTCACGCGTGATTTCGGGCCCCGGACGCTGCGCACCAGCCGTGCGCACGATCATGGCCATGCCGCGCGGCAGGTCGAGCTCGGCAATGACGTCGCGCAGGCGCTTGCGATCGCTGTCGGATGTGATCTTGCGCGATACGCCGCCGCCGCGCAGGGCATTGGGCATCAGCACGCAATAACGTCCCGCCAGAGACACATAGGTGGTCAGAGCCGCACCCTTGTTGCCGCGCTCTTCCTTGACGACCTGAACGAGCAGGATCTGGCGACGGCGAATGACTTCCTGGATCTTGTAGTTACGCAGGAAGCGTGCCGTGCGACGGGCGGCTGCACCCTCGTCACCCGTGTCATGCTCACCACCAACGGTCTCGGGGCGGGCTTCGAAATCGGGCTGCTCTGCAGGCTCGGCCTGTTCCGCATCCGCAGTGGTCTCGGCGCCTTCGTTCTCGGTCTCGACGCGCTCATCGGCGCGGAGATCTTCGTCCTGAAGGGCGAGAAGCTTTTCGCGGTCGGCAACCGGGATCTGGAAATAATCCGGATGGATTTCGCTGAAGGCAAGGAAGCCGTGACGGTTGCCGCCGTAATCGACAAAAGCAGCCTGAAGGCTGGGCTCTACGCGAATGACCTTGGCGAGGTAGATGTTGCCCTTGATCTGCTTTTTTGATGATGTTTCGATATCATAATCTTCGAGACGATCACCATCCATGACCACAACGCGGGTTTCTTCCGCGTGTGTGGTGTCGATCAGCATACGCTTGTTCATAAATAAGGAGACTCCGGTCAGCCCTTGTCACGGCCGGCATCAAACCCTGTGCAGACACAGTGGCGTTTCCGGCGCGCGCGGCAGAATGTCGAGGCGTGGTTTGTAAGAAAGAGCCATCAGACCAGCGCTCGCGGAACAGCGTCGGACACAGGTCGATGCCTGCTCCGGTAGTTTTCCACAAAACGAGACTGGCAGATTTCATGCGGCCCCTGCGAGTTGTCATCTGCGCCCAGGCCTGGAAGACTGACCTCTCTTGTCGTCCCGCGGCTGTGCCTGCGGGAGGGAGGGGGCTCTTGCAAACCATGATGACGCGCGAAGCATGCCAGAAAACGGGAGCGGCGCGTGGAGAATGCCCCTCTAGACGGGGCTCTGTCCTGGCGCCGGATCGACCGTATCGTGATCCTTCTCCCACAGGATGACGGAAAATGCCGTGCTATGCAAGATGGCCGCCATCGCCTTGTTGACACCTTATTTTTTGATCAGAAGATGCGCTGTCATCTCTCATCACCGGGGCCGCCTATGCCTGTTTTCGATCCGACCCGCCGCAAGGTGACGCGACTTCTGGGGGGCTCGCTGGCCACAGGCACGCTGCTGGGTGCGTTTCCTGCGCGTGCGGAAGGCCACCGGGCAGCCCATCACGTAGCGCAGGGGGCGGGCAGCCATCATCTGACGCCGCACGCCAGCGGCAAGGCGCCTGCGCTGACAGGCAAGGCCGCACCACCGCGCCCTGTGATCATGCTCGACCCCGGTCATGGAGGCAAAGACCCAGGGGCGATCGGTGTGAGCGGCACCTATGAGAAACACATTGCCGCGGCCGCAGCGCAGGAACTCTATCATCAGATCAGAAGTGCCGGACGCTATGATGTCGTGATGACGCGAGCGGACGATCATTTCATTCCGCTCGAGGGGCGCGTGGACCTTGCGCACCGCCACAAGGCACAGCTTTTCATTTCCATGCATGCTGATGCCCTTCATGACCCGGAGGTGAGGGGCGCTAGCGTTTATACGCTTTCCAACGGTGCATCAGACGCGCAGACCGCCTCACTCGCCCAGACCGAGAATAGCGCCGACCGGTTTGCTGGCCCGGCATTTCACGGCATGTCCTCCGAGGTGCAGGCCATTCTCGCCAGTCTGGTGAACGAGGAGACGAGGCGGGGGTCGGCGCATATGGCCGCCAGTGTTGTATCAGCTTTCCAGCCGCGTATCGGCCTGCTGCGCCATCCCGCGCGTCATGCAGCCTTTGTCGTTCTCAAATCGGCCGATATTCCCTCTGTGTTGGTCGAGATGGGTTTCATGTCCAACCGGCATGACGAGGCGGCCCTGAGGCAGGGAGGCTATCGCAAGCAGGTGGCGACCGCCATGAGCGCGGCAATCGATCGCTATTTCGCCGGATCTGGCATGAATATTGCGCATTCGGGCTAGAAAATGATGCGACTGCGCTAGGCAAGAGCTGGTCTTTTACAGTAGGAAGGGCGTCATGAACATTCTGGCGCCCCTTTCAAGCATAGGATCCCGTGCAGCAGCACGCGCCGATCTGTGCCCGGGCCTCCTTCTTCGTACGCTTCGACTTATCTGCCCCTGAGCGCATTTTGCGGCCGGTTCGACCGGCGCGTTCAGGGGTTATGATCCTGTTGTTCAAAGCCACGAAAAGACAAAGCCATGACCATCATCCATCCTTCTTTCGGCACGGTTGCTGACGACCGCGTTATCATTTTTGACACCACCCTGCGTGATGGCGAGCAATCGCCCGGCTTCTCGATGAATCTGGAAGAGAAGATCCGTATGGCGAAGGCTCTTGAAGAGCTGGGTGTCGATGTGATCGAGGCCGGGTTCCCGGTTGCGTCGCCCGGCGATTTTGAGAGCGTGCAGAAGATTGCCGAGACGGTCCGCGAGGCCGTGGTGTGTGGTCTGGCCCGAAGCGGTGGCAAGCGGGACATCGAGGCCGCAGGCGAGGCTATC
The DNA here is from genome assembly GCF_000505765.1 of Asaia sp. SF2.1. Lineage (NCBI taxonomy): Bacteria > Pseudomonadati > Pseudomonadota > Alphaproteobacteria > Acetobacterales > Acetobacteraceae > Asaia > Asaia sp. SF2.1. The sequence goes on along the minus strand of NZ_AYXS01000014.1, from coordinate 37,352 downwards.
GCCAGGGCGCCGCGTCGTCGAATTCACAACTTCATCTCCACCTCCCCGCTGCACATGAAGTACAAGCTGCGCATGGAGCCAGAGACGGTTCTGGAGCTGATTGCCGAGGGCAACAAGGCATCGCGCCACTTCACGGATGACGTGCAGTGGTCGGCTGAGGATGGTTCACGCACCGAGCCGGATTTCCTGTGCCGTTGCGTGGAAATGGCGATCCGTCATGGCGCGACGACCATCAATATTCCTGACACGGTTGGCTTCACCACGCCGGATGAATTGCAGGCTATTTTCACCATGCTGCGTGAGCGCGTGCCGGGTGCGGAAAAGGTGATGTTCTCGACCCATAACCACAACGATCTGGGTCTGGGTGTTGCCAATACACTGGCAGCAGTTGCCGGTGGCGCCCGCCAGATCGAGTGCACGATCAACGGTATTGGTGAGCGTGCAGGCAACGCGGCGCTGGAAGAAATCGTCATGGCGATCCGCACGCGTCGTGACAAGATTCCCTTCCAGAACCGCATCGAAACGCCACGTCTGCTGGGGATTTCGCGCCTGCTGGCTAATATCACCGGCTTTGACGTGCAGCCCAACAAGGCGATTGTCGGGCGCAATGCCTTTGCTCATGAGAGCGGTATCCATCAGGATGGCATCCTGAAGAACGCAGCGACCTACGAGATCATGACGCCCGAAAGCGTGGGTTGGAGCAAGACATCGCTCGTTCTGGGCAAGCATTCGGGGCGCGCTGCCTTCCGCGACAAGCTCAAGGCGCTGGGCTATGACCTGCCAGATGAAAAGATCCAGGATGCGTTCGAGCGCTTCAAGGTTCTGGCGGATCAGAAAAAGACCGTATTCGATGACGATATCCGCGCCCTGGTCGATGACGAAACCCGTGATCACGACCGTATCCGTTTTGTCGCGCTGGAGCTGACGGCTGGCTCGAAGCGACCGGCCGAAGCAGCGCTCGAATTGCTCGTGGATGGCGTTGTGCGCACGGCAAAGGTCAGCGGCAACGGTCCTGTCGATGCTGCCTTCAAGGCAATTGGCGAGATCTTCCCGCATGAGGCCGAGCTGGCGCTGTTCTCTGTCGGCGCCGTGACCGAGGGCACGGATGCTCAGGCCAAGACGACTGTCCGTCTGCAGGAGGGCGGCAAGATGGTGGATGGTCAGGGCGCTGATGCCGACACGATCGTTTCCGCAGTGCGTGCCTATGTTCATGCGCTGAACAAGCTGCTGGTTAAGCGTGCCCGCAGCGAGCCCGAGGCGCTTAACGCCTGATCAGGCGGCAGATTCGATGTTTTCAAGCCCCGGCGGCCTCAGGCTGCCGGGGTTTTTTCATGGCACCATGAGGCTCTCATGAACTTGCACCCGCTTATGAGAGCAGTAACGGCCCGGGATAAAGGAAACCGCCCCGAAGCGGCATCGCTGCGGGGCGGTTTCCGTGTGGTGTTCAAAACGGCACAGCCGTTTCGACTAGTATCCGTAACCCTGATTATAGGCTGGATAACCCTGCTGGGCGGGATACGCAGCTTGGGGCTGCGCGGGATAGGCCGGAGCGGCGTAGCCGTTCTGGCCATTATTGTAATAGGGCTGCTGATAGCCCTGTTGGGGCGGGGCCTGGTTGTTGTAACCACCCTGGTTATAATACCCGCTTTGAACGTAACCCCCTCCAGGCCGGTTCGGCGTGGTGGCTGCACCACCAGCCGCGCCGACCAGTCCGCCTGCCAGCGCGCCGATCGCTGCTCCACGTCCACCACCCGCAAGGGCACCGATCGCCGCACCCGCACCGCCGCCGATCAGGGCGCCCGAACCGGCGCGCGAGCCCGGGTCATAGGGGCTGCCGCAGGCGCTGAGCAGGGTACAGAGACCCGCCGTACCCAGAATAGCCAGTGGCCATTTGCGGCGTGAGGGGCGGGGCGAGGGAGCAAGTATCATGACACGCTTTCAGCGGGTAAGAGATCAGTAACCGGAACGCGGGCGGTTGGGGGTGGTTGCGGCACCACCGGCAGCACCCAGAGCGCCGCCAGCAAGAGCGCCAATGGCGGCACCACGGCCACCACCGGCCAGCGCACCAATGGCAGCGCCACCACCAGCACCGATCAGGGCACCGGAACCAGCGCGTGCGCCGGGGTCATAAGGATTGCCGCAAGCGCTTAGGCCCAGCATGCCGAGACAGGCCGAAGCGGCCAACAGCTTGCGCGAGCTACGGAAGGAAACACGCTTGGTCATTGTTCTTGTATCCTAGGTCATTTGTCCAACACTGTCAGAACGGGGTGGTTTTTGATGAGTTTCCTCAAGCCACTGAGTCGTGAACAGGTTATGAACAAATAAGCCGATGACTCGGGTTGGGAGCATGTTCGCATCATGGCCAAGCTGGGACGATTTGTAACGCAAGGTAACTGCCGCGATAAAGCATGGCTACGGCGGTGTTTATGGTCATTAAACTGCAATTTTCCCCAATCACCCCTTGCCCCCCACACGGGGCCCCGGTAAGCCACCCGCCAGAATATCTCGCGCCATGACTTCAGCCCGCCAGGGGCTTGCGTAGCCCCCAAGGGGATCATGCAGGCAAGATGGAGGCAGGGCGCAACCCGCGCGCGCAAAACCTTTCAGCCAGGAGGCTTGAATGTTCTCACGTCTGCTGGGTCTCATGTCGGCAGACATGGCTATCGACCTCGGCACCGCCAACACGCTCGTTTATGTCAAGGGACGGGGTATCGTCCTGGATGAACCTTCTGTCGTCGCCATCGCCGAGGTGCGTGGCAAGAAGCAGGTTCTGGCGGTTGGTGAAGAAGCCAAGCTGATGGTCGGTCGCACGCCGGGCAATATCACGGCCATTCGCCCGCTGCGTGACGGCGTGATTGCCGATTTCGAAGTCGCGGAGGAAATGATCAAGCATTTCATCCGCAAGGTGCACAACCGTCGCGCCTTTGCCAGTCCGCAGATCATCGTCTGCGTGCCCTCTGGTTCGACTGCGGTCGAGCGTCGCGCCATTCAGGAAAGTGCCGAAAGCGCCGGTGCGCGCAAGGTCATGCTGATTGAGGAGCCCATGGCGGCTGCCATCGGTGCAGGCCTGCCGGTGACGGAGCCTTCAGGCAGCATGATCGTCGATATCGGCGGTGGTACGACGGAAGTGGCTGTGATCTCTCTTGGAGGCATCGTCTATGCGCGTTCGGTGCGCGTCGGCGGCGACAAGATGGATGATGCGATCATTTCCTACATCCGCAAGACCTTCAATCTCCTCATTGGCGAGAGCTCGGCCGAGCGTCTGAAGATTGATATCGGTTCGGCCTGCCTTCCCGATGACCCGCGTGACCCGGGGCCGGTAAAGGAAGTCAAGGGGCGCGACCTCATCAACGGCGTGCCGCGCGAGGTTCTGGTGAGTCAGGCACAAGTGGCCGAGAGTCTCTCTGAACCCGTCATGCAGATCGTTGATGCCGTCACAACGGCGCTCGAGAATACGCCCCCTGAACTGGCTGCGGATATCGTGGACAAGGGTATTGTGCTGACAGGCGGCGGTGCACTGCTCTACCGTCTGGATGATGTCCTGCGCAATGCGACAGGTCTGCCGGTGACAGTGGGTGAATCGCCGCTCTCCTGTGTTGCGCTCGGTACTGGGCGCGCGCTTGAGGAGATGCGTCGCCTGCGGAATGTCCTGATCTCGATGTACTGATAGCCAGGGAGCATCCCGTCGATGCTGTCGATACAGGGACGACATGCACTCGCGAAGCTGATGCTGCCGTTTTTCTTCATTCTGGCGGTCGGGTTGATCATGCTTGGTCTGACCCGACGACCGGCGGTTGATTCCCTGCGCATGAAGCTCGCCGACGGGCTTTCTCCGGCTTATCGCCTGATGGCGGCCCCGGGTACAGGTTTCGGGCACCTCCGTCAGTCTCTTGTCGGGCTGACCGATATCGCCGGCGAAAATGCTCGCCTGCGGGCCGAAAACCAGAAACTGCGCCGTTGGTATGATGTTGCTGTAGCGCTCGCGGATGAGAATGCGCAGCTCAAGGCCAGCCTGCACTGGATTCCTGACAACGCGCCCAACTTCGTCAGCGGTCATGCCCTTCGCGATGCGGGCGGGTTATATGGCCGTTCCATTCTGCTGGCAGTGGGTGACGATCATGGAATCGTGCCGGGTGACGTCGCGCTCGATGCCTCAGGCCTTCTGGGCCGCGTAACCGAAACCGGGTCGCATACGGTGCGTATCCTGATGATCAATGACGAAGCGAGCCGTATCCCGGTCATGCTCACCGCGTCACGCGGCAACGCCATCATGGCCGGCGATGGCTCGCTTTATCCGCGTCTGATCTATTATGCGCAGGATAACCGCCCGGTAGAGGGTGAGCGCGTGGTCACAGGCGAACAGCCCGCACCAGAAGGGCGTGATCACGGGGCTTTTGCGGGCATGCCGGGTGGGCTGGTGGTCGGTACAGTGCATTACCTGCGTCCCGGTTCACCGGTCGTCGTGCCGGAGGCAGCGCTGGATCACCCTGATATCGTTCGTGTGTTCAACTACATGATCGCTGACCATAACGGTCCCGATGCCCCGGGGCGCGTCCATCTCACCCCGCCCATGCCGGTTGCGCCGGAACTGCCTTTCGTTCCGTTCCAGAAGCCCGTGCGCGGGCAGGGCTGACACCATGGTTTCCCATCGTCTGCCCCCTGATATCCATCCCGGCATTGCTCCCCGACAAACCCTGCGTCGGCGTATCGACGGACTTGTACGTGCCCTCATGCCGTCGCTTTTTGTGGTCGTCTGTGCACTCACTCTCTCGGCAGGGCTTGGCCTGCCGGGCCAGAGCGAGCTCTGTTTTGGCATCGCGGCGAGTACCGTGTTTTTCTGGTCCTCGCATCGCCCCCAATCCATGACGCCTTTCATGACGTTCTGTGTGGGGGTGATCTGTGAGGCGCTGAGCTTCGGGCCGCCGGGTGTGTTTCTTTTTTCGATGCTTGTGTTTCATGGCGTTGCGCATCTGTGGCGCTATGGTTTGAGCCGGATCAGCTTTCTGTTCGGCTGGGCGCTGTTAGGGGCTCTTGCCCTTGTTTTGTCGTTGTTTGGATGGATCATCGCGTGTATCGGGTCGTTGGCATTGCTGTCTCCGGGGCCGAGTCTCTTTCAGGCAGCGGTGACGATTGGTATCTATCCGACACTGAGCGCGCTGTTTGCCTGGGCGCGTCGTACAGTGGCCAACCCCGAGCAAGCCTGAAGGCCCCGACTTGACCCTTACGTCCCGTTACAGCGCAGTGCCTTGTGTTGAACGTCCGACCGGCGAAGGCGATGTTGTGACCTGTCTTAGGCTCGGGATCCTTGCCGCGTGATGAGAAAGAGCAGGCGGACTCCACCTTCCCGGGCACGTGCCAAACGCGAGGAGATCACCCCCTCGCGCGGTGTCTTTACGCGCAGGGCGCTTCTTGTTCTGGCAACGCAGGCCGGTGTGCTCGGCGTGTTGGGCAAGAAGCTCTATGATCTTCAGGTGCATGAAGGGGACCACCTGCGCGATCTGGCGGCGCGCAATCGCACGAGCAAACGATTGCTGGCCCCGGCGCGTGGCCAGATTGTCGATCGCTTCGGCATCCAGCTTGCTGGCAACAAGGTCAACTGGCGGGCGCTTCTCATGCCTGAGGAGACGACCGATCTGCACGCAACGATTGCCCGTTTCGGTCAGATCATCGCGCTGGACGAGCGCGACCAGGCCCGTATCGAGCGCGACCTTCGTCATATCCGCAAATATGTGCCTGTTGCGCTCAAGGACTTCCTGAGCTGGGACGATATGGCGCGTATCGAACTGAACGCGCCCAGCCTGCCTGGCGTGCTGATCGATGTGGGAACGACGCGCCTTTATCCCTATGGGCCGCAGCTCGCGCATATCGTCGGCTATGTTGCCCCGCCTAACGAGCGCGATGTGGCCTCAAGTCCCATGATGGCGCTGCCCGGTATGCGCGCGGGCCGCGCGGGCATCGAGCAGACGCAGGATCTCCTGCTGCGTGGCGAGCCGGGCTCGGTCGAGATGGAGGTCAACTCCAAGGGCCGTGTCATGGGCGAGATGGACCGCCTGGACGGTCAGCAGGGCGATGAAGTTGTCCTGACCATCGATGCCGGCTTGCAGCAGATGGTGCTTAACCGCATTGGTGATCAGGCGGCGAGCGTTGTGGTGATGGATTGCCGCAACGGCGAGGTTCTGGCCATGGTCAGCACCCCGTCATTCGATCCGTCGCTTTTCGATTCCGGCGTGAGCCATGCCCAATGGATCGAGTGGACGAACAACGTCCGGACACCGCTCATCAACAAGACCGTGGCGGGTGTTTACCCACCGGGCTCGACATTCAAGCCCGCCGTGGCGCTTGCCGCATTGCAGTCAGGGCAGATCAGCCCTCAGGACCGGTTTACCTGCCCTGGCTATTACGATATGGGCGGCGTTCGCTTTCATTGCTGGTCGCGCTGGGGACATGGCAGCATCACCATGCAGCAGGCGCTCATGTATAGCTGCGACGTCTATTTCTATCTCGCAGCGCGCAAGATCGGCATGGAGCCGATCAAGGCGATGGCCAACGGGTTTGGTCTTGGCACCAAGCTCGATATCGAATTGCCCCATACACGTGCGGGTGTGATCCCCACGCCGGAATGGCGGCAGAAGCACGGCTTCCACTGGAATGGTGGCGACACGGTCAATGCCGGTATCGGGCAGGGCTTCGTGCAGGTGACGCCGCTCGAGCTTGCAACCTATGTCTCGCGCATCGCCTCCGGCCGGAATGTCACGCCGCATCTGGTGCGCAAGGTGAATGACAAGGATTCCGAGCACACGCCGCTTGATGCCGCGCCTGTGCTCGATATTCCCGACACGCATCTTGCCGTTATCCGGCAGGGGATGTTCGATGTGGTCAATGCACCACGAGGCACCGCGCCCAAGGCCCGGCTGAACATTCCCGATGTGGCCATGGCAGGCAAGACGGGCTCCGCGCAGGTGCGACGCGTTTCACGTGCCCTGCGTGAGAGTGGTCACTTCAATTCGATGAACCTGCCTTGGGAAGAGCGCCCCCACGCGCTGTTCATCTGTTTCGCTCCTTATGACGCGCCACGCTACGCGATTGCCGTTGTGATCGAGCATGGCAATGGCGGTGCCGATGCCGCGGCCCCTCTGGCGCGGGACATCATGACCGACACGCTCACGCGCGACCCGGTCAATCATGACCATGCCCCCGGTCAGGCCGTCGCGGACGCCGAGTAATGAACTGGCAGAAACGCCTGTGGCGTCCCGAGCCGAGTTTCAGGCTTCTGGGCAAGCTTCTCCAGATCAACTGGCTCTACGTGCTTCTCATCTGCGCTCTGGCCGGGGTCGGCTATCTCGCGCTCTATTCAGCCGGAGGCGGCACGGCTAAGCCTTTCGCACGCCCGCAGATGGTTCGGTTCGGCTTTGGTCTGGTGATGATGATCGTGGTTGCGCTTACCAGCCCCAGAGTGCTGCGTCTGCTCTCCATTCCGATTTACCTCATGGCCATCACCCTGCTGACCCTCGTGCTGCGCATGGGCCATGTGGGTAAGGGCGCAGAGCGCTGGATCAACCTGGCCGGTATCCAGTTTCAGCCCTCGGAATTCGCCAAGATTGCTCTGGTCCTGGCTCTGGCGAGCTGGTTTCATCGCATCGACATCAAGCGCATGGGCAATCCGCTCCGATTGATCCCGCCCGCCTTGCTGACGCTCCTGCCAGTGGTTCTGGTGCTCAAGGAGCCCAATCTGGGTACGGCTGTCATCATCGGTCTCATCGGTGCGACCATGTTCTTTGCTGCGGGCATGCGCCTTTGGCAGATCGTGCTGCTGGTGGCGCCGGTGCCGTTCCTAGGCAAGTTCGTCTATGCGCATTTGCATGACTACCAGAAGGCCCGCATCGACACCTTCCTGCACCCTGAGCATGACCCGCTTGGCGCTGGCTACAACATCATCCAGTCCAAGATTGCCCTTGGCTCGGGCGGGATGTGGGGCGAGGGTTATCTGCGCGGGACGCAGGGGCAGTTGAACTTCCTGCCGGAAAAACAGACCGATTTCATTTTCACCATGATTGGTGAGGAATGGGGCTATGTCGGCGCGGTTTCGGTCATTGGTCTCCTGGCCACGCTTGTGGTCGGGGGAATGCTCATGTCCATGCGTAGTCGCAACCAGTTCGGGCGGCTGCTGGCTCTGGGCATCTCGGTCGACTTCTTCCTCTACTGCGCGGTCAATCTGTCGATGGTCATGGGGGTCATTCCGGTGGGTGGCGTGCCGCTGCCCCTCATCTCCTATGGCGGTTCGGCCATGCTCACCATGATGTTCGGCTTTGGCCTGCTGCTTTCTTCCTGGGTTCATCGCAACGAGCGCGATGTTGTCGAGCGTAATCCGGATCTGTGAGAAGGATCAGACCGCCGGGCCCGGCGATCCTGCGTGCCTATCATGACACGGCGTATCGGATTCCGCCCTTTACCCTGCGTATCGGGCAGACACTCAGGCCGTGGCCTTTTTCCGTTCCGGCGCTTGTGCTGATCGGGGCCTGTAATCCTGGTGGCAGGCGTATGCCTGATCGGTACAATCAGCGCGCCATGACGGCTTTGCATGCGACACTCGACCGTGCGTTGCGTTCGTCTGGCTCAGGGTTCACGCCGGTGGTGCTCTGTGGTGAGGGTGTGCTGGGGCAGTGGCAGGAGCCGTTTTTCGCAGTGCCGCTCTCGCCTGACAGAGCCCGTGTACTGGGCCGGCAATTCGGTCAGAATGCCCTCGTCATCGCACGAAGGGGCCAAAAGGCCCGGTTGGTGTGGCTATGCGACCGCCTTGCGCTAACCGAAGCGTTCAAAGCAAGGCGATAAATGCTTTCTCTGCGGGGGAAAGCGCTCTGGCGTTGCGCACAAGCGAGAAATGACGTTCGGGGAAGCGGATGCCGACATGATGCAGCAGCCCGTTCTCGATCAAGCCAGCGACCACACTGGCCGAAAGCACCGTGGCTGCATTGCCGGTTGCGACAGCATTGGCGATTGCCTCGTTAGATGTCAGCTCCATCACGACAGACAGGGCAGCGCGGTCAACGCCCCAGTCTGCCACCGCTTTTTCAAAGCTGGCACGGGTGCCTGAGCCTTTTTCGCGCAGGATCCAGTCTGAACCGGCAAGGTCCTGGGGGCAGGGCGGTTGGCGGGCCCATTCGTGCTCGGGAGTGACCACGAGCAGCAGCTGATCGGTTGCGACCGATGTGGCTGTCAGGGTGGGGGCCGCCACAACGCCCTCAATCAGCCCCATGGCCAGCGTATCGTCCAGCAGATGCTGACAGATATCCTCGGTGTTGCTGATGGTGACTTCCAGCGTGATAGCCGGATGCTGTTCATGAAAGCGGTTGATACGGGCGGGCAGCCAGTAACTGGCGATGGTCTGGCTGGCCCAGAGATGCAGCGACCCCTCATCGAGCGTCGTGAGGGCGCGCATGCGCTGCTGGGCCGCCCCGGCGCGTTTGAGAACTGCACGGGCTTCCTCCAGAAAGAGCGCGCCCGCTTGTGTCAGGCGTATGCGCCGCCCGATACGATCGAAAAAGACGAGGCCGAATGTCTGTTCCAGCGTCATGATGGCATGGCTGACCGCTGACTGGGTCAGGCAGAGCGCTTCGGCTGCACGGGTCATATGCTCGCGTTCCGCGACCGCCACAAAGATGCGCATCTGGTCAAGCGTCATGAAGGCAGAACGCCGAGCAGCGAGAGCAGAATGGCGCCGATCAGGGCGCAGAGGAGCAGACAGAAGATACCCTCCAGTCCACTCAGCGTGATCTCACGGGGTTCTTCTGCCGAGAGGGCTTCCTTGACCTTGCGAAACCGCCACCAGCTTGCAGGCAGAAGGGCAAGCCCGGCACAGATGGTCGCCACCCCGATCCAGGCTGAGGACCCCGGCAGGACCGGCATGGCAGCATGATGCTCGCTGCTGATAAGGCGCAGAAAAATGTTGAATTTTGCCAGCATGCACCCGATGGCGACCATCGCCAGCGCCGTACGCACCCAGGCCAGAAAAGTGCGTTCATTGGCGGCGTGGTCGGTATAGCGGGCAATCATCAGGAACGGCTTTCATGACGGGGGGAAGCAGACGCGCCCTTTGGTGTCTGGACGGCTGAAGGGCTGGCGAGGCGTGTGGCGAGATCATAGGCCTGCTGGCGGATTTCCGGAATGGCGATGGATTCGAACAGTGTTCCCAGTCGGGCGGGTCCCAGTGTGTAGAGGGCATGAGGACTTTCGCCATTGGCGTCGATCAGCCTGCTATCATTGCCCGTATCCAGCCCGGCGCCCCGGTGGCCTTGCGAGGCGAGCCCCGAAGCAAATAACTGCTCAAGCAAGGCCGATCCGACACGCGCGTAGTCGAGATCGGGACCTGTGCAATTCAGCACATGATCAGCGCGAAAGCGCGTCTGGCCCCCGGCATGGCTGGCTGTCACGATCAGGCCTTCAGGCTGCGCCTCGATATACGTGACACGGCCGGCGTGAAGTTTAAGCGTGCCCTCCTGAAGGGCATCGTGCAGGAAAGCGGCGATCTGTGGTGCGATGCGGTGACGCGCTACATCCCATCGACGCCTGAGATGACGATTGAACCGCGCCTGTTCAGTCTGCGAAAGCGTCGCCCACAAGATATTGGTGATGGGACGTAGGCTGTCGATCGCACTGCGCCAGTCCAGTCCCAGCCTCAGCGCTGCATGAAACTCGCGGACATATCGGCTGAGACGGGCGCCTTTGTGATCGGCGCCTTTTTCGACGCTGATAACAGGCGCGACGGATTTCTGGCCGGGTTTATGAGACTTCGGCAGGCTTGCATGTCCTGACAGGAGATGGATCGGTCCCGCATGTCCGGCGAGGCGCGCCTTCATGACCATGTCGATGGCGGTGAGGCCACTACCGATCATCAGTAATGTTGCCTCAGGGGCAAACGGGGTGAGGCGGCCCTTCGTGGCCATATCTTCGGCAGCGGCATTGCGGTAACCGGCTCCGCTATCCCAGACATTGTGATGATAACGCGGGTCGCGCATGACTTCAGGAGTTGTGCCACGCAGCATGGCAGGCGGGAAATTGCCAAGGGCCAGAACGACCTGCTGCGCCATGACGATTTCTCCGGAGGCCAGAACAAGCCTGAAACCCCTGGCGACAGCATGGCACGCCACCACCTTGCCCCGCACGGAGACGACGCCGCTTTCATCAAACAGGTGCTGGAGGTAGAGGCCGTAAATCGCGCGGGGGATGAAGGCATCGGGTGCGATACCCGGATCAATGTGTCGGTGTAGCCACTGCACGAAATGATCCGGCTCGTCCGCCAGCCCGCTCATGCCGCAGGCAGGAACGTTGAGCAGGTGGCCGATGCACCGCGTGCCATAGGCCATCCCGAGAGTCGGGTTGGCGTTGGGATCGATGATCAGACAATTCCGTCCATGTTGTCTTTTCAGAACATGGGCAAGCAGGGTTGCGCTGGCTCCCCCGCCGATAATGACAATCTCATATGGCCTGTCCATGGTTTCCTACTCCCTCGCGTCTCAGGGACTATCAGGGGTGTGGGTCAATCGATCCAATTGATATTATGGATCGCACCGATCGATTTTCATGAACAGTATCCTTGGTGTGGCCGCGGTTTGTTGCAGGCATCGTATCCTTGGGGTTGCTGCTTAGGTATTGAACAATCGCCTGGGAAATATGGGGGCTAGGGACAGGAAAAAGCGCCCGACCCGTAAAACTGTTGCGCGACTCCGGATCGAGACCTGAAGATCGCCTCACTGACTCTTCGGGAAGGTTCGAGATGATCCAGGACCGTGTGCGGAGAATGATAGTTGTTGCCTGCGCGGCTGCCTCACTGCCTTATCCGGCTCGTGCGAAAGGGTTCTTGACCGTCCTGCCGCTCCGGTTCGATATGCCTGCCGGCAAGATAGTTCCGCCCTCAAATGGCCCGTTGGCGGGATCGGGACGCTGGGAGCCCGCGCCAATGCCTCGCCCGATGGCGGCACCGCCTTTACGGCGCACCGCGATGGGCAGGATCGTGGATTTCGGGCGGCAGTTTCTCCCTGTAGGAAATGGAGCACCGGGGCACGATCCGACAACAGGCACATCGATCGGTGCGTTTGGACCGGCCTATCAGGATGCCAGTCTGGTCGGCCACGGACGCGCCCCGCCGGGCGAGACAGTAGGGCACTGAGCAGGAAGCTCGGCGCGGACCGCTTCTTTTTCCTGTCGACACGGATCATGGACAGAGCGCAGGCGCGAGGAACCCCGCGTGACTCTTTTTGGGCTCTGGGAAGTTTGAGGAGGCATCGTTCATGAGCTGGAGCCGGGAACGTGTGGGAGCCTTTTCGCGGAGTTACGGCTTAAGTTGTGTGCCGGGCCTTGATATCAGCCAACACCCGCGACGATGCATTCCTCAAGCCCAGATGGGCGCTTTTGTCTGATGAGAAGATAGGCTGTGGCTGACGAAACCGCCGGGTACAGCTTGCGGCCGCACTGTCCGCAGGATGGTTGCGCGAGAGTTGAGGGCGGCGCAACCTTCAGCTCAGGCAGGAAGCCTTCTGTCTCCAGCGCTTCAGGCGTCGGAGACAGGGGTAGGCGTCGATATCAGCCTTCGATCTGGACGAACTCGGCAATCTCGGTCAGTGTCTCACCAATCTGGGCCAGAAGGCGCAGGCGGTTGAGGCGTCGAGCAGGCTCGGGATCATTGACCGTCACCTCGGCAAAGAACTGATCGAGGCTCGGGCGCAGCCCTGCTGCCACACGCATGGCATCGGCAAAGCGCTCTGCCACCAAGGCATCGTGGATATCCTTGCGGGCACACGCAAGAGCGTGGCCCAGAGCGCGTTCCTCATCCTGCACATAGAGGGCCGCATCGGGTTCACCCTGATGCGGGCCGTCCTTGCGGTTCTCGATACGCAGGATATTGGCGGCGCGCTTGCTGGCCGCCAGCAGGTTGCGTCCGTCATCCGTGTCCACCATCTCGGCCAATGCCGAGGTGCGGGCCAGAAGGCGTACGAGGTCGCCATCCAGTCCACCTGCCAGTGTAGCGGCGAGCACATCATGGCGCTCGCCCTCGGTGCGAAGCTGCACGCGCAGGCGCTCGGCCAGGAAGCCGGGCAGGGCGGCGAGCTCGCCGCCTTCGCGCAGGCCTTCGGGCAGGTTCTGCGCAGCCTGTGCGATCAGGGCTGTCAGATCGAGGCGCAGCTGGTTGTCACGAATGATGCGGATGATCCCAAGCGCCGCGCGACGCAGCGCATAGGGGTCGCCGGAGCCGCTTGGCGTCTCGCCCATGGCGAAAAAGGCCGTCAGCAGGTCCAGACGGTCTGCCAGAGCCACGGCGACCGAGACAGGCGCACGCGGTGTGTCGTCATTCAGGCCGCGCGGCATGTAATGCTCTGCCACCGCATCCGCAACCGCATCGCCTTCGTGGTCATGACGGGCGTAGTAGCCACCCATGATCCCCTGAAGTTCGGGGAACTCACCGACCATGCCGGTGGTGAGATCGGCCTTGGCCAGCAGGGCGGCCCGTTTTGCGTGGTTCTGTGCGGTGTCATCCAGCCCCATCGCCCGCGCCACGATACCGGCCAGCGTCACGATGCGCTGGACGCGCGCACCCTGACTGCCAAGGCGGGCATGGAAGGTCACGGCATCGAGCGCCGCAACACGATCGGCCAGCGTCGTCTTGCGGTCGAGATCCCAGAAATGGCGGGCGTCGGCAAAGCGTGCCCGCAGCACGCGCTCGTTGCCTGCAATGGTCAGGGCGCCACCATCGGCGAAGTCCATATTCGCGATGAATGCGAAATGCGGGGCTGCCTTGCCGTCCGCCGTGCGCAGCGCAAAATAGCGCTGATTGATGCGCATCGAGACCTGCATCACCTCAGGCGGCAGATCCATATAGGCATCGTCGATACGCCCGAGCAGGGCAACGGGCCATTCGGCCAGACCCGAAACTTCCTCGACCAGCTTGTCATCCTGCACAAGGGTCAGGCTGGCCCTCCCTGCCTGAGCCTGCAACCCGTCGCGAATGATCGACAGGCGTTGCGCCGGGTCGAGCACGACCTTGCGGGCAAACAGCTCGCTCCTGAGCTGCTCGAAGGACGTCACCTCGAACGCCTCCGGTGCCATGAAACGATGGCCTTCGGTCTGCGTACCGGCCACGAGCCCGTGGGCATCATCGGTGTCGGTAGCGAGGCTGAAAGGCACCAGCTTGCCGTCAAGCAGGCAGATCACGCGGCGCAGGGGGCGTACCCAGGTGAAAGCGCTGCCCTGTCCCCAGCGCATTGATTTGGGCCAGGGAAAGCGCCAGAGCAGGCCCGGAATGGTCGCTGCAATCTGCTGGGAAGCGGTGATGGCTGGCAGTGTGCGATTGAGCACCCAGAAACCGTTTTCGAGCACGAGCGCATCGCGCTCGGCACCGTGCTTGCGAAGAAAGCCGGCAAGCGCCTGTTCTGGCGCGCTCTCGCGCGGGCCGCGCTCGGACTGCGTCGTTTCAGCAATCTGATCGTTGATCTCAAGCGAGACGCCGATACGGCGCGCGCCCCAGAAAGCTGTGACGTTTACGGGTGACAGGGGCGAGAGGGCCTCACTGACCAGACGGGCCAGATCCTGCCCCGCCGTTTCCTGCATCCTGGCGGGAATTTCCTCGCAATCGAGAACGAGAAGGAATTCGGCCATTATTTCGACTCCTCGTCGCCAGCAAGCCAGGTTTCGCAGCACAGCTTCGCAAGATTGCGCACCCGACCGATGTAAGAGGCACGCTCCGAGACCGAGATCACACCGCGTGAGTCGAGCAGGTTGAACAGATGGCTGGCCTTGACGCACTGGTCATAGGCAGGCTGGGCGACACCGGCTTCTGCCAGACGGACAGACTCCGCCTCGGCATCACGGAAGTGACGCATGAGCATTTCGGTATCGGCCAGCTCGAAATTGTGACGCGAGTAATCCTGCTCGGCGCGCAGGAAGACATCGCCGTATTTCAGGCCCTGACCGTTGAAGTCGAGGTCATAGACGTTTTCGACGCCCTGCACATACATGGCCAGACGCTCGAGCCCGTAGGTCAACTCGGTTGAGGGTACGACGGTCGGGATGCCGCCAACCTGCTGGAAATAGGTGAACTGCGTGACTTCCATGCCATCGCACCAGACTTCCCAGCCCAGACCCCAGGCGCCGATGGTCGGGTTTTCCCAGTCATCTTCCACAAAGCGGATATCGTGCTTTTCCGGATCAATCCCGATGGCACGGTAGCTGTCGAGCAGCAGGCGCTGGCTGTCCTCGGGTGTTGGCTTGAGCAGCACCTGATACTGGTAATAATGCTGAAGACGGTTCGGGTTTTCGCCATAGCGGCCATCTGAGGGACGGCGGCAGGGCTGCACATAGGCGGCCTTCCACGGCTTGCGCCCCAATGCCCGCAAGGTGGTGTGCGGCGAGAGCGTGCCCGCGCCAAGCTCTGTGTCATAGGGCTGGAGCAGGGCGCAGCCCTGTGCCGACCAGAACTGGTGCAGGCGCAGGATCAGATCCTGAAAGGAAAGGGGGCGTCCGCCGTTTTCGGGCAAGGGGGTCAAGGATCGAGGCTCCGGTCTTGTTCACTTGCCCTGTTCTACCCCGACAGCCCAAACAAGCCAATCGCAGGCGCGGCATTCAATAGGCCGGGCCGTTGAGCCGGGCACTTGCAACTCTTTCCGACCCAAACCACATTATATGCCGTTATCATTTTGACCGGATGGAGAGTCATCCCCATGAACCAGCAAGAGCGTGATCTTATTTCGCAGTTCGTTGCCCGCGTCGGCGGAGCGCCGAATAGCGGGTTTGGCGGCTCTCAGGCCCCGGCCAATCTGCCTCCGGTCGATCCCGAGGCGGATCGCTGGATTGCGGATAACTTCCAGAAATACCCTGAAGCCCGCTACCGCGTGACCCAGATGGCTGTGGTGCAGGAAGTGGCGCTGGCCGAAGCGCAGAACCGCATCCGCCAGCTCGAGTTCCAGTTGCAGCAGGCGCAGTCCCAGTTGCAACAGGCACAGCAGCAGCGCCCGCAGGGCGGTGGCGGCCTGTTTGGTGGTCTGTTTGGCGGCGGTAACCGCCAGCAGTCATCGGCACCGCCTCCGGGCTGGGGTGGTCAGCCCCAGCAAGGCTACGGTCAGCAGGGTTATGGCCAACAGGGCTACGCTCCGCCGCCGCAGGCCAATCTACCCCCGGGCTACTCGACCGGCATGTTCCAGCAGCGCGGGTCGGGCTTTCTCGGCTCGGCACTGACCACGGCCACGGGTGTTGCAGGCGGTATGCTGGCTGCCAACGCCATTGAAAGCCTGTTTTCGGGCCATCATGGCGCCGATGTTGCCGGTGGTTTTGGTGGTGGTGAAACCATCATCAACAACAATTACGGCGGTGCGGGTAATGATCCCTTTGCCGGGGGCGGTCAGGACGCCGGGCAGAACTACGACGCCAATGACTGGGGCAATAATGGCGGCGATAGCGGCGGAGACTGGGGTGGTGACAGTGGTGGCGGCTGGGGCGACGATTCCTTCTGAGCCCGTCATCATGGCCTGATCCGAGCGGATCTCCGGGCTATGCGGCCTCAGCGCAATTAACGCAGAAGCCTCAGACCCACGACTGATTTCTGGAAAACCCGGCCCTCACGCCGGGTTTTCTTTTGCCCGCCGACAGATCGTGACAGGGTCGCTTGTCCATGTCCGGCATCGGGGCATGATTTTTGTCCGTCCCGCTATCCGTGAGGAGAAACTCCCTAATGAGCCATCCTGTTTTCCGCCGTATCCTTCTGACCAACGATGACGGCATTGACGCGCCCGGTCTGGCGGTCCTCCAGGACGTGGCGGCGCAGTTGTCGGATGATGTATGGGTGGTTGCCCCGGCGCGGGATCAAAGCGGAATTTCGCATGCACTCAGCCTGCACGACCCGTTGCGAGTGCATCAGCATGGGCCAAGGCGCTTTGCCGTGACCGGCACGCCGGGCGATTGTGTGGCCATTGCAACACGGCATATTCTGGGTGACGCGGCCCCGAGCCTTGTTCTGTCCGGGGTCAATCGTGGGGCAAATCTGGGCGTCGAGACGGTGTTTTCAGGTACGGTGGGGGCGGCCATGACAGCCATGCTTCTCGGCCTGCCTGCATTTGCGCTCAGTCAGGCTTTCAGCGACGGCAATAATGTGCCGTGGGAAACAGCCCGAAAACTGGCACCTGATGTCATTGCCGCCTTCGCCCCCCTCGCGCTGCCGGAGCCCGCCTGCCTGAACATCAATTTTCCTGCCTGTCCCGCCAGTGAGGCAAAGGAGGCCGTGGTAACGACGCAGGGCCGCGGGCTGCTGCGCGATGTCGAGGTTGTGGCGCGCGAGGATATGCGCCGCGCGGCCTATCACTGGCTGCATCTCAAGCGCGATCATGAGAGCGACGCACCCGGTACGGAAACCCGTGCCATCGCCGAGAAACATGTGAGCGTGACGCCGCTTTCCTTCGGGCGGACAAACAAGGTGGTTCATGACTCGCTAATGGCACGGGCCCGCTAGCTGTCGGGCGTTCTCCTCTGCGCGGACAGATCGGGGGAGGCAGGCGAAGGTCTCACACTGGTCGCTACCGTATCCCGTCATGACACGACCCGGGCTTGCTGACGTCATGCGCTGCTTTCGGGGGGATGACGCAAGCCAGAGGCCCCAACCGGATCCGTTTCCCGGCGTTGCAATTGGTATCCAACACTGATTCATCCGATTGCACTGGAAACGACATGAGCCAAGATCTGCTGGACTGGACCGATGTTATGGCCCTGAATGACCTTCCAGAGGAGGTCATCACGCCCTTTACCATCGGTGACAAGGCGCTGGTTCTTTATCGCTCAGGCGATCAGATCCGGGCATTCGACGGAAAATGCCCGCATAAGGGGGCCCCGATGGAGCAGGGCGTGGCCTGCCGCTCGCTGCAGGGCGATGTGCAGCTTGTCTGTCCCTGGCACAAGGCGAGTTTCTCGGCCGAGAGTGGTCGCCTGATCGAGCCGCCCGCTCTCGATCCGCTCAATCGCTACCCTGTTGAAGTTCATGATGATCGCGTGCTGGTGGGCAAACAGCCCATGAGCCAGACAGCGCCAGCCCCCATGCGCGAGCACGAATTCATTGCCGTCATCGGGGCCGGGGCGGCGGCGATTGCTGCGGCCGTGACTTTGCGCGAGGAGGGCTTTGCCGGACGCGTGGTACTGGTCAGCCCAGAGCCCGACCTGCCCTACGACCGCACAGCGCTCAGCAAGATGGTGCTTGGCTCGGGTGAGGAGGGGGCACCTCCTCCGGCTCTGCGCCCGGCAGAATGGTATGACGCGCACAGGATCGAGCGGCTGGTTGATCGGGCGGTCAAGGTCGATCTCGAAACCCGCCTGATCACGCTGGAGAAGGGTAATCCGTTCACGCCGGATCATATCCTGCTTGCCTCCGGCTCTCGCGCCCGCAAGCTGGATGTGCCCGGCGCCACGCTGGAAGGAGTGCATGGGCTTCGCTCCGCGCAGGACGCCCAGCAGATTATCGCGGCGGTGGACAAGAACACGAGTGTCGTCGTGATCGGCTCCGGCTTTATCGGCATGGAGGCGGCGGCGGCGTTGCGCAAGCGTGGGGCTGGCGTGACGGTGGTCTCGCAAAGCGAATTGCCATTCCAGAAGCAGCTTGGCGACAGCGTGGCAGGTGCCATGCGCAGCCTGCATGAGGAGAAAGGTGTTGCCTTCATCGCCTCGCGTAAGGTGAAGGCCATTGAGGGAGACAAGGCAGTCAGCGCTGTGACGCTGGATGACGGAAGCACCATCAGCGCCGATGTGGTTCTGGCCGGTATCGGTGCCAGCCCGGTGCTGGATTATCTGCCTGATTTTGCCATCAACAATCAGGGCGGGCTCGATGTGGATGAGTCCATGCGGGTTGCCCCTCATGTCTATGCGGTGGGCGATATCGCCAGCATGGCGCATGACGGCCAGCGTTACCGCATCGAGCACTGGCGCACGGCACAGTGTCAGGCGCGTATCGCGGCACGCACGATGCTGGGCCTGCCCGGCGGGACATTGCCTGTGCCGTGGTTCTGGACGCAGCAATATGACCGCAAGATCGAATATCTCGGCTGGCCCCAGAGCTTCGACAGGGTCGAGATCGACGGCGAGACGGATCGTTTCGATTTCACCGCACGTTATCTGAAGGGTGATAAAATTGTGGGTCTCGCCATGGCGGGACGTCCAAAAGAGATGGCGAAGGAAGCCGTCACCTTCGACGATGCTTGACAGACAAGGGGTGGAGCGGCTTCCTGCGCTTCATTCGCGGGGGGAACACCCCCGCAACCCCGTGGTTACGAATCAGGAAGACGCCCATGCACCTTTATCGCACGCATAGCTGTAGCGCCCTGCGCGAAAGCGACGCCGGCCAGACCGTCCGTCTGTCGGGCTGGGTTCACAGCAAGCGCGATCATGGTGGTCTTCTCTTCATCGACCTGCGCGACCAGACCGGCGTTACCCAGATTGTCATCCCCTCGGGGACGGATCTGCTGGAGACAGTAGAGCGTCTGCGCGTCGAGAGCGTGATTACGGTGACGGGCGAAGTCGTGGCGCGTGAAGACGGCCAGCGCAACCCGCATCTCCCTACGGGCGCCATTGAACTGCGCGCACGCGAGATCGAGGTTCGCTCCCATGCCGCCGTGCTGCCTTTTCAGGTGGCGGGCAACGAGAACTACCCCGAGGACCTGCGCCTCAAATATCGTTACCTCGACCTGCGTCGTGAGAAGATGGCGGCAAATATCCGCCTGCGTTCGGCAGTCATCGCTTCCATGCGCTCGCGCATGATCGGCCACGGATTTACCGAATTCCAGACGCCCATCCTGACCGCGTCCTCGCCTGAAGGCGCGCGTGACTTCCTCGTGCCTGCGCGCCTGCATCCGGGCAAGTTCTATGCGCTGCCGCAGGCACCGCAGCAGTTCAAGCAGCTGGCCATGGTGGCGGGTTTCGACCGCTATTTCCAGATCGCGCCCTGCTTCCGCGATGAAGCCTCACGCGCTGACCGCAGCCCCGGCGAGTTCTATCAGCTCGATTTCGAGATGGCGTTCGCCACGCAGGAAGACGTGTTTGCCGTGCTGGAAGACGTGCTGAGCGGCCTGTTTGCCGAGTTCGGCAAGGGCCGCAAGGTCGACACGGCACCTTTCCGCCGTATCCCCTATGACGAGGCAATGCGTCTTTATGGCTCCGACAAGCCGGACCTGCGCAACCCGCTCCTGATCAGCACGGTGACAGAAGCCTTTGCCAATTCCGGCTTTGGCCTGTTTGCCCGTATCGCGGCCAATGGCGGCGAAGTGCGCGCCATTCCGGCCCCCGGTGCCGGGACGCGTCCGCGCGGCTTCTTCGACAAGCTCAATAGCTGGGCGCGCGATGTCGGTGCGGGCGGTCTGGGCTACATCATCTTCGAGGAAGATGGCGGCAAGGGCCCGATTGCCAAGAATCTGGAAGCCGATCGCGTTGAGGCCATTCGTGAAGCCTGTGGCCTCAAGGCGGGCGATGCCGTGTTCTTTGCCGCAGGCGAAGGCGATGCCGTGGTCAAGTTCTCGGGTCAGGTGCGTACGCGCATCGCGCAGGAACTCGATCTGATCGAGCAGGACGCGTTCCGTTTCTGCTGGATTGTCGATTTCCCGATGTTCGAGCGCAATGAGGAGACGGGTCAGATCGACTTCTCGCACAACCCGTTCTCCATGCCGCAGGGCGGGCTTGAGGCGCTGAACTCGCAGGACCCGCTGACCATCAAGGCCTATCAGTACGATATCGTCTGCAACGGCATCGAGCTCTCCTCGGGCGCGATCCGTAACCATCTGCCGGAAGTCATGATCCGTGCCTTTGCCATTGCCGGCTATGGCGAGGACGTGGTCGAGGCGCGCTTTGGCGGTATGCTCAACGCATTCCGTTATGGCGCCCCGCCGCATGGTGGCTCGGCACCGGGTGTGGACCGCATTGTGATGCTGCTGGCCGATGAGCCGAATATTCGTGAGGTCATCCTGTTCCCGCTCAACCAGAGCGGTGAAGACCTCATGATGGAAGCCCCGGCGCCGGTTGAGCCCGCGCGCCTGAAAGAGCTTTCGCTCGCCATCCTGCCGCCCAAGCCCAAGGCTGCGGTCGTCAAGGACGGGGGACAAAAAGAAGCTGGCCAGAAGGACGGGGCGGCCTGAGACCCCCTCGGAGCAGAGCAATGCGGTTGAGCCGGGCAAAAGGAGCATCGCCTGCGATGCTCTGCCTTCGGGCTGTGGCCTCGGCAGGTGCCAGTACGCTGTCGGGTTTCTGGCTGGCTCTTTACGGTCTGGGTTCCCCGGCACACGCGGCGCAAGTCCCGAAGGCCGAGCCAGCCTTGCTCGCCCATAAGGTGACCTACACGCTCGATCTCGCTCGTCTCAAGGCGGGGTCGCTGGCAACGGCGGGTGGTCAGGCCACTTACCAGATTCATGATCTGTGCGATGCCTGGTCTGTCAGCCAGAAGCTCGATGTGCAGGTGACCGGTGCCGATGGCACGGTCTCGGCACTGAGCTATCAATCGGCAACGCTCGAGGACAAGAAGGGCCGGTCCTTCATTTTCCGGACGGTCCAGACTCAGGATAACGAAACCACCAGCGAGACCGCCGGAGAGGCCAGACGCCAGCGCAATGGCAATGTGGTGGTGCGCTCTACCAAGCCAGAGGCCAAGGTCATGACCTTGCCGGCACGGGTCGTCTTTCCCACGCAGTTCACCCTTCAATTGCTCGATGGCGCGCATAAGGGCGTACTGCATCTGGAGCGTGATCTGTTCGATGGGGCTTCGACCGATGGCGCGACGCCAAGCTATGCCACGCTGGGGCGACTGGTGCAGGTGAAGCCAGATAGCCCCAATGCGATCTTTGAAAGGCTCAGCGCCGTGCCGGTCTCGGTAGCGAGCTTTGGCGTCGGCAACGCAGCGTTTCTGCCTGACTCGACGTATAGCGACCGCCTCTGGACGAACGGCGTCGAGGACAGGTTGCTGATCGATTTTGGTGATTATGTTCTGTCAGGCCAGATCGAGAGCCTGACAACCCTGCCAAGCCCTCGCTGCCCCTGACGCGAGCCCTTCGCTTTCGATTGACGGCCATGCCGACACCCGACAAGAGCGTGTCGGCTCTTGGTCGCGCCCCGAATGCGTTTTCGCGCGGGTGCGGCCAGTGCCGCGACAGCCGGATGAGGGGGGGGGCTGCAAAGGCCGTCGCGCCTTTCTCAAGCAACGGCCAACAGAGCCCTGTATTCAAGCCAGCGCAACAATCAGCGGGATGTGATCCGATGGCTGATCTTTCCCCCGCTCATCACGGTCGGGCGTGACCGATACAAGACGTTCGGCCAGTTTTGGCGACAGCAGGGCATGGTCGATGCGTAAGCCGGCGTTTCGCTGGAAGGCAGCGTTCTGATAATCGAAGAACGTGTAATGCCGTCCCGAAGGTTTGAGCGCGCGCAATGCATCAGTCAGCCCGAGCCAGAGCAGACGATGCCAGCCTGCGCGGCTCTCGGGGCGCAGCAGGGCATCGCCCGGGCTCAGGGCCCCGGGGGCGAAATCCTCATCTGTGGGGCAGACATTGAAATCACCCGTGAACAGGAAATCGGCTTCCTCATCACGCAGGGTTCTGGCCCGCTCGGCAAGTGCCGTGAAAAAGTCGAGCTTGGTGGCAAAGCCTTCTGCCCCGCCCGAATTGCCGTTGGGTAGATAAAGATTGCCGATCGTCATGCCTGCCATGCGGATTTCGACATAGCGGGCGGCTTCGTTGGCGAAGCCGGGCAGGCGCTCATGAACCACGTCGACAGGCGTGCGCGCCAGCATGGCAACGCCGTTATAGCCTTTCTGCCCCACCACAACCGGATGATATCCGGCCTCTGCAAAGCTTGCCGGAAAGAGATGCGTCTCGCATTTCAGTTCCTGCAGGCAGAGCAGATCCGGTTTGACGCGGTCGAGCCAGTCGAGCACGTGTTTCTCACGCTGGCGGATGGAATTGACGTTCCAGCTTGCGAAGGTAAAGCTCATGCGAGGGAAAAGCTCGTACCGCACCCGCAGGACGAGGCTGCGTTGGGATTGGCGACCGTGAAATGCGCCCCCATCAGCTTGTCCACGAATTGCAGCTGGGCCCCACCCAGCAGGTCCAGGCTGACCGGATCGACCAGAACCGTTGCGCCGTCCTGTTCGATCACCACATCATCATCTGCCCGGTCAGTGTCGAGCTTGAATTGATACTGGAAGCCGTTACAGCCCCCGGCCAGCACGGCCACACGCAGGGCCAGCCCCGCGGGCTCGCCCTGCTGGGAGATGATCTCGACAATCCGGGCAGCGGCACCGGGCGAGACCGAAAAGCTGCCCGCAAGGGCCGCGTCGGAAGGGGGCGTGGTCTGGCTCATGATTTACCATATAATGCGCTCGGCCATGCTCTTAAAGCGGGCAAAGTGGAGAGTGTGGATGATCAGTCAGGATGTCGCCCCCTATGCCGTGCGCCGCGAGACAGCGCGAGGCCGCCTGCATCCCGAGGAGGATGCGCCCACGCGCTCGCCCTGGCAGCGTGACCGCGATCGCGTCATTCATTCCGCAGGGTTTCGCACGCTGCAATACAAGACGCAGGTTTTTATCAATCATGAGGGTGATTTCTTTCGCACACGCCTGACCCATTCGCTTGAGGTGGCGCAGATTGCCCGCTCCATTGCCCGCCAGCTTCGTCTGGATGAGGATCTGACCGAGGCACTCGCTCTGGCGCATGATCTTGGTCATACGCCTTTTGGCCATGCGGGGGAGGATGCGCTGAAAGCCTGCATGCAGGATCATGGCGGCTTCGATCATAACACCCAGTCCCTGCGTCTCGTGACCCTGCTTGAGGGGCGCTATCACGCCTTTGACGGCCTCAACCTCACCTGGGAGACGCTCGAGGGGCTGGCCAAGCATAATGGCCCGGTCAAACGCCCGACGCCCTATCTGCTAGAATACGACGCCCAGCATCACCTCGATTTCGCCAGCTATGCCTCTGCCGAGGCTCAGGTGGCGGCGCTGGCCGATGATATTGCCTATCATGGCCACGACCTTGATGACGGGTTGCGCGCAGGGCTGCTTCGCTTTGAGGATATCGCAGGTCTGCCGATCGTGGGGCCAGCGCTTGAGCGGGCGATGAGTGGCGCAAGGGCGACCGAGCGCTATGATCGCGAACGCCGGATACGCCATGAGACCATAAGGCAGGTCATCAATGTGCTGGTGACCGATCTCACAATGCAGACAAGGGCCAATATCGAGGCGCTTCGGCCGGAATCGTCAGACGACATCCGCCAGGCCCCAGGGCCCGTGGTTGCCTTCAGCGAGCAGGTGGCGCTGGAGAACAAGGAAATCCGCAAGTTTCTCTATGCGCGTATGTATCGTCACTGGAAGGTGAAGCGCATGACCCGCAAGGCCCGCTTGGCGCTGGGCGAGATTTTCGGGATATTGGCAGAAGACCCAAGCCTGTTGCCCGATGGCTGGCGCGAGAAGGCACAGCAGGGCGATGAGAACGGGCGCAGACGTGTTGTGGCCGATTACATCGCAGGAATGACCGATCGATTTGCGATGGATGAACATCGACGGTTGACGGAACTCTCGATGCTGGGTTGATACAGGCAGCAGAATACACGTCAGGAACGCAAGGCTCTTTATGTCCGATACACCAACGCTCACCACAGACTGCCTTTTCGCCCGTTACCAGAACCAGGTGCGTGAGGCATTGCGTTCGGTGGTGGCCGATCTGCCTGACGAGATTGCGGCCCGTGTCGAGGTAACGCCGACGCGCGACCCGTCTCATGGTGACATGGCAACCAATGCCGCCCTGCTGGCCTCGAAATTCGCCCGTCGTCGTCCTGCCGATATCGCAGCCGATCTGGTGCCGTTGCTTGTGGCGCTGCCGGGTGTCGCCAAGGCAGAAGCTGCCGGACCGGGCTTTGTGAATATCACGCTCAGCCCTGACGTGCTGCAATCGGTGGCGCGCAGCGTGATCGAGGCCGGGCCGCGTTTTGGTGAGTCGCGTCTGGGGGCGGGCAAGCGCGTGAACGTGGAATATGTTTCGGCCAACCCGACGGGCCCGATGCATGTGGGCCATTGCCGTGGCGCCGTGGTGGGCGATGCCCTCGCCAATCTGCTGGGCAAGACCGGGCATGACGTTACCAAGGAATATTACATCAACGATGCCGGGGCGCAGGTCATTGCGCTGACCTGGGCGGCATATTGGCGCTACCTTCAGGCCATTGGCACGCAGGTCGATACCGAGGCTTTTGCCGCGCTGACACCAACCGGTCTGCAATATCAGGGCGACTACCTTATCCCCATCGGTGAGGCTCTTGCGGCTGCGCATGTCAAGGCGCTGGCGAACGAGGCCGGGCAGGCCGCCGAGCCTTCCGTATGGTTCGAGATCGTGCGTGCCGCCACGCTCAAGGCGATGATGGAAGAAATCCGCACCGATCTTGCAGCTCTGGGTATTCATCACGAGGTTTTCGCCTCGGAAGCCGAGACGCTTGCGAGCGGTCGCGTGGATGAGGCGATTAACGCGCTGGACGCCAAGGGGCTGCTTTATGAGGGTGTGCTTGAGCCCCCCAAGGGCAAGACGCCGGAAGACTGGGAGCCTCGCCCCCAGACGCTGTTCCGCTCCACCCAGTTTGGTGACGATGTGGATCGTGCCCTGCGCAAATCCGATGGCAGCAACACCTATTTTGCCAATGATATCGGCTATCACGCCAAAAAGGCCGAAGCAGCCGATGTGCTGATCGACGTACTGGGCGCCGATCATGGCGGCTATGTCTCGCGTATGCGGGCTGCTGTCAGCGCACTGACCGATGGCAAGACCGAGTTCGAGGTCGTGATGTGCCAGATCGTGCGCATCATGAAGAGCGGCGAACCCGTGCGCATGTCCAAGCGTGCCGGTACCTTCGTGACCCTGCGCGACCTGCTGGACGAGGTGGGGCGCGACGCCGTGCGCTTTACCATGCTGACCCGCAAGGCCGATGCGCAGATGGATTTCGACCTTGATGCGGTCGTGGCCCAGACGCGCGACAACCCGGTTTTCTATGTTCAGTACGCCCATGCCCGCTGCCGCTCTGTCATGCGCAGTGCCGAAACCATGTTCGGTGCCGACAGCACGAGCGATGCCTCCCTGCTCGGTGCCGATCTGTCGCGCCTCAATGCCGATGTGGAGCTTGCCGTGCTGCGTCGTCTCTCGACCTTCCCGCGTGTGGTCGAGGGGGCTGCCCAGACGCGTGAGCCGCATCGCATCGCCTACTATTGCGGTGAGCTTGCCGCCGATTTCCATGCCTTGTGGAACAAGGGCCGTGAGGATACGACGCTGCGCTTCCTGCATGAGCAGGACCGCCCGGCGAGTCTGGCCAAGCTCGCTCTCGTGGCGTCGGTTGCCAGCGTGTTGCGCTGTGGCCTGGCCATTCTCGGTGTCGAGCCGGTTGAGGAGATGCGATGAACGACGACACGCCAGACTGGCGCGACGATCAGCCGGGTGGCGACGGGGGCTATGACCGCCCCCGCCAGGAAGCAGGCCGTGGCCCGGACCGGCGCGCCAATGACCCGCGCTTTACCGATACGCGTCCGCCTTCCTATCCTTCGGACGCTACGGGTGGTGCCGGGTATGACGGTGCGACGGGCTCTTCTCGTGGCGCATCGTCGCAGAATTCCTCTCCGCGTGAGCGCCTGAGCGCCGATTACGATGACGAACCTGTTTTCAGGCGCCGCAGCGCCGGGGCAGGGGGTGGTCTGGCGTCGTTACTGGGCTCTGACATCATGACACGTCGTCTCGTTTACGGGGCTGCGGGTCTGGGTGCGCTGCTTGTCGTTGGCGTGGGTGGCTGGTCGCTGCTGGGCGGCCATTCAGGGGGTATTCCCGTCATTGGGCCGCCTCCCGGTCCTGTGCGCGACCGCCCGGCCGATCCGGGCGGGATGCAGATCATGGGTGATGGCACCGACCTTGACGTGACAGGCAAGGGTGAGGCCCATCTGGCCCCTGAGCCAGAGCAGCCACGCCCCGAGGCGCTGGCGGCGCGTACGGCCCCCGAGACGCCTCCTGCCGGAGCAACGGCGCCTGCTGGATCAGCAAGCGTGGGAGCAGGGCAGGATACGGGGGCTGATAGTGCCGGGGCTTCGGGGCAGAGCGCCTCTGGTGGCCTGCCCGACACGTCCGTTCAGAAGCTGCCGGAAGGTGCCGGAGCACAGGGTGAAGCCGATCAGGGCGGGTCTGCCGCACCGACGGCATCGGAAAGTTCGGCTCCTGAAAAGGCGATACCCGAAAAAGCTGCGCCTGAGAAAGCTGTGCCGGAGCGCGCACCGTCCGAGAAACCGGCCAAGGCAGCATCGGTCCCTCCCGCTGCATCGTCTTCCGCAACCACTGACTCTGCCAGCAAGACCGCTGCCGCCAATACGGCAACGGGCGGGCATATGGTCCAGCTTGCAGCCCTTGGCAGCGAAGCCGACGCCAAGGCGACGTGGAGCAAGCTTTCGAAGCAGGCCAGTGATCTGCTGAGCGACCGCACGCCGATGATCGAGCAAAAGACGATCAATGGCCATGTGTTCTATCGTCTGCGCGTAGGCGGGTTTGATACTACCCAGGCCGCAAAGTCGTTCTGCGTGCGCCTGCATGCACGCTCGATTGCCTGCACACCGGCTGTTTTCTGATCGGTATGGGGGAGGGGAGCAACGCCTTTTCGTCGGCCATGGTACCGGGTGGCGCAGATCTAGAATCGGCGCCGCATCTCTCCCTGACCGGATTTGAGGGGCCGCTCGACCTGTTGCTCGATCTTGCCCGTGCCCAGAAGGTCGATCTGGCGCAGATTTCGATATTGCAACTGGTTGAGCAATATCTGGCTTTCGTTGAGGGCGCGCGGCAGATCAGGCTCGAACTGGCCGCAGACTGGCTGGTCATGGCAGCTTGGCTGACATGGCTCAAATCACGGCTGTTGCTGCCCATCGAGAATGAGCCCGATACCGAGGCGGAGGATGCCGCCGGTTTGCTTCAGGGCCGATTGCAGGAGCTGGAATCCATCAGGGCGCTGGCCGTATGGCTCGATGACCGTCCCAGACTGGGCGAACATGTCTTTGCCCGTGGCTATGGCGAGGATATGACGCGTATCGATCGTTCAGGGCTGCGGGTGGATCTGATGGGGCTGATCAGCGCCTATCTGGCTATGACCCGCCGTCGTGGGCTCAAACGTATCTACGCGCCACCACGCCCGCGCTACTGGACCGTGACCGAAGCCGTATCAGCCCTGCATCGTCTTTTGAATGCGAGCGAAGTCGCAGGCTGGCAGAAACTGACCTCGCTTTTGCCAGCGCAATCCGCTGCATCGCCACGGGCAAGGGCTGCCGCCATGGCCAGCGCCCTAGTGGCAGGGCTCGAAATGGCCAAGAGCGGAACGGTGGAATTGCGGCAGGATAGCGTTTTTGCCGAGATCATGCTTCGGGCCCCTCAGGGTGACTTTCAGGAAGTGACAGAAAGCTGATGTCAGAACTTTCCATGCCCGGCGGGCCGATTTCCCCTGCGGATGCAGTGGAACAGGCCGAAGATGTGTCGGTCGCCGCTCCGACGGCAGGTTCCATCACTCATCCGGATGCGGTCCCCGACGCGCATCAGGCAGCAACGCATCGCGACCGCGGGTTCGAGGCCGTGAACGCGCTCTCCCGTCTGGTTGAGGGACTGATTTTTGCCAGTGCCGAGCCCGTTACCGAAACGGCGCTGAAGCAGTTCGTGGTCTCGCAGGGGGCCGATGAGTCGCTCCTGGGGCCGGTTCTGGCCTGCGTCGTGGCAAGATATGAGGATCACGCGGTGGAGCTGGTGTCGGTCGCCAGAGGCTGGCAGTTCCGGACCCGTCCGGAAATCGCTCCGGCACTGACACGGGTGGTGGAGAAATCGCGCCGGCTGAGCCGTTCCGCGATGGAAACATTGGCGATCATCGCCTATCATCAGCCCTGCACCCGTGCCGATATCGAAGGCATACGCGGCGTCTCGCTGAGCCAGACCGTGCTTGATACCCTGATCGAGGATGGACTGATCAGGCCCAAAGGGCGCAAGGAAGTACCGGGTCGCCCCATATTATGGGGGACCTCGACGCATTTTCTGAGCAGTTTCGGGCTAAGTGATCTCGGGGCTCTGCCGCGGCGTGAGGAATTGCTGCTCGATCCCGATGCTTCGGGGCGTAATGATCGTATCGTGACCCAGAAGGGCGCGGGCTAGGCCGGGCGTCGTGCAAGACCGGAGCCGGGTTTCTGAGATGAGTGGGGAAGATGTTCGATTTTAGCTGGTCGGAAATTGCGCTGATCGTTGTCGTGGCGCTGGTTTTCGTCGGCCCCAAGGACATGCCGACCGCCATTCGCGCCGTCAGTCGGGGTATCAAGGCGGTGCGCCGCATGGCGTCCGAGTTTCAGGGCCATGTGGATGAGATGATCCGCGAGGCCGATCTGGGGGAAGCACGCGACCATCTGCGCGACCTGAAGCGCTTCGACTTCCGAGACCGTATTGCGCGCACGATCGACTCTGACAAGACGATCAGCAAGAGCCTGGATTTCACGCCGCCTCCGTCGCTTTCCTCTCCGGCCCACGGAACGGACAACGCGATCCCGGTCACGGGGCCTGGTGTGACAGAGACGGCCAATACCCATGCCTACGGGGCCGGTGAGGCCGAGGCCCACAGCTCAGCCAGGCCGGCCGAGGCCTCTGGTCCGACGATCCTGCCCCCGGCAACGGCGCGTCGCCTCCGGCATGAAGAGACGCTGTGGCATGCCCCGGCCGTCATTCCGCCCCTGCGAGTCATCCATAACGGGCGTCGTATCGCGCTCGATCCGCCACCTGCTGCGCCTGCGCCTGCGCCGGTGCCTCCTGCATCGTCAAAGCCTGACGACGCGATGAGCGATCATCCCGCTGCCGCGACCCCCGATCTTGCCCAAGCGCCCTATCCTGCCATGACCCCAGCGGTCTCAACGGCCCCGGCCCCTGCGCCGGGGGTGATCCTGCCTGAATGTCCGACAGCGCCATGACGAATAACGACTCCCTCGATGACAAGGCCATGCCGCTTCTCGATCACCTGATCGAGCTGCGCAGGCGGCTTATCTGGTCTCTGGTCGCGTTTATCGTCGCCTTCCTGCTCTGCTATCATTTCTCGGAGCAGATCTATCTGTTTCTTGCCGAGCCTCTGGCGAGGATCATGCGCCAGCAGGGCGAGCAGCCGCATCTGATCTACACGGCGCTGTCAGAAGCCTTTTTTACCTATGTGCGCGTAGCGGTGTTCGGCGCCGTGTTCCTGTCATTTCCGATCATCGCTATGCAGGCCTGGATCTTTATTGCGCCGGGCCTGTATCGCAACGAGAAGCGGGCCTTTGCGCCCTTCCTGATTGCCACGCCGCTGATGTTCCTGCTTGGCGCGACCATGGCGTATTACTTCATCTTCCCCATAGCATGGCGCTTCTTCCTGTCGTTCCAGACGGCCCCGGCAGGCTCGCAGGGGCTGCATATCGAATTGCAGGCGAGGGTCTCGGATTATCTCTCTCTGGTCATGAAGCTGATCCTGGCTTTCGGTGCGGCTTTCGAACTGCCCGTCGTGCTGACGCTGCTGGCACGTGTGGGCATCGTGACCTCCAAAGGCCTGAAGAAATTCCGCCGCTATGCCATTGTCGGTGCAACGGTCATTGCCGCCATACTGGCCCCGCCCGATGTGATTACCCAGGTGGGCCTCGCCGTGCC
The DNA here is from genome assembly GCF_000505765.1 of Asaia sp. SF2.1. NCBI lineage: Bacteria > Pseudomonadati > Pseudomonadota > Alphaproteobacteria > Acetobacterales > Acetobacteraceae > Asaia > Asaia sp. SF2.1. The sequence continues at coordinate 6,660 of NZ_AYXS01000014.1, read as the reverse complement.
GTTGATCTTTCTGTATGAAATCTCGATCTTTACGGCACGTCTCGTTGAGCCGCGCCCTGCGACGATCGACTGAAACCTGACAGGACTTTATTGACATGCATGACTTGCGCGCCCTTCGCGCCGACCCGGCTGGTTTTGATGCGGCTCTAGCCCGTCGCGGCCTGTCGCCTGTCGCCGGTGATCTGGTGCGACGCGATGAGGAGCGTCGTGCGGCCCTTCAGGTCCTCCAGGAGCAGCAGGCACAGCGCAAGGTTCTGGCCAGGGAAATCGGTCAGGGCAAGAAAGCCGGGCAGGATACCAGCACCCTTGAGCAGAAGGCTGTCGAACTGCGCGATCATATCGCGGCGCTCGAAGCCAGCGCCTCGACAATCGAGAGCGAGATCAGCGCCACGCTGGCCGGTCTGCCCAACCGTCTCGATGAAACCGTGCCGGAAGGGCGCGACGAGGAGGCCAATCAGGTTGTTCACCAATGGGGTGAGGTGCCTGTTTTCGACTTCGAACCCAAGCAGCATTTCGAACTTGGCGAACAGCTGGGGCTGATGGATTTCCCGACAGCCGCCAAGCTTTCAGGGGCCCGTTTCACGGTGCTGCGCGGGGCGCTGGCGCGGCTGGAGCGTGCGCTTGGGCAGTTCATGCTCGATACCCACACGCAGGAATTTGGCTATAGCGAGACCATCGTGCCGCTTCTGGTCAATGATGCGGCCATGTATGGCACCGACAAGCTGCCCAAATTCGCCGAAGATTCCTTCCAGACCACGGATGGCCGCTGGCTGATCCCGACCGCAGAGGTGCCTCTCACGGCCAGCGTCGCAGGTGAAATCCTCGAGGCGAAGGCGCTGCCATTGCGTATGACGGCGCTTTCAAGCTGTTTCCGTTCCGAGGCCGGGTCGGCCGGGCGTGACGTGCGTGGCATGTTGCGCCAGCACCAGTTCAGCAAGGTCGAGCTGGTGTCCGTTACGACGCCTGAGGCCAGCGCGGATGAACATGAGCGCATGACGCGCTGTGCAGAAACCATTCTGGAGCGGCTGAATATCCCCTATCGTCGTATGCTGCTCTGCGCCGGAGATACCGGGTTCGGTGCTGCCAAGACGTTCGATCTCGAAGGCTGGTTGCCTGGCCAGAAGGCCTGGCGCGAAATCTCTTCATGCTCGAACACACGCGATTTTCAGGCACGCCGCATGAATGCGCGCTACCGCACCGAGAACGGTCCGGCTTTTGTAAACACCCTCAACGGGTCTGGTCTGGCAGTGGGGCGCACGCTGATTGCCGTCATGGAAAACGGCCAGACGGCCGATGGGGCGATCGAGATCCCCGAGGTGCTGCACCCCTATATGGGCGGGATGACCCGCATCGGCTGATGATGACCCTCGATGGGACGCGCATCCGATGGCACGGCAAAGCCAGTCTGTCGGATAAGGTCGCATCGAGGCCGTGCGGGTGAGCGCCTGCCTGACACGCCCGTAAAAAGGGCGTCGTGACTGACATTGCGAGAAGGAAGACCCTCATGCGTCTGACCGAACCGACCCTTCATGCCGACAGGCTTCTTGTGCTGTTGCGTCAGATCGTCGGCACGCCGCATGTGCTTGTCGCGCCCCATGCGACAGCGCCCTATACCAAAGGGTTCCGGTTCGGATCGGGCAAGGTGAGGGCGGTCATCCGGCCACGGACGCTGGTGGAATTCTGGCGTGTGGCCGAGCTTTGCGTGGCGGCTGACCAGATCATGATCGTGCAGGCGGCCAATACCGGGCTGACCGGGGGCTCGACACCAGACGGCGACGCGTATGATCGCCCCGTCATCCTGATCAACACCCGTCGTCTGCGCGGCATGCATCTGCTCGATGGTGGCCGACAGGTGATCTGCCTGCCCGGCACAACCCTGCACAAGCTTGAAACCACCCTCGCACGTTATGGGCGTGAGCCCCATTCGGTTATTGGCTCATCCTGCATCGGGGCCTCGGTGCTGGGGGGGATCAGCAATAACTCAGGGGGCGCGCTGGTGCAGCGCGGCCCGGCTTATACCGAGATGGCCCTGTATGGTCGCGTCACGGCAGAGGGGCGACTCGAGCTCGTCAATCATTTGGGCGTGAAGCTGGATGCTGACCCCATCAAGGCGCTGGCCCGTCTGGAAAGTGGCGCGTTCACACGTGACGAGATCGAATGGACCGGCCGGAGAGGGCATGATGACGGCTATGTCGCGCATGTGCGCGATGTTGAGGCCCAGACACCTGCGCGGTTCAACCAGGATGAGCGCCGTCTGTTCGAGGCATCTGGCTGCGCAGGCAAGCTGATCGTCTTTGCCGTGCGCGTTGACAGCTTTCCGGCCGAGGTCGATTCCCGCGTTTTCTATATAGGCACGAACTGCACCGATAAGCTGGAGGATCTGCGCCGCCATCTACTGACGGCCTATGACACGCTGCCGATCGCCGGTGAATACATGCACCGCAATGCCTTTCGTATCGCCGAGGCCTATGGGCGCGACACGGTGGCTCTCATACGCTACGCGGGCACCAAAAACATTCCGCGTCTCTTTGCGGCCAAGGCCTGGCTGGATGACTGGCTTGGTCAATGGAAATGGCTGCCTGCGCACCTGACCGACAAGGTCATGCAGAAGCTGGGGCGTGTGTTACCCCAGCAGATTCCTGGGCGTATGCTCGCCTTCGAGGCGCGATTCGAGCACCATCTCATGCTGCGCGTTTCGGCAGATCTGGCCCCCAGGGTCGAGGCGCATTTGCGCGATACGTTCGCGACAGAGGGAACAGACTGGTTTGCCTGCACGCCCGATGAGGGCAAGCGTGCCTTTCTGCATCGGTTTGCGGCAGCCGGTGCGGCGCTGCGTTATCGCGCGGTGCATGATCATGAGGTGGGGGAGATTGTTGCCCTTGATGTTGCGCTGCGACGCAACGACAGGAAGTGGTCCGAAACCTTGCCCGCAGCACTTGATGCCCGGATTTTGGAGAAGCTCTATTACGGGCATTTTCTCTGCCACGTGATGCATCAGGATTACGTTCTAAAGCCGGGGGAGTCGGCGGAAGCGACCGAGCATGAAATGCTCAGGCTGCTGGACCAGAGAGGGGCCCGCTATCCTGCGGAACATAATCTCGGTCATCTCTATGAGGGCGATGACGCCCTGTTTGCCCATTACCGGGATCTGGACCCTTGTAACTGTCTCAATCCCGGTATCGGAAGGTCGACAAAGAAGCGAAACTGGAAAGCAGAAAGTATCTGAGGAGAGTAGAACGGGTGGCCCTGCGCAAGACCTGTCAAAGCAAGGTGGCGTAGGGCCGAGGCGCACCTTTACGGTGGGCCAACCCCTTTATATTTGGCATCAGCAGAGAAAACCCTGATCGAGGTCATAGTTTTCGACGAAAATGTGCTTACGGAAAAACCAGACGACATATCTGTATTCCTTCTTCACATGGCGCACGATGCGCACTATTTTGCGTTGGCCGAATTTTACTTCAATCAACCGGAGTAACTTCCGGAGAATTACTTGAAGCAACCTCGGTTGCCGCAAAGAAACGCTAGCGCGGTTTTTGTGAAAAATGGAAGAACTTTTTGCGTCGACCACGCGAAAAAATTCATGTGTCGCGCCAGGAACCGAGACGATGATCTGGATAAGTCTTTGTTTTGACTGAATTTTCTTGCTCATAGCGAGGCTGGGCGAATCGTCAAATCCGGCCCATTACAGCGCCCGCCCAACCGTTTCGCATGGTGCTGACGCCAGCTCGGCAGCGATGCAGGCACCAGCGACAGGAAGGGGACGCGCACACGCGATCTTACGCAGCCATCCTACCACGCCCCTCTTCCGGGCATGCTTTGCCACCCTGCCGGGGCGCAGCGAGACGACGCGGGGTAGAAAGCGATTGCGGCGTGTCAGCCGCGGCCGCGACCACCCTTGCCGCCCTTGCGTGGGCCGCCCGCTCCCTTGAATCGCCTGCCGGAGGGCGATCCGCCGGGGGAGCGCTCACCCGATTCGCTTCTGCCGCCATCGCGCCCGGCGCCGTCACGACGCGCATCGCTTCTGGATGACGGGGGGCGGCCGGGGCCGGAATAGCCTCCGCCGGACCGGTCACCAAATCCTTTCCCGCCGCCGCGCCTGCCGGGTATGGCGCGTTTCTGGTGTTCGCGCTCGCGGCTTTGCTGGCGAAGCACCGCCTCGATCCATTCATTCAGCGCCGTCGTGTTGTCCTCGGCGGCCTGCTTGTCGGTGTAGGCATCGGCAAAGCGCAGCGAGAGCCAGCGCCACGCCACAAGGCGCTTATGCCGTTTCTCGGCGCGTTCGAGTTCCTCGCGCCCGGCCTGTGAAGGCTGGACCAGACGCCCAGTGCCGGGCGGCGGCACCCGCCGACCCGCTGCATGATCGCTGGCCCAGCCGACCAGCCGCGAAATGCCATTATCGCGCTCATCGATGGGGCACATGGCGTAGACCCAGCGCTGGGTGAGGGACAGCCCCTCCACACCTTCCAGGGCTGAGGCAATCTCGAAGGCCTGATCCATATCGGCCAGACGGTAATTCGGGTCGTCGGCGCGCAACACGGCGCGCTTGATGCGCACCAGCACACCGTAAAGGCTGTCGGTCTCGATTTCCTCAGCCACCGCGCGCACGATATCGGCATCCGGCTGCACGAGGGGGCGCAGTTCCGTGATGGGCTCGGGCGGTGCGGCCAGCATCTTGCGGATATGGGCCGGTGTGCCAGCTTCACCCAGCACGGCGACGACGCCGTTTTCATGATGGCCGTAGCGCCCGGCGCGACCGCCAATCTGCTTGATTTCCTGCGCGGTGAGGTCTCGCGTCTGCTTGCCGTCATATTTGCGCAGCGCACTGAACACCACGCGCTTGATGGACAGGTTGAGCCCCATGCCAATGGCATCGGTTGCGACAAGGATTTCGGCCTCGCCATTATTGAATCGCGCGGCTTCGGCACGGCGCACCTCAGGGCTGAGCGCGCCATAGACTACGGCCACACGCTTGCCGAGCGTCAGAAGCTCGGCGCGCAGATCCAGCACCTCGCGTCGTGAGAAGGCAATAAGCGCATCGCCCGCCTCCAGATCGCGCAGGCGCAAGGGTGCGCTGGCGGCGCGGAGTGGCGATTTGCGCTCAAGGCTGATTTCATCCAGCGGGTCATCGCAAAGCTCGGCAATACGCCTGATGAGGGGGATGCAATCGGGGGCGCCCAGAATATACAGATGACGCGCCGGTACACCCATGATGGCAGCCGTCCAGGCCGCGCCGCGATCGGGGTCCATCAGCATTTGCGCTTCATCGATCAGCGCGACATCGACCGGGTTGTGAAAGGGGCACATCTCGACCGTCGCGGCCAGATGGCGGGCGCCGGGGAAATCGATGCGTTCCTCACCCGTGGCGAGCGAGGCCGGAACCCCGCGGGACAACAGGGACTCGCGAAACTCATGGGCCAGAAGGCGCAGGGGGGCGAGGGCGAGGCCGCTCTCGGCATTGGCCAGCGCATTGAGCGCGGTGTAGGATTTGCCTGAATTGGTCGGGCCGGTCACCAGCGTGATACGGCGCTTGAGCGAGCGTGCCGTGCGAAAATGCGCGACATAGCGATCGAGCGCGGCCACACGGGCGATGACAGCATTGCCGACCTTGCGTCCGGCAAGCGCTGGCGTGCCTTTCTGGCCTCCGCGCCATTCCGCCAGCTGCGAACGCAGGCGCTTGAGGATTTCGGGATCGAACTCGAATTTTTCGGTGCCGTCGGGCTGCGGGGTACGGCGTGTGACGGGAAGGCGGTTTTCGGCAATCCAGCGCAGCGCCTCACGCGGGGTGCAATGCAGGATAGCGGGCACCTGATCGAACCCGACGAGGCTTTCTTCCCATGCCTTGAGGCGCTCGTTTTCCCGCTTGCGCCGGGCCTCGGCACGCGCCTCGATCCGCTCTTCCTCTTCGCGTCGCGCCTTTTCGCTCGCGATCAGTTCGGCCTCGAAGCCGGTATCCTCCACCCCGAAAGCCGAGGCGATGATCTGCGCCAGCCGATCGATCTGTCCGCCCGAGAGGAAGGTGCCCGCATCGGTCAGATCGGCCTGCACCGCTTCAAGCACGTCGCGCGGCGTATGCCCCATATCGCGAAAACGTGCGGCCAGCGTGTCTGCCAGCGTGGCACGGAGCAGCTCTGGCGTGGCCCGGGGGTCGTGTACGCGACTCACCGCATCGAGCATGTCAGCCTTGCTGATCCAGAGTTCACCCGCGCGGCGGGTGAGGTTCATCAGCTGTGCTGCCCAGTCCTTGCGGCGCACATCGCATATCAGGCGCTCATATTCAGAGGCGAGGATGGTGTTCGTCCCCGGCACGAGGCTTCGTGCGATCAGTTTGAGCAGGCGCGGCTCTTCCTTGGGGGAGGGCGAGAGGCCGGTTTCCTCGATCGCAACAGAGAGCGCGTGATCGGCGGGGGAGAGTGCTGAGTCCATGAATCCGTTTGTGCGTTATGACACGGTTTGCTGCAATGGGAGACTTGCGGCCATGGGCGTTTCGCTTTCCTATACGCAACCGGAACGATACGCCGCGGCGTATTTTTTTGAGACGTGACACAAGGAGAACCCGGTGCGGTTCAAGCAAGCTCCGAAGATTTCTGCTCTTTTCGCTCTGACGGCTTTGATGGGCGGCACGGCCCTCGCAGCGCCGGACATGCCGCCGCCGCATATGGG
>NZ_AYXS01000013.1:59305-59489 GCF_000505765.1 Asaia sp. SF2.1 | reverse complement strand
ATCCCCCTCAATACAGACATAAATCCCTACCCAACGCCTCAGCTTAGCTGCACGAGGCGTTTTTGGCGTTCCCGGTTTCACACCTAAAGCCCGCGTTTGACAGCGCAATCAATCTGCCCCCTCATCGTGCTCTCGTGCTCTCGTGCTCTCGTGCTCTCGTGCTCTCGTGCTCTCGTGCTCTCGT
>NZ_AYXS01000013.1:0-59277 GCF_000505765.1 Asaia sp. SF2.1 | reverse complement strand
TCGTGCTCTCGTGCTCTCGTGCTCTCGTGCTCTCGTGCTCTCGTGCTCTCGTGCTCTCGTGCTCTCGTGCTCTCGTGCTCTCGTGCTCTCGTGCTCTCGTGCTCTCGTGCTCTCGTGCTCTCGTGCTCTCGTGCTCTCGTGCTCTCGTGCTCTCGTGCTCTCGTGCAACACACTTTGCAGTCTCTCCAACAAAATACATCTGTGCGTGCGCCACCCGACACGCGCAGAGCCAGTCATGGGGCAGACTGGTCTTTTAAGTCGACAGCTTCGCGGTAACGGCCTCGATAGGGGCGGGGGAGAGCAGAGAGGTAGATCCAGACGAGAAAGGTGATCCAAGTGCTCATCCGTTCTTATGATCGTCTTACTCATCAGCCCGTCGCTTGGGCCATCCGAAATCATTTTGATAAAGGCGGGGACCAAGCGTCAGTCACCGGCGTCTGGCTGGCCTCGTCGGCAAACATGATGGTCTGGGACAAAACCTATGTCCGCCTATAGACCGTCGCCTTGAACGTCACCTGATTTCGTGCGGGCTTTGGTCTGGCCGCAACACAGATCGGAGGAAAAGCCTGAGCCTAGACGTACAATATTCTCCTCCTAACGCCCCGATCAGATGCACATCTCCTTACGCAATGCCTCGCACGAACTCACGCCCATCAGCGACATGTCGGTGTGCACTTCACGCTGCAAAAGACCGATCGCATGACGGATCGACGCCTCGCCGCCCAAGCAGGCAGCATAGAGGAAGGGGCGGCCTACAAGCACCGCTGAAGCGCCACGCAACAGGGCCTTGATCACATCCGTGCCACGTCGAAAGCCACTATCAACCAGCACGGTCATATCCGCGCTTTCAACCTTTACCGCGCTGAGCACATCAATCGGGGAGACCGCACAGTCGAGCTGTCGCCCGCCATGATTGGATACGACAATACCATCGGCGCCGAGCTCCCTGGCTAGCCGCGCATCATGGGGGGAGAGAATACCCTTTATGATGAGTGCGCCTTTCCAGTGGCGTCTCAACATCTCGACATGCTTCCAGCTGAAGCTCGGATAACCCGTTACAGCATTGATATCGCGTGAAAAAATCGAGGGTCTGGCAACCGGATCAATATTGCTGATTGCGGGAATTCCGCGCTGTCGCAGCGTGCGCCATCCCGTTTTGTAAAGCCAGGATGGATGACCGATCATATCCGCTACAAGGCGTGCGGTCGGTCTGAAGGGCATCGTATAGCCGTTGCGCTTGTTATTCTCCCGGTTCGACCCGACAACGACATCGGCTGTGAGCATATAGGCCGAAAAACCCGCATCGGCGACACGCGCGGCCATACGCTGAATGTTGTCTTCGTCAGGCTTTTGATACCCGGCAAACCAGCATCCCGGATAGGATCGTCCGATTTCTTCCATGGGCGTAATGGCGTTTGCGCTCAGAGCGTAGGGTATGCGTGCTGCCCTGGCCGCGCGGGCCATGGCATTGTCCGCATCATAGCCAACGACGGCTGAGGCGCCCATCGGTGCGATCATGAACGGGCTGGCGTACTCCTGGCCGAACAGCGTGATTTTCTGACTACATGAGGACACGTCGCGCAGGACACGCGGGATTGTTTTGATCTGAGCCAGCGCCGCGAGGTTATGCCGGACCGTAGTGCCGTCATCAGCTCCGCCAGCGACATAGCCGAAAATCGCGCGTGGCAGATGCCGTTTTGCAAGATGCTCGAAATCGTTGAGGTTCAGGATAGACGAGGCAGATTTCAGCATGGCTCATGTCTCACGTTGATAGGCTGTTGCGCTCTTGTGTCCTCGGATCTTTTGTCCAGCGGGAGAGGGGCAATGGGGCCGACAATGAAGAGATAGGATAGTGCCCCGAGCAGGCCAAAGAACCCGGTCGCGCAAAGCGGGACAAGGAATGAACCGTGGGTCAGACTGACCATTAGCCCCGTGAAGCTCGCAATCACGATACCGGCGATATTGGCCGCGCTGTTCTGCATCCCACCAAGTGTCGCAACAAGGTCCGGGCTGGGGGCGAGGTCGGCCGGCAGCGACCAGATATTCGCACCAGTAAAAGCAATGCCCCCGAAGGAAAGTGAAAGGAGCGTGATGCAAAGCCATGTCTCGGTCACGAAGGCGGTCAGGGCAATGACCGACGAGAGAAGCAATCCGCCAACGAGGCAGGTTTTGCGTGCGGCAGTAAGGCTCCACCCATGGTGGTGGAGGCGATCGGATGACCATCCTCCGAGCCAGGCAGCCGGAATGGCGATGACACCCGGGATCATGCCGATCAGCCCAAGATCCTTGAGCGAAAACCCGTGGGCTGTAACGAGGTAGCTCGGAAACCAGGTAGCGAAGAAATAGAAGACGAAATTGGCGCAGAAAAAGCCGAGCATCATACCCCAGACGGAGCGATGTTTCAGTAGGGCTTTCCAGCTACCGGGAGGGGCTTTCAGGGCTGGTGGCTGGGCGGCTTGCAGGCGCGCAAGCTCGTCTGCGCTGACCCTCGGATGGGCATCCGGGTCGTGATAGAGACTAAACCATACTGCGACCCAGACAAGCCCAAGTGCTCCTGCCGCCACAAAGGCGAGACGCCATCCCAGCCATGCGATGAGCAGCGCCACGACAGGCATCGAGAGAGCCGCGCCAGCGCGGGAGCCGCTATCGAATATGCCGGCTGCAAGGCCCCGCTCCGCCTTGGGGAACCAGAGCGATGCCACCTTGGCATTGGAGGGATAGCTACCAGCCTCACCGACGCCAAGCGCCAGTCTGAGCCCCAATATGCTCAAGGGGCCGCGAACAAGCGCCGTCAGAGCCGTGCAGACGGACCACCAGATCACGGCAAAAGCATAGGCAGAGCGCACCCCCACCCGATCCACGATCATGCCGAATGGCAGTTGCATGAATGCGTAGGTCCAGAAGAACCCACCCAGGATAACACCGAGGACAGCCGGATCGATATGCAGTTCGCGCGCCATGAACGGGGCGGCAATCGCGATTGTCGCCCTGTCGATATAATTGATGGTGGTGGCTGCGAAGCAGAGGATGATCATTAGCCAGCGAAGTCGGGGCATGATCTCTCTCCGATCATGAGCGAGGGAAGGAGTGTCAGTGTGGCAGACAGGCTGGGCCGGCTGACCGCCCAGTTCTCTGCAGGCCCAAAACGGTGGGGCCCGCAGAGAAGGGGAGGGTTCAGGCCTTGCGGGGTAGAACCCGACGCAGATACTCGCGATTGGTAGCGCTGACGCTCAGGCCGTCACCGCCGTAGTGCTCGACCAGAAAGGCGCTTTTGAAACCATGGGCGAGGGCCATCTTGATGGCCGCGCGATAGCTGATCACCCCGAATTCGAGGGGTGCCGGGGCCGTGACGACCATGCCAGTGGTCGCGTCTTCCGTGCGGTAGTAATTCTTGACGTGCCAGTAGCGGGCAAACGGTGCGACTTTCTGCATCGTCGAGGCCCAGTGCTCGACAGGGCGATGCAGCCGGACCAGATTGCCCAGATCGGCATTGATGCCCACTGCAGGGTGATCGACATCCTGTACGAAGCGTACCGCGCTGTCTGCCGCGCCCAGATAGGTATCCTCATACATCTCCAGCGACAGACCGACCCCGACTTCCTGGGCATGACGTGCAAGTTCGCGGATGCGATCGACCGCTTTCTTCCATACGGACGGGTCATCGGGATTGACGCTGCCCTGCGCGGTCCAGAACCAGAGCGCCGCCTTTTGCGGGGGCGTAAGGGGATAAAATAGGCCGAAAGAGACTTCGGCAATGCCAAGTCTGGCCGCTGTGTCGATCACCCTGTGGCTATAAGCCAGATTCTCGTCGCCAGCCTCGGGATCGATGACCGAGCGCCGTGCGGTGGAAAGGCCCGGCATGGTCAGGCCCGCTTCCCGGACGAGATCGGCGAAGATTTTCAGGCGGGCTTCCGGCAGATCAGCGAGGCGTATCCAGGAGTCCGTGGGGTCGATTTCCGTGAAACCTGCATCAGTCACTTCAGACAGCGTGGCGGCCCATTGCTCCGGCGTCTGGTCCTGCACGCTCGATCCATCTGGCAGGATATTGGCATACTGGATCATGGCGGCGGCGATGGGCCAGTTGGTGCGATCATAGGTGGTCGACATGGTCGGTTCCTTCATGATGATGGAGGGCGAGAGGCCCTGATATCGGGCAAGGCGCGTGCGCGTGCGCTCAATGCACGGGGCGATGCCGGGGGTGATGAGGGGGCGAATGCTCGGGGTTGTTGGTGCGCGGCAGGAACGCTGCGATGACAAGGCCGATCACGCCGGAGAGGGCGACGGCGTAAAGTCCGGCTATGGGGGTATGCCAGAACCCGGTGGCAAAGCTGCGGATGTTCGGGGCGGCGAACCCGCCGAGATTACCCAGCGCATTGATGAGCGCGATCGCGCCGGCGGCCTGAACCCCGGTGAAATGGGCAAGCGGGAAATTCCAGAACACGGCCTGCACCGTGACAACGCCCGCTGCGGCAATGCACAGACCGATCAGAGCGACAGGTCCGTAGCCAGAGCCTGATATTACGAGCCCGATTGCCGCCGCCGCGAGACAGCCCAACAGCCCGAAGCGCGGGGCATCGTGCTTCTGGACGAGTTTCGTGACAACATAGGTGGAGAGAATGGCGCAGGCCCAGGGAATGGCGCTGACCAGCCCGACACGCAGGCCGATTTTCTCATGCAGGATGGTCGAGACCTGCTCGGGCAGGTAAAAGACCACGCCATAGCTGGCAATCTGCATCACCATATAAAGCGCCAGAAACTGGAGCAGCTTGGTGGAATGAAGCAGGGCACCCAGTCTGACACTGTGGCCCCTCGCCCCAGCCTTACTGGCGGCCTCGCGCTCGAGGACGGTTGAGAGCGTCGCTTTCTCTTCTGTCGTCAGCCATTTGACGTCCTGTGGCCTGTCGGGCAGCACGAAATAGGTGGCGATCCCCATCGCTACGGCCAGTCCGCCCTCGAGCAGGAACATCCACTGCCATCCGGCAAGACCGAAGGCGCCATCAAGACCAAACAGCGCACCCGAGAGCGGATTGCCGAAGGTCATCGCGAGCGGATAGCCGAAATAGAACACGCCCAGGACGCGGGTGCGCTCTTTTTCAGGAAACCAGAATGTCAGATAGAGCATGATGCCGGGAAAGAAGCCGGCTTCTGTGACGCCCAGCAGCGTACGCAGCAGCACAAAGGACAGATTGCCCTGGGTGAACATCATGGCGGCCGAGACAAGCCCCCATGTCACCATGATGCGAGCCATCCAGCGTCTGGCCCCGACGCGATAGAGAATGAGATTGCTCGGGATTTCGAACAAGGCATAACCGACGAAGAAGATGCCTGCACCGAAGGCAAACATGGCATCCGAAACGCCGACATCGGTTTGTAGCGCCTGCTTGGCCGATGAGATATTCGACCGGTCAAGAAAGGCCACGATATACATGAGGATGAGGAAGGGCAGCAGCTTTGCAAAGGCCTTGCCGGTTGCTCGGGCGCGCAGCGTGTCTTGCGAAGGCGTTTCGGCGCGCGGACTTGTTTTCTGATCGGGGCTCATGGTGCATGTGCTCCTCGCTCGCGCTGGTCTTGTGAGACTGGCGCGATGCTGGCCGGGCGGAAGAGAGGGTCAGGCGATCCGCCCTGCGAGTTCGTCCTCGATGTGAGCCCGGATGATCTCATCGAAGCTCTGCTCTGTCGTGAAACCCAGGGAAAGGGCGCGGCTCGCGTCAAATCCTCTGGCCCATCCGGCCACGATGCGGGCTATGGCCTCGTCGGGCTCCCGGCGGATGAGCGCGACAGCTTTTTCTCCGGCAACGCGACGCAGGGCGGCAATCTGTTCTCCCACCGTGATCGACAGGGCGGGCAGGGAGAGATTGGGTCGCTCGCCCAGACGGTTCAGATCGAGCACTGCGGCATGACGCAGGAATTGCACAGCCGAACGAGGGCTCGTCATCCAGTGGCGTGTGGTGTCAGGCACGGGCAGAGTTGCCTCAAGCCCGACCAGCGGCTCGCGTATGATACCGGAAAAGAACCCGGAGGCCGCGCGGTTCGGTTTGCCGGGGCGGACGCAAATGGTCGGCAGACGCAGGCCGATACCATCGAATATCCCCCTGCGGCGGTAATCGGCCAGCAGCAATTCGCCCATGGCCTTTTGCGTGCCGTAGCTGGTTTGCGGTGTCAGGATGTAGTCATCGGGAATGACATCAGGGAAATCACCGCCGAATACGGCGTTGGATGAGGCAAAGACAACGCGGGGTTTCCAGCCCTCACGTGCGCCATGATGGCGAATGGCCTCAAACAGCGCCCGTGTCCCATCGAGATTGACGCTATAACCCTTTTCGAAATCGGCCTCGGCCTCTCCAGACACAATGGCAGCGAGATGGAAAATGATGTCCGGGCGACCGCTCAATAGCCGGTCGGCGGCGCCTGGCTGGGTGAGGTCGCATGTCATGGTTTCGCATCGTCCCGAGAACCCGGCTGGCGCTGAAGGTGCGACCACATCCGCGAGCGTCAGGATTTCGGGGCCGTCTGTGCCGGGGAGGGGATTTGCGACCAGGCTTTCAGTGAATTTGCGCCCGATCATGCCTGCGGCGCCAATGACGAGGATATGCATCTGTGTCACCTTTTCGTTCGGACTGGGCCGAATGGAGATGAACGAAACCTATCCGAAAGTTAATGGCGCGCTAGAAGCAAGATTGAACCGACCGATCAGGAATTCTGATCGACTCCTGTTCAATGGCGCTGAAAACCAGCTGTGCCGCGGGGGAAAGCGGTCGTCCCGGCTGGCTGATGAGCGAGAAGGGCCCGAGGAAATCGGGCATGACAACTGAAAGACGGCGTATGAGCCCGGCTTTTTCGTAATGTTGGCTCACGCTGCAGGGGATGACCGCCAGCAGGCAGGAATGAAGCAACAGGTCGATGGTCGCGAACATCGAAGACGCTTCGATGGGATGAGCAGGCAAGGGCAGAAGTGCCGTGGTGAATGCGGCTTCGATCGCCCGTCTCATGGGGCTTGGTGCCGTCTGGAGAATCCATTTTTCGTTCGCGACGTCCTGCAGTGTCAGGGTGCCGGGGTCGGGCATCGGGTTATGGATGCTGGTCACGACGCATAGCGGCTCCTGGGCGAGCTCACGGCAATCGAGCGCCATCGGGCCGTGCAAGCCGAGTGCGCGCCCAATGACAAAATCGAGGCGACCCGTTTCCATACCCAGCAAAAGCGCATCGCTCGTGTCGATGGTCAGTGAGAGACTGATGCCGGGTTGCGTCTGAGCGATGCGGGCAAAGACGGGCGAAATGATGTCGGGCAGGGCGGCGACAATCGAGCCCACACGCACCGTGCCATAGGTCCCTTCCTGCATTGCGTTCATATCGAGCTGAAGACGGTCGATATCATTGAGCATCAGGCGGGCATGACGCGCGGCCAAAACGCCGCTTGGGGTGGGAAATACCCCCTGTGACGAGCGCTCGAAAAGACGCGTGTTCAGCGCGTGTTCGACTTCCTGCAGCAGCTTGGACACCGAAGGCTGGGAGAGATTCATCCGCTCGGCAGCGCGGTGCAGGTTATTGGTTGCTTCAAGTTCCAGAATGAGCCGGAGGTGACGCAGCTTGAGACGGTTGATGAGAGAATGGGCGGTCATGAGATGGTTATCCGCGTCACATATCGAGTGGACAGCCGCTGGGGCTTAGGGGCGCGCATGGGGCTTCAGATGCGCTCTCGCGCCATGACAATTGCTGAATCATATGCTGTGTCGCGCGCAACTGCCGGGGCTTCACGCCTGATGTCATGATACAGGCGCACCTAGTCCTGCGGGCTCGACGACATCTGAGGGATGCACTGGCGCAGGAGTGTCATGACAGTAAGGGCTGCTGGAGTTGGAGCGCGTTCACGCACGGTCATGATCCCCCACGGGGCGACATTAAAGGAAAAATCGATCGGCAGAATGGCGATCTGACCGAAATCCGATTGCAGGGCGGCGGCCGGGGCCGAAAGCAGGGTGAGCGCCTGACTGCGCGTGATGTAGGCGAGTGTCATCATCCAGGAATCTGATGAGACGATGCGGGTTGGCAGGGGCAGTTCGCGCTCGAGAAATAGTTCCTCGAGGCGCTGGCGCGACCGGCTGCCGCGACGTTGGAGAATCCAGGGGAATTCAGACAGGGCTTCGAGCGTGTGCGGCCCTGAAGCTGCGAGCGGATGGTCTGGAGCTGCTGCGACAACGAGTTGCTCTGATGCAATCTCCTCGTAGCTTACAGGATGAGCCGACGGAATGACGGGACGCCGGCCCAGCATGATGTCGATCTGTCCATCAATGAGCATCTGAAAAAGACTGTCGCTCGGGCCACTGCGTATTTCGAGCTCGATTTCAGGATAATCATCCTGTGCGATGCGCAGCATGTCGGCGAGTGACTGCACCACAGGACCATCGATGGCGCCAATCGAGACATGGCCAATCCTGCCATCGACAAGGGCGTTCAGTTCAACGCGCGTACGTTCGAGTTCATCAAGCATGACAAGCGCATGGCGGGTCAGGACCTCGCCTGCAAAGGTGGGGATCATCCGTCGCCCCTCCAGCCGGAACAGCCGGATTTTCATCAACTCCTCGAGATCGCCGATGAGTTTTGAAGCGGCAGGCTGGGCCATGCCAAGGCTCTCGGCCGCGGCCAACAGCGTCGAGTGGCGCGAAAAAGCCGCGAGAAGTTGCAGATGCCGAAGCTTGAGGCGCGACGCGATGAACCAGAACGGGCCAAGATGGGAATGTGACATGGCAAGTTTCATATTAAAATAGGTATGGATCGTATCGATACGAATATTGGACGCTCCCCGTTCCGGGTGAATATTTCTACGTCCACGACATCGCTGGAACATCCCGTTTCCAGCGTCCATCAAAATGATCGTGAGGAAATATCATGGCCGTTCAGACAATCAGAAGTGCTGCTGTCATCGGTGCGGGCTATATGGGCGGCGGTATTGCGCAAAGCATGGCGGCGGCCGGCATGCGCGTCACGCTGGCCGATATTTCGCCCGAGGCCACACAGCGTGCGCATGAACGCCTGCTGGGCGAGGCGCGCGCCTTTGAGGATCAGGGGCTCATCCTGCCGGGCAGCTATGATCGTATCATGACCAACCTCACCACGGCT
The DNA here is from genome assembly GCF_000505765.1 of Asaia sp. SF2.1. Taxonomy (NCBI): domain Bacteria; kingdom Pseudomonadati; phylum Pseudomonadota; class Alphaproteobacteria; order Acetobacterales; family Acetobacteraceae; genus Asaia; species Asaia sp. SF2.1. The sequence goes on along the minus strand of NZ_AYXS01000013.1, from coordinate 50,160 downwards.
GCCTCGATTGAGGATGCCGTGCGCGACGTCGATTTCATCGAAGAGGCCGTTTTCGAGCGTGAAGACGTCAAGAAAGAGGTCCTGGGGCGCATCAGCGCAGCCGCGCGGCCGGATGCCATTATCGGAACCAACACCTCCACCATTCCGGTGCACGTGCTCGCCCCGTTTGTGACAGGGCAGGCCCGTTTTCTTACCGTACATTTCAGCAATCCGGCCCCGTTTATTCCGGGTGTCGAACTTGTATCGGGTGTGGAGACGACGAAGGAGGTCGTGGCAACGGTCAAGGAGATGCTGGGCCGTGTCAACCGTCAGTCAGCCGAGGTGGCAGACCGACCGACCTTCGTGCTGAACCGCCTGCAATATGTGCTTTTCAAGGAAGCGAACACCATTGTGGAGGAGGGGATTGCCACGCCGCAGGATGTAGACACGATCGTACGCTCCACCTTCGGCTTCCGCTTGCCTTTCTTCGGGCCTTTTGCGATTGCCGATATGGCGGGTCTGGAAGTGTATGTGAATGGTTTCGTGACGGCCGAGAATGCGTTTGGCGAGCGTCTTTCATGCCCGGACACGGTGAAGAAGCTTGTTGCGGAGGGCAAATACGGGGTCAAGAACGGCGCGGGATATTACGGGCAATATACACCGGAGGAGGCGGCAGCGCTCGTGGCCTACCGGAACAAGGCCTATGCTAAGATGGCGGAACTGCTGCGGGAGCTCGGCCCGTCGCCTCTTGAAAAGAAATGATCCTGGAAGCCCTGTCCTTTTCACAGCTCTTACGGGCGCCGTAAGAGCTGTTCGTTGTAAGGTTCAAAAAGGGCAAGGGCGCCGTAACGTGGTGTCTGGAACATAAGGGGCACATATTGCAAAGTAGAGCGTATTGGGAAAACCTCTCCGATACGGTGTCAGGACCTCCCCGTGGGACGCGATTTGTCACATGGTCACCAAGCCGAACTACATCTCGGCCTTAATCCCCATCAGGTCGAATAGGACGATGCCCGGCACAGGGCTGCGGTTTATTGTGTGCAACGATTTATTTACGAAGTTCGTTTCTCGTTAACTTTATACTTACAAATATTGCCTAAAAACGATTTCATGGTCCGGGCGGGAAAACTTCGAGTTTACATTGCGCTACAGAGTGATTTAAATGGAAAGTCATTCACGTTGGCGGAACGGAACTTCGAGATCATGTCTGATAGGGTGAGTTTCCCGGGATTGTCGTGCTGAACGCCGAAAGCTCCCGTCGTGCTGCGTTGCGCGCGCATGTGCATGAGGCGCACGAGCAACTCGATCACCTTATCGGAGAGCTCGCGTCAGTGGGGGACTATCGGCGCTATGTTGCCGGTGTTGCCGGTTTTCGCCTCGCTGCCGAAAATGCCCTTCATGGGCAAATCTACCCCACATGGTTTGAGGGCTGGCGGCCTGTCAGCATGCAGCGCAGCCTGAGTGAGGATCTGCGGTGTCTCGGGATCGTTCCGCCCGAGATGAGGGCGATTGCGGCGCCCGCAACGGATTCTGAACTTATGGGTATGCTTTACACGCTCGAGGGATCGGCACTGGGCGGGCGAGTGATTGCGCGACGCGCTGCGGTCCTTGGCTTCGATACGGCCTATGGAGCCAGTCATCTGGCCGAACAGACGGCGAAGCCGGAAAACTGGCGCAGGTTCCTGGACCTTCTGGAAAATGCTCCCGAATTTGATGCGGATGAAGCAGGGCGGGCTGCTGCCACTCTGTTCCGTCATGCGCGTGATGCCGTGAAGCAGGTCGATCGCGCCGAGGAAAAAGTCGATGGCTGAGTTTGGTCAGGTCGATCTGACGAGTTGTGATCGCGAGCCGATCCACATTCCAGGGAGCATCCAGCCTCATGGCTGTCTGATCACCTGCACGATCAGCGATTTTGTTGTTCTGCGGCACTCGGCCAATGCACCGGTAATGCTGCATCATGAGGGGCTGGGGATCGGGGCTGACCTGATCGCGCTTTTTGGTGCGGACGTCATTCACGACATCCGTAATGGCCTGACGCTGAGCGTGACGCAGCGTCGCCCGGTCTTCCTGCTCAATCAGGCGCTGGGACCCGATCTGTTTTTCGATCTGGCGGTGCATATTGTCAACGGAGAGGTGGTGCTCGAATGTGAGCCCGCCGCGCCGACACACCGTGCCACCAAGTTTCTCACCCAGCTTCACGGCATGATGGACCGTGTACGCAAGACGACTGATATCACCCGCCTTTTCGATGTCGTGACCATGCTCATGCGCGGCCTGCTCGAATATGACCGCGTGATGGTCTATCGCTTTGCCGATGACTGGTCTGGCAAGGTCGTCTCGGAAGCGCGGGCGCTTTCGCTGGAAAGCTTTCTGGGGCAGCATTTCCCAAGCGCCGATATCCCGGCTCAGGCGCGCGAACTCTATCGCCGTTCGCCCATTCGCATGATCGGGGACGTAAAGTTTGTCCCGGTGCCGCTGGTCGAGGGGGAGGGGCTTTCACCGCTCGATATGTCCCTGGGGCAGCTTCGCAGCGTTTCACCGATCCACTGCGAATATCTGACCAATATGGGGGTTCGCGCCTCCATGTCGATCTCGATTGTCATCGATGGCGCCCTGTGGGGCATGATTGCGTGTCACCATTACGCGCCCCGCATGCTCCCGATTGCCGAGCGCGCCGTCGTACAGATGTTTGCGGAGTTCTTTGCGCTTCAGGTTATCGTCATCCTCAAGACCACGCGCCTTCAGGTTGCGGAGCGAACGCACGGGCTGATCGAGAGCGTCCTGCGCAATGCCGCCTCTGTGTCCGATATGCCCGCCTATCTGCGCGGGCAGATCAGTCGTCTGGCACCGCTCATACAGTCCGATGGTATTGCCATCTGGATCGATAATGAATGGACGGGACACGGGATTGCAGCACCTCGCGAGGTGCAGGACCACTTCGTGGAGCTGGCCCGCACGAAGGCTGGAACACAGATCTGGCAGTCGGATCATCTGGTCAAGGATCACCCCTGGATCGCGGCGCATACAGCGCATGTTGCTGGTGTGCTGATCATTCCGATCTCGCCCCAGCCGGAAAACTACGTTTTCCTGTTTCGTCGTGAAATCGTGCAGACCATCAACTGGGGCGGGGATCCGCACAAGACTTATCAGCATGGGCCACACGGCCCGCGCCTGACACCGCGCCAGAGCTTCGCGATCTGGAAAGAGCAGGTGCATGAGCGCTGCCTTCCCTGGTCCAGCTTCGACATTGAGGCCGCGGCACAGCTGCGCTCGGCCCTGATCGAGGTCATGGGCGTCTATCATCAGCAGCAGCTTTCCGAGCGGGCTGACGCCGATTTGCGCCAGCGCATGCTTAATGAGGAACTCAACCACCGCGTGAAGAATATTCTGGCGGTTGTGCAGTCTCTCATCGGTCGCCCTGTGGCCAAAGAGCGCACCATTGAGGAATATGTCGAGATTCTGCGTGGGCGTATCAAGGCGCTTGCGAGTGCGCATGATCAGGTTGCGCGCACCGATGGCGGTGGATTGCTGCGCACCCTGCTGGAGGCCGAACTCGAACCCTACCGGCATCAGCCCACCGCCGTCATTCTTGATGGCCCCAATCTGTGGCTCTCCGGGCCTGCCCTGTCGGTTGCCGCCCTGACATTGCACGAACTGGCAACCAACGCGGCGAAATATGGCGCGCTGTCGGTGCCGAGCGGCAATCTGCATATCCGCTGGTTCATTGACGAGGCTGAAGGCTGCTGGGTGCTCGAATGGACCGAGACAGGCGGCCCACACGTCAATCCGCCCAAAGGCAACGGGTTTGGCTCCATTTTGCTCGAACGTGCGATTCCGCATGAACTGGGCGGAACGGCGAAGCGGGAGTTCAGGCCGGAAGGCCTTTTCATCCGCCTGACTTTCCCGGCCCGTCATGCTGTTCTGGTGGCCGAGACAGCGACCGTTCCCGAAACCGAAGGGCCGATTATGGCCGATACCGCCCAGACGGAGCGTCTGCATGCGGCCAATGTGCTCCTGGTCGAGGACCAGCTTTTGATTGCGATGGAAACAGAGCAGGCTCTCAGCACCTATGGTGTGCGTCATATCCGTACCGTCTCGTCGGTCTATGAGGCATTGCAGGCCATCAAGGACCGCTGCCCGGATATCGCGCTGCTCGATTTCAATCTGGGCAAGGAAAACTCCCACGAAGTGGCGACGCTTCTGCGCAAGAAGAATGTGCCGTTCATCTTCGCAACGGGCTATGCCGACCGGACGATGATTCCGGCTGAGTTCAGGGATGTTCCTGTTCTGCGCAAGCCCTACTCAATCAGGAGCGCTGTTCAGGAATTGCTCCGTGTTTTCCCTGAGGGAGGGGACGCCTGAGGCTAGGGACTGCGGCCTTTTCTGAACAAAATTAACGGTGTTTACCGCACTCTGACGTTCTTGACTTGTTCCTGCGCGATGCCCATTTCGGGTGTATGAAAAAGACCCTCGCCGCACGTCTGGAAATCCTCTCCGATGCCGCCAAATACGATGCGTCCTGCGCATCCAGCGGCGCGCGTTCGAAGAAGAAACCGGGTGAGGAAGGGCTGGGCTCGAAGGCCCCGAACGGGATCTGCCATGCCTACACGCCCGATGGACGCTGTATCTCGCTGCTCAAGATCCTGATGACCAATTTCTGCATCTATGACTGCGCTTACTGCATCAATCGTTCATCGTCGAAAATCGAGCGCACGCGGTTCACAGTCGAGGAAATCATCTGGATCACGCTCGAGTTCTACAGACGTAATTATATCGAGGGTCTGTTCCTCTCTTCGGGCGTCATCCGTTCCTCCGACTATACAATGGAGGAAATGGTGCGTGTGGCGCGTGAACTGCGTCTGGTCCACCATTTTCACGGCTACATCCACCTCAAGACAATCCCCGATGCGGCACCGAATCTCATTGAAGAAGCCGGTCTCTATGCAGATCGCCTTTCCATCAACGTGGAAATGCCGACCGATGCCGGATTGGCGGCTTATGCGCCCGAAAAGGATGCGGGCCATATCCGACAGAGCATGGGTGCGCTACGCCTGCGTATACAGGAGTCAGGCGACAAGACACTGAGCGGTCGCAAGCCAAGACGCTTTGCGCCGGGTGGCCAGAGCACACAGATGATCATCGGAGCCGATAAATCGACCGATCGCGATATCCTGCGCAGCAGTGCCTCGCTCTATTCCGGTTATGCGCTGCGTCGCGTCTATTATTCGGCTTTCAGCCCCATCCCAGATGCCTCGCTGGCCTTGCCTGCCCAGTCTCCCCCGCTCCTGCGGGAGCATCGCCTGTATCAGGCAGACTGGATGGTTCGGTTCTATGGGTTCTCCTTCGAGGAGATCGTTGCTGAACGGCAGGATGGCATGCTCGATCTGGAGCTCGATCCAAAGCTTGCCTGGGCTTTGCAAAACCGGGCCCAGTTTCCGCTCGATCTGAACCGTGCGAGCCGTGAGATGTTGTTGCGCGTACCGGGCCTTGGTCCGCGAAGTGTCGGTGCCCTGCTTTCGGCGCGCCGTCATCGGATCATCAGGCTGGAAGATGTGGAGCGTCTGAACGTGTCCCTGCGCAAGATCAAACCCTTTGTGGTGACAGCGGACTGGTCGCCCGGCCGTCTGATCGACAAGGAGAATCTCGCCGCATCGTTCCGCCCGCAGCCGCAGCAATTGAGCTTGCTGTGAAGTCGATTTCTCTCCCGGCAGATGCCGGGTTTGAACAGTGGCGTGGCACGGCGAGGGCTGCGCTATTACAGGGGCTGAGGCCAGACGACATCGAATGGGCTAGTCCTGACGCAGACCAGCCGGAACTGTTTGGAGCTGCTGAGCTGGTTGCTGCTTTTGAGCCGACCGCTGACGGCCCGACTCTCTCTGGCGCGCATGTCAGCAAGGCAGGGCTTGCCATGCTTCGTTCGATCCTGCGGTACCGCGATCCGAAGCGTTTCGCTCTTGCCTATCGCCTGCTTTGGCGGCTCCAGACAGAGCCCGCGCTTCCCGCAATCGCGACAGATCCGGATGTGCGTAAGGCGGCACGTATGGACCATCAGATCCGTCGCGACGCGCACAAGATGAAGGCATTCCTTCGGTTTCGAGAGGATAACGCAGAAGAGGGCGCGCGGAGGCGTTTTATCGCCTGGTTCGAGCCTGAGCACTATATTCTTGAGACGGTGGCCCCGTTCTTTGCCGAACGCTTTTCAGACATGGACTGGCTTATTCTAACGCCAATCGGGTCGATCCTTTTTGAGAACGGCAAGGCAGCCATCGAGAGAACGCCGTGCGAGCCTCCGGACCTCAAGGACGATGTCGAGACGTTGTGGCACCGTTATTACCAATCGATCTTCAACCCTGCGCGCATCAAGACGAAGGCGATGCGTTCGGAAATGCCAACCAAGTACTGGAAGAACCTTCCTGAGACGCGGCTGATCCCATCAATGCTTGCCAATGCTGAAAACCGTGTGGCAGCCATGGTTGCGTTGCAGAATGATGGAACGGCCCCCGGTTTTCATGAGCGCCATCAGGCGGAATGGCAGCGCAAGGCGGAGGAGGTCAGGGTAGCAGAGGCAGGTCTGACGGGACTTCCGGCGCTGGCGACGGCTCTGGAGCGCTGCCAACGCTGCTCATTGTGCCGTCATGCGACACAGGTGGTGCCCGGTATCGGGCCCGAGAACGCATCCCTCATGATGATCGGTGAACAGCCGGGCGATCAGGAAGATTTGCAGGGCAAGCCTTTCGTCGGCCCGGCTGGACAGGTTCTTGACCGTGTTCTTGCAACTGTGGGCATCGAGCGTGAGGATGTCTGGATGACCAATGCGGTCAAGCACTTCAAATTTGTCTCGAAAGGTCGCCGGCGAATTCATCAGACGCCGGACAGAACCGAAATCGTCGCGTGTTCGGACTGGCTTCGTCAGGAGATTGCCCTCGTCCAGCCAAAGCTCATCGTCACGCTGGGTGCAACCGCCTTGCAGTCACTTGAGGGGAAGAGTGCGAGGCTGGGGGCAAGCCGGGGGCATGTGCGCGGCGCCAATGGTCTGCGCCCCCCAAGCCTTGCTACCATCCACCCGTCCTATCTGCTTCGCCTCCCGGACCCGCAGCGGGCGCAGGAGGAGGAAGCCCGTTTCGAGCAGGAACTCGCCATCGCGCGCGACTGGCTCCGTGCGCAGCGGGCAGCGACGTAGCCAGCGCATTGCAGCAGGCTCCTGTCGAAACTTGAGGAGCGCGAAGGCTGTCGTCGCGCTCCTCATCCTCTCCCGCGTATTGACGCCGCGACCGCAACGCCTCCGGTGCGCCTCAGCTTTCCTGTGTCTCGCGCATCCAGACTGCGGCGTTACCCGGCAGAAAGCCCGGCTTTTCGACAGGATGGCTGGCCAGGATTATATCGCCCTTTGGAAGAGAGACAGGATCGCTGCCACAGTTCAGCACGACGCGGATCGGGCCATTCGTGAACTCGACCACGTTACGGCGTTCTTCTGCCCAGCTGAGCGCACCATGACCGAGCCCGGCGGCTTTGCGTTCGGCGAGCAGTGCGCGATAGAGCGCGAGTGTTGAGTCAGGGTCCTTTTCCTCTACCGAGACCGCATAGGTCTTGTAGTGATCGGGCTGGGGCAGCCAGAGGTTGCCTGTTTCATTGAAGCCAAGCGATGGCCCGTTGTCGCTCCACGGCAGGGGGATACGGCAACCGTCGCGACCGATTTCCTTGCCATCGGTGCGGAAAAAAGCGGGATCCTGCCGGTACTTCCGGTCCAGCGTGGTGTGATCCGGCAGGCCAAGCTCCTCTCCCTGATACAGCGTGGCGGAACCAGGCAGGGCAAGCGTCATGAAGATTACGGCCCGTGCCCTGCGCAGGCCGAGCGCCTCGTCAGGTTGCTCATGGGCCGCATCGATTCCCTGCGGGCGTGCGCCGGCGTCCTTCAGTCCCAGCCGTGAGGCATGGCGTACGGTGTCATGGTTGGACATGACCCATGCTGTTATGGCGCCAACCTTGTGCATGGCCTCAAGGGAGTCGGTGATGATTTCCCGATACTTGGCAGCGTTCCAGCGACAGAGCAGATAGTCGAAGTTGAACGTCTGCTGCATCTCGTCAGGCCGGACGTAGCGTGCAAGGCGTGAGAGCGGCTTGACCCAGGCCTCGGCAACCAGCATCCGGTCACCGGGGTAGCTGGCCAGAAGCCTGTGCCAGCTGCGATAGATTTCATGCACGCCGTCGCGGTCCCACATGGGGGCGTCGCTCGGGGTCTTGTCGTCGTCCTCACCCACCATCGTGGCGCGCTCGGTATAGGGCGGCAGGCCTTTTTCCTTGATCAGACCGTGAGCCACGTCGATGCGGAAGCCGTCGACGCCGCGATCCAGCCAGAAGCGCAGGACGGACTCGAATTCTGTCCGGACCTCGGGATTGTCCCAGTTCAGGTCGGGCTGACAGCTATCGAACAGATGCAGATACCATTGCCGGGGTTTGCCGTCCTTGCGCTCAGGTTCACGTGTCCAGGCTATCCCGCCAAAGACGCTCTGCCAGTTATTGGGTGGCTCATCGCCATTCTCTCCCTTGCCGTCACGAAACAGATATCGCGCACGGGCAACACTGCCGGGTTCGGAAGCCATCGCTTCCTTGAACCAGACATGCTGATCCGAGGTATGGTTGGGCACCATGTCGGCAATGACGCGCAGGCCGTGATCATGCGCCTGCTTGATCAGGGCTTCGTAGTCATCGACCGTACCGAAAATCGGGTCGATCTTTCGATAATCGGAAATGTCGTAACCCGCGTCCCCCTGCGGGGACTGGAAGCAGGGCGAGATCCACAAGGCATCAATCCCGAGATGCTCGAGATAGGGCAAATAGCTGATGATGCCCGGTAGATCGCCAATGCCATCACCATTGGAGTCTGCAAATGAGCGTGGATAGACCTGGTAGATAACCGCGTCTTTCCACCAGACAGGATTTGAACCGTTCTGAGACATCGCATTGTTTTCCATGAGATTAGTCTCGGGAAACATCTGGCCGGCAGCCGGGTTGGCTTAGTCACACTAAATTGCACCGATCCACCCACCCCGCAGGATGGATGGATCGCAGATTCCAGATCAATTGCCGCCGGGTAAAAGGCAAGGACGACTTACTTCTGATATCCCGCCTGACGGATGACGCGATTGGTGGCGGCATTGGCGGCTGAGAGGCCAGCGTCAACGGTGGTTGAGCCTGCCAGAACGGAGGCGATTGTCTGGCCAACCTGCGTGCCGATGCCCTGGAACGGGGTGATATCGACAAACTGCGCACCGACATAGGGGCGCGGCTGGGCCGTCTGGCCTGAGGGGTTCGAGCTTTCGATGGCCTTCAGCACGAAAGACGAGAAGGGTGCGACCCTCTGGTATTCAGCAGACTGATAGGACGAGCTGCGCGTGCCGGGGGGAATATTCACCCAGCCATCCGTCTTGGCCACAAGCTGGATATATTCCTTGGAGGTCGCCCACTGGATGAACGTGCTGGCGGCCTCGGCGTGGGTGGACGATGCCGGAATGGCAAGGTTCCACGACCAGAGCCAGGTCGGGCCACCCTTGAAGCTGCCGGTGGGCAGGGAGGCAAAACCGACCTTGTCAGCCACAGAGCTCTGCTTGGGGTCGAATACCGTGCCCGCGGCACTGGTGGCATCGACCCAGATGGCGCAATGCCCGGTAGCGAAGAGGGACAGGTTCTCATTGAACCCGTTTGCACTGGCACCCGGCGGCCCGAACTGCTTGAGAATAGAGCTGTAATAGGTGATGGCGTTATGCCAAGCTGGGGTATTGAGCGTCGGCTTCCAGCTCATATCGAACCACTGACCGCCAAAGCTCGTGACCATGGTGGTGACCACCGTCATGTTTTCGCCCCAGCCCGGTTTGCCGCGCAGGCAGATGCCATAGGTATCGGTCGATTTGTCGGTCGTCTTGGCGGCAAAGTCGCGGATCTGGTCCCAGCTTGGCGTTTCGGGCATCGTGATCCCGGCCTTGGCGAAGAGATCCTTGCGATAAAGCGTCATGACGCTTTCGGCATAGAAGGGCAGGGCATAGACCTTGCCCTCATAGCTTACGCTCTCACGCACAGGCGCGATGATGTCCGGCAGGTCATAGGCAGCAGACAGATTATCGAATTTGTAGAGCCAGCCCTGCTTCGCCCAGAGCGGAACCTCGTAATTGCCGATGGTGAGGATATCGAACTGACCGGCATGGGTGGCAATATCGGTCGTCACGCGCTGGCGCAGCACGTTTTCCTCAAGCGTGACCCAGTTGAGGTGGATATCGGGATGCGCTTTCTCGAACACGCTCGACAGCTTGCGCATCTCGATCATCTGCACGTTGTTGACGGTCGCAATCGTCAGGGTCGTATCGGCCTTGGCCTGGGCGCCAAGTCCCAGCCCGAGGGCGGCGCTGGCCAGAAGCAGGGATTTCTTCATGTGGGCTGTCCTTGGAAAAACTCTGGTGAGGTAAGGCGCTAGGGTAGAGTCTGGCTGGCGGCAGAGGGGCCGGCCATGCGGGACAGGCAGAGCCATGTTCCGCGAGGGAGCGGCTTAAATGTAACAGCCATTCCCTGTCGCCAGGCGCTCAGGGCACGGCGAACAGGGCAGGGTGATATCAGGGCCGTTGGCAGCGGGGTCGGTATGATGCCTGAGCATGGATCAAGTAACTCTTGGCGTTCGGGTTCCTGCGTCCCATTCCTTGAGGAAACGCGTCGGCACACGCTGTCATCCTTTCGGTAAATTAACAAGAAGATGACAAGCCTGTAACATGAATGTGTTATGCGTGTCCGTGCCTTGTGGGGCGGGCAGGCATTGGCAGGTCGCGCCTTGCGGTGCGGGCGGTAGAGGCTCTGTAACAATCCATACAATCTGTAGTGCTTTCGCCCTAGTTCTCCGCATTCTTCTTGCTAATACGGAGGTCAAGGACATCGTTCTTGGTGTCTTCACAAATATAGGAAGATGACGAGCATGATCTCGAAGAAAACTTTCTGCATGTTGGCACTCGCTGCCGCGCCTTCTCTTGCGGCTCTTGCCTATGCACATCCTCCGGTTCCCGGTCCTGTTGATCCCGTTCCCCCGCCGCCGGGCCACATGGGCATGATGATGCCCCCGCCGCTGATGGGCATGCTGCGCGGTGTGGATCTGACGAAGGAGCAACGCGACAAGATCCATGCTCTCATGCATGCCCATCGTCAGGATCGTCGCGAGGCGATGCACCAGCGCCGTGATCTGGACACCCAGATTGGCGCCCTGCTTCTTGCCAAGGGGCCTGTCGACAAGGCGAAACTCGATGGGCTGATCAAGCAGAAGGAGGCTCTGAACGCCAAGGATGAAGAGGCGATGGCCGCCGATGCCGTGGCTATCCATGATGTTCTGACACCCGAGCAGCTCGACAAGGCCCGCGTGACGCAGGACAAGCTCGACGCGCTTGAAGGCCAGATCCGTGATCTGCTGCGGCCTCCCCATGTAAAGGGCGCCGCCGACAAGGATGACGACGACGCACCCTGATCCCGCAACGCCGCGAGGTGCTGCCGAGGGGGCGGGTAGCCGCCCCTGAAGGTCGGGTCCATGACGATCACTGCTGCTCAGCCTGTGTGGGTCGGGCGGCCTGATTGATGTGTGACCGGGAAGAGGAGGGGCAGGTGGGGCAGATCGCTGTCCCGCCTGCCCTTTTTCTGTCATCGTGATGCTGAAGCGGGGGCAGGCGGGCGCAGGGCAGGTTTTGCCTTGACTTTGCCGCCCCACCGCTTTAGCTCCCTGTCCAGATTTGAAACGCCACCCCGCGAAGACTCGCGCAGTGGCGTCTTTCTGTTGCTTATAAGGGTTCAACGTGTTCGACACGCTTTCTGGCAAGCTTTCCGGTGTATTTGAGGGTCTGTCCAAGCGCGGCAGGCTGTCCGAGGCGGATGTTGCCGAAGCGATGCGTGAAGTGCGTCTGGCTATGCTGGATGCCGACGTGGCGCTCCCCGTTGTGCGCGACTTCGTCAACAAGGTGAAGGAAAAGGCCGTCGGGACGGAGGTGCTGGAAAGCATTTCTCCCGGTCAGGCTGTTGCCAAGATCGTCAATGATGCCCTGATCGAGGCGCTTGGCGGTGCGGGCAATGTGCCGTTGAACCTTGCTGCTGCGGCGCCGGTGCCCATCCTGATGGTCGGTCTTCAGGGCTCGGGCAAGACCACGACATCGGGCAAGATTGCCCTGCGTCTTCTGACCCGTGAGCGCAAGCGCGTTCTGCTGGCCTCGCTCGACGTGCAGCGTCCTGCCGCGCAGCTTCAGCTTCAGCAGCTGGCCGAGCGCGTCGGCGTGGGCTCGCTTCCCATCATCGCTGGCCAGCAGCCTGTCGAGATTGCGAAGCGCGCTCTCGAGACGGGGCGTCGCGAAGGCTATGACGTCGTCATTCTCGATACGGCAGGTCGTCTGTCGATCGACGAAGCCCTGATGCAGGAAGTGCGCGACGTACGCGACGCGACCAGCCCGGTCGAGACACTGCTCGTGGTCGATGCCATGACGGGTCAGGACGCGGTGAACACTGCGCAGCGCTTCAACGAGGCGGTCGGCATCACCGGTGTCGTCATGACCCGTATGGACGGCGATGCACGCGGTGGTGCGGCGCTGTCGATGCGTGCGATTACCGGCGCGCCCATCAAGCTGGTGGGTATGGGCGAAAAGCTCGAGGCGCTGGACGATTTCTATCCCGAGCGTGTGGCCGGGCGTATTCTCGGCCTCGGCGATATCGCCGGGCTGGTCGAGAAGGCCAGCGAGACGCTCGACCATGAAGAGAGCGAACGCGTCGCCAAGAAGATGATGGCGGGCAAGTTCGACCTTGACGACTATGCCTCGCAGCTGCGTCAGATCGGCAAGATGGGTTCCATCTCCGGTATCATCGGCATGCTGCCGGGCATGGGCAAGCTGAAGGACAAGCTTGGCGATCAGGATCTCGATACCTCGATCTTCCGGCGCCATCAGGCCATTATTTCCTCGATGACCAAGGACGAGCGCAAGACGCCCTCAATCATCAAGGCCTCCCGCAAGAAGCGTATCGCTGCCGGTTCCGGCACGACGGTTCAGGAGGTCAACAAGTTGCTCAAGCAGTTTGACGACATGTCTACCATCATGAAGCGCATCAGCAAGATGGGCCTCGGTGGCATGAAGCAGATGCTTTCCGGTCTCATGTCGGGCGGTGCTCCCGGCGGGCGGCCCGGCGGTGGCTTTGGCGGCCCGCGTCGCTAACCCCAACCGGCATGATTTTCACATAGTTTTCGATACCCTGGAGTAAAAATATGAGCGTTAAGATCCGCCTTTCGCGCGCTGGTGCCAAGAAGCGTCCGTACTACCACATCGTGATTGCTGACAGCCGTAGCCCCCGCGATGGCCGCTTCATCGAGAAGGTTGGCGCCTATAACCCGATGCTGCCTTCCGACCATGCTGACCGCATCCGTCTGAACGACGAGCGCATCAAGCACTGGCTGTCGAACGGCGCACAGGCGACCGATCGCGTTGCCCGCTTCCTTGGCAATGCCGGCCTGATCGAGAAGCCCGTTTACAACGAGCAGCCCAAGCAGTCCGCGCCGAAGAAGCGCGCCCAGGAGCGTGCAGCCGCCAAGGCCGCAGCCTGAGCCATAGACCAGGGATAGGCTTCAGTAATCCATGACGACCGTCAGCGCCCCTTCGGATGTATCGAAAGATATTCTGGTCGCGACCGTGGGCAGGCCCCATGGCGTGAAGGGGCTCGTGCATCTTTTCGCGGCAACCGATGACCCGGCTTCGGTCGAGGATATCGGGGCATTGCATGACGAGAAGGGGCGCGTATGGCGGGCGGAATGGCAGGGTCATGGCATCGCGCGTCTGTTCGACGCGTCGGGTCGCCCCGTTACTGACCGCGATGAAGCGTCGCGTCTCGTGAACCTCAAGCTCTATGTCGGCCGGGACTGCCTGCCCGATACGGATGAGGACGAGTTCTATCATGCCGATCTGATCGGGCTGCGCGCCGAAACCCGCGAGGGTGCGGTTCTCGGCACGGTCGCGGTCATTCATGATTACGGCGCGGGCGTCAGCCTGGAAATCACGGCAGCCGGGCAGGGAGGCAAGGGTCAGGATCTGATCGTGCCTTTCACCCATGCCTGCGTGCCCGAAATCCTGTTCGATCAGGGCCGGATCATTGTCGAGCCGCCGCATGAGGTGGAGGTCGAGGGTGATCTGTCGGGCAAGGCCGATGTGGCGGTGCGGTCATGACCTGGCGCGCAGATGTTCTCACCCTCTTCCCGGACATGTTTCCGGGGCCGCTGGGGTTCTCCCTGGCGGGGCGGGCGCTTGAAGAAGGCGTCTGGTCACTGGGTGTGCATGATCTGCGTGACTTCGGGCGTGGGCGTCATCGCGCCGTGGATGACACGCCATTTGGCGGTGGTGCGGGCATGGTGCTTCGGGCCGATGTGGTTGCGGAAGCGCTGGACTCGATCGAGGCCGATGGCCGCCCGGTCATCTACCCGACGCCGCGTGGTGCGCGCCTGACGCAGGCGCAGTCGCGCGCATTTGCGTCGGGTGACGGGGTTGTGGTGCTGTGCGGGCGCTTCGAGGGCGTCGATGAGCGTGTTCTGGAGCGACGCAATGTCGTGCAGATTTCGCTTGGCGATTTCGTGCTGTCGGGCGGGGAAATCCCTGCCTATGCACTGCTCGATTCCTGCGTGCGCCTCCTGCCCGGTGTGATGGGGTCCGAGCTGAGCGATGCCGAAGAAAGCTTCGGTGACGGTCTGCTTGAATACCCGCATTACACCAAGCCAGCCTCATGGGATGGCATGGATGTGCCGGACATCCTGCTTTCAGGACATCATGCTGCGATTGCGGCCTGGCGTCACGAGCAGGCCTGCCTTGTGACACAGGCCAGACGCCCCGACCTCTGGGCGGCCTATGCTGAAGCCAAGACCAACAGATAAATTTTCGTTTTCTCGGAGAAGTACCATGAACATTGTCCAGCAGTATGAGGCGCGCGAAATCGAGCGTCTGACCGCCGCCCGTCCGGTTCCCGAATTCCAGGCCGGTGACACCGTGCGCGTTGGCGTGCGCGTCGTTGAAGGCACGCGTGAGCGCGTACAGGCCTATGAAGGCGTTGTGATTGCCCGTTCCAACAAGGGCCTGAACAGCAACTTCACGGTTCGCAAGATTTCGAACGGTGAAGGCGTTGAGCGTATCTTCCCGCTCTACTCCCCTTCCATCGCCGAGATCGCTGTTGTCCGTCGCGGCAAGGTGCGTCGTGCAAAGCTGTATTATCTGCGTGAGCGTAGCGGCAAGTCGGCTCGTATTGCCGAGCGTCCCCGTGACGTTGCCAAGACGGCTTCCTAAATCAGGATAGTCGAAACCGGTTCATGACAAAGGAGAGTACGGTGGCGCGAACATTGTTCGATAAAATCTGGGATGACCATGTGGTCGAACGCCTCCCGGACGGCACCTGCGTCCTATACATAGACCGGCACCTTCTCCATGAGGTGACAAGCCCGCAGGCTTTCGAGGGCCTGCGGATGTCCGGGCGGCGCCTGCGCCGTCCGGATGCGACGGTGGCCGTGGTCGATCACAATGTGCCGACCTCCGACCGCTCGCTGCCGATCGAGGAGCCGGAATCCCGGCTCCAGATCGAAACGCTCGAAAAGAACGTTGCCGAATTCGGCGTTCCCTATTTCAAGCTGCGCTCGAAAGACCAGGGGATCGTGCATGTGGTGGGGCCCGAACAGGGCATCTCCCTGCCTGGCATGACCATCGTCTGCGGTGACAGCCATACATCGACCCATGGTGCGATGGGCGCTCTGGCCTTCGGTATCGGCACTTCCGAGGTCGAGCATGTCATGGCCACGCAGACCCTGCTGCAGAAGCCGGCCAAGAACATGCGCATCACGGTGGCAGGCCAGGTTGGCCCCGGCGTGACGGCGAAGGACATCATGCTGGCGATCATCGGCAAGATCGGGACCGCTGGCGGGACCGGCCATGTGATGGAGTTCGCAGGCGACGCCATCCGTGCGCTCGACATGGCCGGGCGCATGACGCTGTGCAACATGTCGATCGAAGCAGGTGCCCGCGCCGGGTTGATTGCGCCGGACGAGACGACTTTTGCCTATGTTGAAGGTCGCCGCTTTGCCCCCAAAGGCGAGGATTTCGAGAAGGCCTGCGCCTATTGGCGTACGCTGGCCACCGATGAGGGCGCTGTGTTCGACACTGAGGTGACGCTCGATGCCGCCTCCATCCAGCCCAATCTGACCTGGGGCACCAGCCCTGAGGACGTGATTGCCATTGATGGTGTCGTGCCCGATCCGGCAAGCTGCAACGATCCGGCCCGTGCGCGTCAGGTACAGCGTATGCTCGATTATATGGGTCTCGAAGCCGGTCAGAAGATCGCCGGGACCAAGATCGACGTAGCGTTTATCGGCTCCTGCACCAATAGCCGCATCGAGGATCTGCGCTCAGCAGCCGCCATTGCCAAGGGCCGCCATGTGGCACCGGGCGTGCGCGCCATGGTCGTGCCGGGTTCGGGCCATGTGAAGGCCGCTGCCGAGGCCGAGGGGCTGGACCGGATCTTTCTCGACGCCGGATTTGAATGGCGCGAGGCAGGGTGCTCGATGTGTCTGGGCATGAACCCGGACAAGCTGACATCTGGCCAGCGTTGTGCCTCGACCTCGAACCGTAATTTCGAAGGGCGTCAGGGGCCGGGTGGCCGGACGCATCTTTGCTCGCCCGCGATGGCGGCGGCTGCGGCGGTCACAGGCTGCTTTGTCGATGTGCGGGAGATGGCATGATGGACAAGTTCACCACACTCACCGCCATTGCGGCTCCGATGCCGGTCGAGAACATCGACACGGACCAGATTATCCCGGCACGCTTTCTCAAGACCATCCAGCGAAGCGGCCTTGGCAAGAACGCCTTTGCCGCGCAGCGCTATAACGAGGACGGATCGGAAAAGCCGGAATTCGTGCTGAATCGTGAGCCATACCGCCAGGCCGAAATTCTGGTCACGCTGGACAATTTCGGCTGCGGGTCATCGCGTGAACACGCGCCCTGGGCGCTGCTGGATTTCGGTATCCGCTGCGTGATCGCGCCGAGCTTTGCCGATATCTTCTTCAATAACTGCTTCAAGAACGGCATCCTGCCGATCCGTCTGCCGCGCGAAATCTGTGAGAGCCTCATGGAAGATGCGCAGATGGGGGCCAATGCCCGCATCACTGTCGATCTGGAGAAACAGGTCGTACAGCGCCCCGATGGCAGCACCATTGCGTTTGAGGTTGATGCGTTTCGCAAGCACATGCTGATCGAGGGGCTCGATGATATCGGGCAGACCCTGCAGCATGACAGCGCCATCGCGTCCTTCGAACAGAAGCGTCAGAGAGACGAATCCTGGCGCCCCACCATTGTGATGGAGACGGTTTCGTGAGCCAGGCCCATAAGCTACTCGTTCTTCCCGGTGACGGGATTGGCCCCGAGGTCATGCGCGAAGTCGTCAAGATTGCGCGCTGGCTGGATGAGGCCAAGGGCCTCAAGCTGGAAATGACGGAAGAACTCGTCGGGGGGGCTTCGCTGGCTGTTCACGGCGTGCCATTACGCCCCGAAGTTGTGGCGCTGGCCAAGGAAGCCGATGCCGTGCTGTTCGGCTCGGTAGGCGATCCGAAATGGAGCGAGGTCTCGTTCGACAAGCGTCCCGAGGCAGCTATTCTGGGCCTGCGTCAGGAACTCGAGCTTTTCGCCAATCTGCGCCCGGCTCAGGTCTTTCCGCCTCTGGTCAATGCCTCTTCGCTTAAGCCGGAGCTCGTGGCCGGTCTCGACATCATGATCGTGCGCGAGACGGTGGGTGGCATCTATTTTGGCGAACCACGTGGCATTGAAACGCTGGCCGATGGCTCACAGCGTGGAATCAATACCGAGGTCTATACGACGTCGGAAATCGAGCGCGTGGCCCGTGTTGCGTTCGAACTGGCCCGCCTGCGCGATAATCGCGTCTGCTCGGTCGAGAAGTGCAACGTGATGGAAAGCGGCCTGCTGTGGAAGCAGGTTGTGACCGCGCTGCATGCGCGTGAGTACAGCGATGTCACGCTCAGCCATATGCTGGCCGATAACTGCGCCATGCAGCTGGTCCGCAACCCGAAGCAGTTCGACGTGATCGTGACCGGCAATCTGTTTGGTGACCTTCTCTCCGATCTGGCCTCCATGCTGACCGGCTCGCTGGGCATGCTGCCCTCGGCCACGCTGGGCCCGGTGCAGGAGAGCGGCAAGCGCCATGCGCTGTACGAGCCCATTCATGGTTCGGCACCGGATATTGCAGGGCAGGGTATTGCAAATCCGCTGGCGCAGATCCTCTCTTTCGCCATGCTGCTGCGTTATTCGCTTCAGCGTGAAGATGAGGCCTGTCTGATCGAGAAGGCGGTATCAAATGTGCTCGCCAGTGGCTTGCGCACGGCCGATATCATGTCCGATGGTATGAACCGCGTCGGCACCGAGGAAATGGGCGCCGCTGTTCTTCAGGAAATGCAGAAGCTGGCCTGAGAGCCAGCCGGAGGAAGATATGTCCCTGATCGCTGCCCGGCTCAACCGGATCTCCCCAAGCCAGACGATCGCCATCACGCAGAAAGCGCGGGCCCTGAAAGAAGCAGGGCGGGACATTATCAGCCTCTCTGCCGGTGAGCCGGATTTCGACACGCCGCAAAACGTCAAACAGGCCGCCTGCAACGCCATCGCCCGTGGCGAGACGCGTTACACGGACGTCGCCGGTACGGCCCCGCTGCGAAAGGCGGTTGCCGCCTGGCTGAACCGTGATTTCGGCCTTGATTACAAGGCCGAGGAGATTGTCGTCTCCACTGGCGGCAAGCAGGTCATCTATGACGTGTTCACGGCCACGCTCGATGCCGGGGACGAGGTGATCATCCCGGCACCTGCCTGGGTCTCCTATCCCGATATCGTGGCGCTGGCCGATGGCACGCCTGTCATCGTGCAGACGAAGCCAGAGAAGGGCTTCCGGCTCGACGCCGAAGCCCTTCGTGCAGCGATCACACCCAAGACCAAGTGGCTGGTGCTCAACTCGCCCTGCAACCCGACCGGCGCGGTTTACTCTGAAGCCGATCTGCGTGCGCTGTGCGACGTGCTGCTCGATCACCCGCGCATCTGGGTGCTGACCGACGATATCTATGCCAAGCTGGTCTATGACGGCCATGTGAGCAAGACACTGGTGCAGGTCGAGCCGAAGCTGCGCGAGCGCGTGGTGACCATGAATGGTGTGTCCAAGGCCTATGCCATGACGGGCTGGCGCATCGGTTTCTCGGCTGCACCCGTCGAACTCACCAAGGCGCTCATCAAGCTTCAGGGACAGAGCACGAGCAATCCTTGCTCTATCGCTCAGGCCGCAGCGCTTGAGGCCGTGACAGGGCCGCAGGATTTCATTGGTGAGATGGTATCTGTCTATCAGGGCCGACGTGATCTGGTTCTGTCCATGCTGGCTCAGGCACCGGGTCTGACCTGCACAAGACCAGAGGGCGCATTCTATGTGTTCCCCTCCATCGCGGGGCTGATCGGCAAGAAGACAACGTCCGGCAAGGTCATTGAGAATGACGAGGTCTTTGTCACTGAACTGCTAGAGGAGACGGGTGTCGCCGCTGTTCATGGCAGTGCCTTCCTGACGCCTGGATATTTCCGTATCTCTTATGCGACCGATACCGAGAGTCTGCGCGAGGCTTGCACCCGTATCCAGCGCTTCTGCGCCTCTCTGAGCTGAAGCAGTGAGTTTTCGTCTTGCGCAGCGCCTGCACGGCCTGCCGCAGCCTGCCACCATAGCCATGTCCGCCAAGGCGCGCGCCCTGCGTGCGGCGGGTGTGGATGTGATTTCTCTCGCATTGGGCGAGCCCGATTTCCCTTCACCGCCCGAGGCGGTGGAGGCGGCCTATCAGGCGGGGCTGCGCGGTGATACGAAATATCCGCCCGTTGGCGGGCAGCCCGCGCTCAAGGCAGCCGTCGCGAAGAAATTCCTCGACGAGAACGGGCTGAGCTACGCGCCGGAAGAAATCCTGATCGGCAATGGCGGCAAGCAACTCATCTATAATGCGTTTGCCGCAACCATCGACCCGGGCGACGAGGTGATTGTTCCCGTGCCCTATTGGGTAAGTTATCCGATCATCGCACAGATGATGGGTGGCGTTGCGGTGCCGGTACCCTGCCTCGAAAGCGATCGGTTTCGACTGCGTGCCGAAGCTTTGCGCACTGCGATCACATCGCGCACACGCTGGCTTGTTCTCAATTTCCCGAACAATCCCAGCGGGGCCATTCTCGAACGCGATGATCTGGAGGCGATCGCCGCCGTGCTGCGTGACGCACCGCATGTTCTGGTCATGGCCGATGAGATTTATGAGCATCTGACTTTCGACGGACGCCGTCATGTGTCTCTCGCTTCTGTCGCGCCGGATCTGAAAAACCGCATCCTGACGATCAATGGCATGGCCAAGGCCTATGCCATGACCGGATGGCGTGTCGGGTTCTGTGGTGGGCCTCAGCCCTTGATCAAGGCCATGACGAGCATACAGAGCAACGCGACGTCAGGCATCTGCACGCTGGCGCAGGCGGGGGCAGTGGCCGCACTGTCCACACCCGCAGCGCGACGCGCTGCCATGCGCGACGTGTATCAGCAGCGGCGCGACATTGTTGTTACTGCCCTGCGCGCCATGCAGCATGTCTCCTGCGCCATGCCGGAGGGCGCTTTCTATGCGTTTCCGGGTATTGGTGCAGCGCTGGGCAAGATGACAGCCAAGGGGCGTGTTCTGACCGATGATGTCGCGTTTGCTGAGGCGCTTCTGGAAGAGGCGCATGTGAGTGTGGTGCCGGGCAGTGCCTTCGGTCAGCCCGGTCACATCCGTCTCTCCGTCGCCGCCTCGGATGATATGCTGCGCGAAGCCTGTCAGCGCCTTTCGCATTTTCTAGATACGCTGGGCTGACCATTCTTATGGGGGCAATATCGCCGTAGGGGTTGTCAAACCGGGTGCGGATTAAACCTGCTCTGGCCAAAGGGGCGCCGTCTGGACGTGTGCTTCGGGGGATGCGACCATGAGCCATGATCACACCCTTTCCAGAATTCAATACGCTTGATTTTCCTACCCCAAGCCGGGAGAGCCTCGATAAGGCTTACGCGGTTATTGGCGAGACACTCGAATCCGGTGATATCGCCGCGGCCATCGAACTGTTCGATACGCAGCGCCGCGCCTACGAATCCTGGTCCGCGCTGGTCGAACTGCGTTTCGCTCAGGATACGCGTAATGCCGATTATGTGGCGGCTCGCGACTATGCCGATACGCTGACGCCTTACGCGACCGGGCTTGAAACCGATATCAAGAAGCGCCTCCTCGCGTCGCAAGAAGAGACCGCGAAGCATCTCTCTGCCCATGTGCTTTCCTTGTGGGAGGCCGATATCACCACCTTCGATGAGCGTATCGAGAATATGCTGGCCGAAGAGGCCCGTCTTTGCGCAGAGTACACGGCGCTCCTCGCAACGGCCGAGATTCCGTTTCGTGGCGAGACGCACAACCTCTCCGGCATCGAGCCATTCCAGCAGGAGTCGGATCGGGCCACGCGTCATGAGGCTGAAGCGGCGCGCTGGGGCTTTTACGAAGCAAATGGTGAGACGCTGGACCGGATCTTCGACGACCTGGTGCGCGTACGTGTCGCGATGGCCCAGACGCTCGGCTTCAACTCCTATGTCGAGCTAGGTTACCGCCGTATGCGGCGTACGGATTATACGGCGGCAGATGTTGCCCGTTTCCGCGAGCGTATTGCCACCCATGTAACACCGCTGGTTCAGGCCCTGCTGCAGCGTCGTCAGCTTGAAATGGGGTGGGATAGTCTGAGGGCCTGGGATGAGGCGCTAGTCGATCCAAGGGGAAATCCGGCCCCGGCCGGCGATTATGATCTGATGATCACCCGTGCCCGCGAGATGTTCTCGCGCCTCGATGAGAGCGGCGAAATGGCTGCTTTTTTCGCTGAAATGGTCGAGCGCCATTATGTCGATCTCAAAAACCGCGGGGGGAAGGCCGGGGGTGGTTTCTGTACGTCGTTCTCCACGCAGGGTACGCCATTCATCTTTGCCAATTTCAACGGAACACATGGCGATATCGGCGTCTTTACCCATGAGATGGGTCACGCCTATCAGAACTGGAAAAGCCGCACACAACCGGTAATTGACATGCTCTGGCCCACCATGGAGGCAGCCGAGATTCATTCGATGGGGCTGGAGTTCCTGACCTGGCCAGAAATCGACTTGTTGGTGGAAGATGGGGCAGGCGAGCGTTATCGCCGGCTGCACCTGATCGAAAGCCTGTGCTTCCTGCCCTATGGCGCCTGTGTGGATCATTTCCAGCACGAGATTTACGCCCACCCGGAAATGACACCGCAGGAACGCCACGCAACATGGCGGCGTCTGGAACAGCAATACATGCCTTGGCGTGATTGGGGCGATCTGGCCTATCCGGCCAAGGGCGGCCGCTGGCAGGCCCAGCGCCACATCTATAATTCGCCGTTCTATTATATCGATTACACGCTCGCGCTATGCGTCGCGTTGCAGATTTGGCTGATTGCCCAGGTCGATGCACCACGTGCGCTCGATCTTTATCGCGGCCTCTGCGAGGTCGGCGGGAGCGAGGCTTTCTGTACCATCGTGCGTCAGGCCGGGTTGACTGTACCGTTCGAGGACGATGCTCTGGCTGAGATTGTGCACGAGGCCGAGCAGATGCTCATGATGTGACGCCGGCACACTGATCCGGCGCGGCCGGATCAGGTATCGCGCCGACCCAGCCCCTTGGCATTCGTGGTTCGGGGCAGGTCGGTGCGATCGGGCACGTCAGCCGCGGCGATTCCATTTATCAAGCAGGTCGAGCACGGCCTGTGTGGACATGGCACGCGCATTGCCCAGCGTGTTCGCCCCATCGGCATTGAGCAGTTTGCGCCCCGGCGTGACGATCAGGACTGTGGGTACTTCGTGAATGGTCACGCCGTATTGCTTGGCGATGTCGAGATTCTTGTCGATGCGACCGACATTGACCGGCACGACAACGAATTGCGATTCGAGCCACTGTGCCACTTCGGGCTGCTCGAAGATGCCAGCAAGCATGCGGCAGTCAGGGCACCAGTTGCCGCCAAAGTCGATCAGAACCTTGCGCTTGGTACGGGCCGCTGTGGCGAAGGCTTCCTCAACCTGCTTTTTGGCCAGTGCGATATCGGGATAGACATCCTTCGCCGGGGTGATCTGCACATCCTTGTCGAGCACCGGCGGCGCGGGTGGCCCGTCCTCTGCATAAGCCACGTTGCTGGTGAGGGCAGGGGCCGCCACAGAAAGCGTCGAGAGACCGAGGGCAAGGGACGTCAAAACACCGAATTTGCGATGGAACACGAGGCGGGCCTTTCGGATGGCAGAGGCATTCGGGCAGGACAGTTGGACCAGAGGTCCGGAGATAAAAGCGCCTGTCCGATGGCGGGGGGTTGAAAGTCTGACAGAGTATGAAATGTTCCCTGTCCCGTGGGAATACAAGAGAGCGAGGAACGCATCATGAAACAGCGCCAGCCAGTAGGCGACCCGGGCACAGAGGTCTCGATCACCACAACCCTGCTGCGCACCATCGGGCTTGTCGGCCTGACGCTCGTCCTTGCCTGCCTGATTCGTTTCGTGCCCTTTCTCTCTCACGGCGTTCAGTTCATTGCAGGAACGCAAATCTGGCAGAAGCTCTATGCATTGCTGGGTATTGATACGAGCCTTGGGCGTGAGCAGCTTATCCTGATCGGGATCATGATGGCCTGCTTCATTGTGGCTTTGGCTGTGCAGACCGGTCTGGTTTACGCGTGGTCGCGTTTCCGGCGCTGAGAGCGCCAGGCCAGTACGGCGAGCAGCAGCCAGGACAGCATCGTGAGCGTGCCGCCCCAGGGCGCAATGAAACCGAGGGCTGGGCCGTTCAGGGCCAGCATCACCACCGGGGCAACAAAAAGGACCATGCCGAGCGCCATGAGGTAGGCCGCCCAGCGCAGATCGTTCCAGCCGCTCAAGGCGATGCCCATAAGCGCGATGGCGTGCCACATGAGCATCTCGACCCCTCGTGCCAGCATGGCTCTGCCGCCGATAATGAAATGCGTATCCGGCAGATGGGCATCGAGCGCAGCCAGCATGACGCCGGCACAGCCGGACAGCCCTGCCAGGGTCAGAATCAAACGTTGCCATCTTATCATGGGAAGCACACTCTTCATTACTGCGCGGTTCAACCGGGAAAACAAACCTTTACCACGCGCGTTGCACCGCCGGGATAACGAGAAAGAGGGAACGCCCATGAAATTCGGATTGAGACCAGAGCTGCGTGTCGGTCTTGCACTTTTGCCGCTTTGTGCCTGCACGCCGGCCTATCCGAAGCTGCCCCCTCTTCCTGACAAGGCCCCGCCTTTCACGACGGCTGATGCCGCCTTCCTTCAGCAGGCGAACGAGCATGACCTGACACAGATCGCGCTGGCGAAGCTGACCGTCGACCATGCCCGATCTAACGATGTGAAGACGCTGGGTCAGGACGCGCTGAAGGATTATGAGGCCCATCGCAAGACGCTCTCGACGCTGGCAGGCAAGCATGACCTTGCTCTTACAACCACCGTGCTGGTCGCTGATCAGGAGAAGAGAGACCGACTGTCAAAGCTGCACGGCCTCGCGTTCGATCGCGCCTATATGAAGGCGATACGCGACGACGCGCAGGCCAATCAGGCTTCCATCGGGACGGTGTTTACCACCACCAAGGACAGTGATGTGAAAGCAGCGGCGACCGATCTGCAGAAGCTCGATCAGCGCTATATCTCCTCAGCCTTCAGCTGGCTGCCGCAACTCGCAACGCGCAAGCACCGGTCCGGTACTCATCGATGAGTGTACGCCTCGATCGCATTGTGACGCGCGGTGGTGATGGCGGGATGACATCCCTTGGCGATGGCGAGCGCGTGCGCAAGGATGATCCGTTGATCGAGGCCATGGGCTGCCTCGACGAACTCAACGCAACTACCGGTCTGGTGTGCCTTGCTGGTGCCTGTCAGGAACAGCTCGCACGGGTGCAGAATATTCTGTTCGATATTGGAGCCGTTCTGTGCATGCCAGGGCGCGACATGCCGCAAGCGCTCGCGGCGGATCAGATTGGATGGCTGGAGCGAGAAATCGAGGTGCTGCGTGCAAGGCAGGAACCACTCAGGAGTTTCGTGCTGCCCGGTGGGAGTGCCGGATCGAGTTGGGCGCATCTGGCCCGAACGATCACCCGACGGGCCGAGCGGCGGATCGTCTCGCTCGATCAGACGCGACTGGCTGGCGCAGCGGCGTTTCTGAACAGGCTTTCAGACTACTTTTTTGTTCTCGCCCGTCATCTCAATGACGATGGGCGCAATGATGTTCTCTGGCAGCGCCATCATGTGTGAATTGTGTCACGGATCCAGCTTGTGCGCGTTCTGTGAGGTTCTTCGCGCAGTTGGCCCCGGTGCACACGCGTTGCTCCCTGACGGGGTGGGGTGGATGGTCCCACATCCTGCCGTTGAACCGCCGATGAATTTGACCGCATGCGACGAACAAATGGTATGACGGAACAAATAACTGTGATATGCGTCGTTCCGTTACGCCATAAGCCCTCGGTTGCGCGGGAATGTGAATTTCTGTCATCGCATCCATTATTATGACGAACTATGTGACGGTAGGCATAATCATCTTGTGGGATGTAATAGAAGCCCGTCATTTCTGTTTTTCGCCCAAGTATTTCATAAAGCCGTATTTGTTACGCAATCGCGAATAACGAGGTTGGATTACTTTCCGCGTGGTGACATCGGGAAATAATTGGTCTAGGAGCAGAGGCAAATATGAACGCCTCGGCAATTATCAGGGAGACTAGTTGTCTCCTGCGTCAGGATTATGACTTCAAGGTAATGGCAAAAGTAATATCTTTCTACCGGACGAAATAAAGTGGATATGAACCCGGATTTATCAAGTAAAGACGACCGTACAGAAAACGAAATCAGCGAGGATTCTCTCCGCCTCGCTCTCGAACGCCTGGGGGCCAATAATCGCAAGCGCCCCGGTCATGTCACCCATACCAAATCATCTCCCGAGCCGCGCCGCCGTCGTTTCGTGCAGGAAGGGCAGGTGGTCGTCGAGCACCATCAGGTATCACGCACGACACAGCGTGCCGCGCCTGCGACGAGCGATGACCAGAGCGATGAGATCAATCGCCTGCGCAACCTCGTCAAACTCGAACAGCGCCGGGCAGAAGATGCCCAGAGGGAACTGAGCGACGCTCAGGTACAGTTGCGTACGCTCGAGACGCATCTCGTGCACGAAAAACTGCATGTCAAGGAACTCAAGACGCGCTGTGCCGATATCGAGCAGGCGCTGCTCGACTCTCAGGTTATGGTCGAGCGCCTGCGCGAGCAGGCACCGGCACCCAAAATGGCTGTTGAGCGCGTTGCACTTTCGGGCGCGGAAGGTGTCAGGAAGACTCGCGGGCCTGGTCGTCCGCCCAAGGTCCGGCCGCCCGTTGATCCTTCCAATGAGCCTGAGCCGGTTCAGTGGTGGAAAGACTGAGGCAGCAAGCACCGCACCTGCCGGGCAGGATGTTCGAATTGGCCGGGCGACAAGCCCGGCTAATCTGTTTTGGGGCTATGGGGCCTGAGGGTGAGGCAACGAGATGCGCGACGCTCGGACCAGGCCTTGCTTGCGCCTCAGGCCTGTAGCAGGCCCGTCCGTTATCCGGGCTTGCGGGACTGCGCCAGCTGACGCGCAAACCAGACCAGGCTTGCTGCAAACACGACAAGGCCGATGATTTGTGCTGCGCCTGCGCCGACCGGCAACGCGAGGAGATCGCCGTGGCCGCTCATGCCGCTCAGCACGGCAACCACGACACCGATCAGGCTCTCACCAACGATGAAGCCGGAGGCAATCATCGTGCCTGCACTGTCATCGTCATGCACGTCATTACGATGGGCCTTGTCGAATAGCCGACCGATAACGGCGCCGATGGCGATAGTGACCGATACATCGGCAGGGAGGTAGATGCCCATGCCGACAGCCAGCGGCGGCAGGGCAAGGTTACGCAGCCTGAACAGGCGGTCGATCACGATCAGGGCCGCGCCAATCGCAGCGCCGATCAGGATCATGGTCCAGTCAAGGTTACGCAGCAGAATGCCGCGCGCCAGATCGACCATAAGGGCGGGCTGCGGTGCGGCGAGGGCGCGTGTGGGATCCATGTCCGGACGAGGCATTGTGCCGACAAAACCATAGGCCTGATATAGCACGTTCAACACGGGCGGGATGATCAGGGCGCCCACCACGCAGCCAACCAGCAGCACGACTTCCTGCTTCCAGGGAGAGGCACCGACAAGCTGGCCGGTTTTCAAATCCTGCAGATTATCGTTTGAAATCGCGGCCGAGCCTGTGAGGGCCGTAAGTACGAACAGGATATAGGCGATGGCGATGTGCTGGTCATGGGCCGAGAGTGCGTCCGGCACCAGATGAAGGGCCTCGAGCCCCATCAGGGCCATGCAGAGCGCCACGACACTGATGATCGAGATGCCGGAGATGGGAGAGGAGGAAGACCCGATAATCCCGGCCATGTAGCCGCAGGCGCTGGCTACAAGAAAACCGATGAACAGACAGGCAGCGAGGCCCAGAGCCAGCATGACGACCAGCAGGAAATCATGCGGTGTGACCGGCCACAGGAAGAGCGTGAACAGAGCGCCCAGTCCGAGAATGAGCGCTGCGAGCAGGATGTTCATGACAGTGGGGGGCAGGTCACGGTCCGTCTCGTCCAGCGTCTGGCGATGCGTGCCAGAAAAGGCTTCCCTCAGGCCACGCGCGACGGGACCAAGCAGGGAGCCGACGGTCCAGAGTGCCGCGATGGCGATTGTGCCAGCGCCCATGAAACGCACCTTGTGTACCCATATCCCTGTCGCGAAATCGGTCGCTGAAACGCCAGCCGGGTGGGGCAGAATGGCCGTGAGCCAGGGCACGGCAATTCCCCAGCCCAGCACAACGCCACCCAGCATGGCAAGCCCACCCGTCAGCCCGACCAGATAGCCCGTGCCAATCAGCGCAAAGGAGTACGCCCCCTGCAGGCGGAAGATGGACTGACCGAGACTGAGCGTCAGGCTCCAGCCATCCTGCATCACGCGCAAGCCTGTGCTCATGAAGGTCACAACGGCAGCAAGCACGCTGCCGCGGATCAGGGATCTGAGCGCCTGCTGGTTCCCTTCCGGAGACGCAACGCGCAGGATCTCGGCGCAGGCGACGCCTTCGGGGTAGGGCAGGGCGCTATGGGTGACCAATGCGCGGCGCAGGGGGATTGTGAACAGGACACCCGTCGCGCCGCCGAGCAGGGTAATGAAGAAGCTCTGCCAGAACGGAAAGCCGCCCCAGAACCCGATCATGACCAGACCGGGGATGGTGGCAAACACGCAGCTCAACGTTCCCGCTGCCGAAGCCTGTGTCTGGACCAGATTGTTTTCCAGAATCGTGCTGCCACCGAGAGCCCGCAGAACGGCCATCGATATAACGGTCGCCGGAATGGATGAGGCAAAGGTCAGGCCGATCTTGAGGCCAAGATAGACATTGGACGCGGTGAAGATGACCGTGATCAGAGCGCCGAGAATGAGTCCTCTTATGGTTAATTCCCGTGTCGCCTTGCTCATGCTGTCTCTCTGTGTCGATGTCGTAAGGAACTGGTCCTACGACGAAGCGATCAGAAACGAAAGACGAAGTTGGACTGGTAGTAACTTCCGCTCTTGCCACCGGCTGCGCGCAGCCCGTCCGAGCCGATGAAGCGCGCCCCATATTGTGTCCATGTGAGGTGACGATTGAGCTGCAGCGTCAGCGAGGCCTGCGGCACGATACCGATAAACCCGCCATGCAGGTTATTGAACGTGTAAGCGCCCGAGGGACCGTAAACAGCATCATCCGTCGATTCACGCCAGAAGAAGGGGCTCTTGAACTGAAGGCTCAGCCAGTTGCGTGGCGTGATGCGCAGGACTGGCGACAGACTCACGAGGTTGCTGGGCGCAATATAGGTCGTGGTATCGAGATAGTTCGTTTGTGGATTGAATGGGGCGATGTAGGTGCCAATCGTGCCGTTATTGCTCCTTGAGGAACCGCCAGAATACAAATCAACCTGCACACCGATGAAGGGATGCAGCGGCGAGGGCGTATGGCGGTAGCCTGCGATGGCATTGAAGGCGTAGGCCGAGACAGCGCGGTTCTGTCCGCTACGGTTCAGTTCGAAACTGCCCCCCTGATAGAGCCCACCCACTGAGAATTCGAAGGATGGTGCGCCGCCATACCAGCGAAATCCGTAATCCTGACGTGCCGTCGTTCCGTTGAGCGTCGACCGGTTATAGGCGAGAGCCGCTGAACTGCCGCCCAAGCGAAACGCAATCAGGAAGAGGTCCAGAAAGGACGACACGCGCTCTGCCCCAAGAGAGAAGGAAGGCGGTGCCCAAGTGACGTCGATACCGTGCAGACGCGTGCTCCAGTCGACGCGGTCATGGAACATCTTGTTGAACGTCACATTCGTGCCGACGAAATCGTAAACATCTGCGCGCAGGCGCGGCCAGATGGCATAGCCACGCACACCGTTCCAGGAGAGGGGAACGTTGGGCGTCTCACGGTTGTAGAGAATATAGGACGGTGCATCGAGAAACTGCTGGCGGCCCACAATCACTCCAGCTTTTGCGCCAGCAAGCCTGGAGCGCAGTTCCACAAACCCCTGTTGCAGGTCGAGGCGTTTGCGATAAGTGGTGTTATAGCCAAACCCGCCCCAGCCAGCCGCATCGCCATTCACGAGTTGGCCAAAGAACCGCACATGCTCGCCCAGATGAAGATCGGCACCGTAGAGGTTGCGCACGGTAAATCGCCCTGAGCCTGCCGGGCCACGTGTTCCGAGAAACGGCGTCTCCTCCGACCAGTTGCGCAGGCGGGTTTCGCCGGAAAAGCTGAGCCACCAACGGCCACTGGCATTGAGCGGGATGTATTTGATGGCATCGAACAGATCATCATGGCGCTTCCTGTCGCGCAGGAAAGACCAGTCTTCCGCCCAGGGGGCAACACCGTAGCGGCCTATCGGGCCGAACCCGGCAGATTCACCGTTTCCCCGCGTGAAAACGCCCCAGTCGCCCTGCGTCCCGTGCGGGGGGCGGTTTTGAAGCGGGGTCACGCGTCGCGGCTGCCCCACCGGCCCGGCATGGGGAAAGTTCTGGATTTCGGGTCGGTTGGTGCCGCTTACCGTCACCTGTTCCTCGGCCGCTGTGGGATCAATCCGCGGTGTCTGGCGTGAAACCGATGGGGCGGTCGTCGCCGTGCGGCCTGTGTTGACCTGATTGATGGTTTCGCCATGCGCGGCGCAGGGAAGCGAGCCTGCAAGCAGGAGCAGGGCAGGCAGGGCAGGATATGGGCGCATGACGAAACGTTCCGGAGGAAGATGGTTCCCCAGCGTATCAGCATAAAACGAAAATACAAAGTGTTTCTATAAAAACACTCGAAATTTGTGTGGTTTAGTTCGTGTGGGCTGTGAACTTTGCCGGGCGCAAATGGGTCTGGTTGTAGTCGAGCTGCTCGCGGCTGAGCTGGAAGCCGATCTTCAGGGAGTAGTTGGTCAGCTGCAGATCGGGCGATGCAGGCACATCGATGATGCGTACCGGCGTACGCAGCGAGACGGTGGACTGGTTGCCGGCAAACGAGACAGGAACCTCGAATTCCTTCTTGTCGATGATCTTGCCGTCGCGCATCACGGCCACGAAATACGGCAGGACGATATCCTTGCCATCAGAGGCCGGGCCGCGCTCGACCGTAATGCCCAGGCTGAGGCGTGAGCGAACGGTTTTCTTGGGCGCGCCTTCACAATTGCCGGTCAGACCGCTCATGGCCGCGTGGGTCACAAGGCTGCCTGCATCCAGTCCGTGGCCGTCATACTGATAATAATCGGCTGCCGAACTCAGGATTTCGACCGGAGGGCAGACAGGGGCGAAGGCGCTCTGATCATCCTGATCGCACGCTGTGAGGGCTGTGCCCGTGCCGAGTATGGCGAGGAGAGGGAGGAACTGGCGGGCATATCTGGTCATGAACAAGGCTCTCGTCTATTCACCGGTGCGGAAACCGAGCCCGGTATGGTATGGTGGCGACACAATGCCAAATGATCATGCAATAACGGCCTCACATCAATCATGGGCTTGCATACTGGCAACGGGTTGCGTAGCTCCCATATGCGAGCCCATATCGCGAAGCGTTGCATCATCTGACATGCGTGCTGCCATGGGGCTTGTTCGCATATACCGCCTGCCGTGAGATTGGGGAACACCATGCCCGACACCTTGACCACTTCACGCCCGCAAGAGACCTCGGAGCAGGCGTCCGGGGCACAAACGCTTCGCGTTCTTCTGGCCGGGCCGCGTGGCTTCTGTGCTGGCGTGGACCGGGCCATCCGCGTGGTGGAAGAAGCCATCCGCCGTTATGGCGCTCCTGTCTATGTCCGCCACGAGATCGTGCATAACCGTACTGTCGTCGAGAATCTCGAGGAACAGGGCGCGATCTTCGTTGAAGAGCTCGACGAGGTCCCTGCGGATGGCCATGTCGTGTTTTCGGCGCATGGCGTGCCGAAATCGGTTCCGGCCGAGGCGCAGCGTCGCAACCTGCTTTACCTAGATGCGACCTGCCCGCTGGTCTCGAAAGTGCATCGTGAAGCCGAGCGCCATTTTGCCGGTGGTGGTCCCGATGCCCGTCATATCCTCATGATCGGCCATGCAGGCCATCCTGAAGTGGTCGGCACGATGGGCCAGCTGCCCAACGGCGCGGTGACGCTCATCAACGATGCGGAAGAAGCCCGTACCGTCCAGCCCGCCGACCCGACGCGTCTTGCCTTCATTACCCAGACGACGCTTTCGGTGGATGATACATCAGAGATCGTTGCGATCCTGCGTGAGCGTTTCCCGCTCATCGAAGGGCCGAAGAAGGAAGATATCTGCTACGCCACCACCAATCGTCAGGAGGCCGTGAAGGCCATTGCGCCGGAGAGCGACCTGGTGATCGTGATTGGCTCGCCCAACTCGTCGAATTCGCAGCGCCTGCGTGAAGTGGCCGAGCGTTCTGGCGCCAAGCGTGCGCTTCTGGTGCCCAAGCTGGCGGCGCTCGACTGGAGCGTGCTTGAAGGTGTTTCCACGGTCGGGATCACGGCAGGGGCCTCGGCACCTGAATCGCTGGTTCAGGAAATGGTCGATGCTCTCTCGACGCGCTACAAGCTCGATATCGAAGAGCGTATCGTGAAGAAGGAAAACGTGGCGTTCCGTCTGCCCAGCCCGCTCGGCGAACCCGTCTGAGATCTGGCGGAACACGCATGAACGCTTTTTTGTCCGCCTAAATCGATGGCGGTCTATACAACCATCCCGCCGGAGACGCTTGAAGCGTTTCTGGCGGAATACGATCTCGGTCCGCTCAAGAGCGTGGACGGAATCGCCGAGGGTGTCGAGAACACCAATTATCTGATCGAGACCGAAGCCGGGCGTGCGATCCTCACCCTGTATGAAAAGCGGGTGAATGAGGCCGAACTACCCTGGTTTCTTGGCCTGATGCAGCATCTTGCCCGTCGTGGTCTCAAATGCCCGACCCCGGTGATTGCGCGTGACGGCGTTGCCCTGCGGCGCCTTATGGATCGTCCGGCGGCCATCACGACCTTTCTCACTGGCCGACCGATCGCCACAATCACAGCGGGAGCGTGCTTCTCGCTGGGGCAGGCGCTGGCGCGGTTGCACCTGCTGGGAGACGGCTTTCGGGCGCGTCGTGAAAACAGTCTCGGCCCGCAAGCCTGGCAGCCATTGCTCGATTCCTGCCACGGGGCAGGGGACAGCCTGTATCCGGGCCTGACTGAAGAGCTTCAGCTTGCCATTGCCGATGTGCTGAAAGCATGGCCGCAGGAAGGGACTCTCCCGCAGGGGCAGATCCATGCGGATCTCTTTCCAGACAACGTGTTTTTTGAGGGCGGCAACGTCTCGGGGCTGATCGATTTCTATTTCGCCTGCACCGATCTCTATGTCTATGATCTGGCGATCTGCCTCAATGCGTGGTGCTTTCCCGACGAGCAGACAGCCTCGCCTGCGCTCATTGCCGGGATGATGGGGGGCTATCAATCCGTGCGGCCGCTCGCGGCTGAGGAAAAGGCGGCTATGCCGGCGCTCGTTCAGGGGGCAGCCATCCGTTTCCTGCTGACCCGGCTCTTTGACTGGATCAACACGCCAGCGGATGCGATCGTCACGCGCAAGGACCCGCTGGCCTATCATCACAGGCTTCGAGCCTGGCGCGAGAATGCGAGGGGGTTGCTCCATGTCTGAGGCAGCCAAGCCGCCGCTCCCCGAGGGCGCGCCGCACGTCGAGATCTGGACCGATGGGGGTTGTCGCCCCAATCCGGGACCCGGAGGCTGGGGCGCGTTGCTCTGTGCCAACGGGCATGAACGTGAGCTTTCGGGTGGTGAACTCGAGACCACCAATAACCGCATGGAACTCACGGCAGCGGCTGAGGCGCTTGAGGCGCTCAACCGCCCCTGTCATGTGACGCTCCATACCGACAGCGAGTATCTGCGTAATGGCATCACGCGCTGGCATACCGGCTGGGTGAGGCGCAATTGGCGCAATGCGGCAGGTGATCCGGTCAAGAACATGGATTTGTGGCAGCGTATCCTGGAAGCAGAAAAACGCCACCATGTGACCTGGCTCTGGGTGCGCGGTCATAGCGGTAACGTCAATAATGAACGCGTGGACCAGCTTGCCACAGCAGGACGCGAGGCCATCGAGCGGGGCTGATGGCCCCGGCCATCGCTGGCCGACACATGTCTCTGTTAAATCTGTTTTCTCGTCCCGCGTAGACAAGCGATTACCCGATGTCTCGGGTTTTCGCCGGGTCACAACGCTGTCGGGCATAGCGGGGCGTTACCCCGCGCGTCCAAGCCTTCCAGAAACCCCGGATCAGACGGGCAGGCAGATACGATGGGCGATGTCGGTCGCGTTATCGGCGTCCTGCATCAGGCCGAGCAGCTTGAGCTCGTCCACATATTGCTCGACCTGCACTCGAAGCGGATGCCCTGTGACCGGATGGCTGGTGATTTCACGATCCAGCATGCCCTTCGCATCGTCCGGTGCGTCCTTGTCCTTGTCCCATAGCAACGCCAGTTCGTCGCGATGCGCGGGGAATTCGTGCTGGGCATCGCTGAGCGCGGCGGTGAGAGCGGCAGCGAGGCCGGGGTCCTGAGCCAGAGCCCTGGTTGCGATACCGAGTGTAAGATCGATTCTTTCGCGTTCAGCCCCCGTCATGCTGTCGAGCATGTTCCAGCTGACACCCTGAGTCTGTTGCAGGATTCGCCATCCCATCGGGTCATGCACGGCGACGGCATCCAGCTCCCCTGCGCGCAGGGCATCGGCCATGTCGTCTGCAGGAATCGCGACCCAATGGACCGAATCGGTTGGATGCAGCCCGCGTCGACGAAGTTGGATGCTGACGAATCGGCGATCTGCACCCTCAAGGCTCATGACACCAATCTTCTTTCCAGCGAGGTCAGCCACCTTGTGCAGCTTCAGGTCGCGCCGCACCAGAAGCCGGTAGCTGCCGCCCCTGACGCCGCAGGCCAGTTTCGCCGGCAGATCTTCGGCGTCATCCTGATAGAGCGCAGGCAGCCAGTCGAGCAGGGGGCTGAGCGCGGCATCGGCGCGACCGTTCTGCACAGCATCGATCGCACTGTTTCCGCCGCCCACCTCGACGATATCGACCTGCACATTGTAGCGCCCGAAAAGCCCCTGCTGGCACAGCCAGAGCAGGGGATCATAATCAGATTCGGGCCAGGCGAGGCGTACGCGCCTCGGCTTTCCATCTGTCGCGATCTGCGTGCGATGATGGAAAACATGCCGTGATTGCAGGACTGTAGCTAGAATGATGCCGCCTGCACCCATGAGAACAAGTCGGCGGGAGGGCGCTGCCATCAGAAGAAAAACTCCATATGCAAAAAAAATGACAGAGGGGGGTTTACCCCATGAAAAGCTTTCGCTAGATAGTGCCTCGCCGGTCCCGAATAGCTCAGTTGGTAGAGCAAGCGACTGTTAATCGCTGGGTCGTAGGTTCGAGTCCTACTTCGGGAGCCAGGCATTTTTCCTTCAAAATTCATGTTTCATCCGGTGTGATCGTATCTAGGCGATCCAGCGCCCACAGGCGCGGGAACATTCTGATCCAGAGCCCCGCGACGACAAGCGTGCCAATGCCGCCTGCCACAACGGCGGCTTCAGTGCCGATGGCTGTCGCCAGCATACCGCTCTCGAATTCACCCAGCTGATTGCTCGAGCCGATAAACAGCATGTTCACGGCAGACACACGGCCCCGCATGCCATCGGGCGTGGCAAGCTGTGTGAGGGCACCACGCACCACCACACTCACCACGTCGGCAGCGCCCAGCACGGCCAGGGAGAGGACAGACAGGGTGAGGGAATGCGAGACGCCAAACACAATCGTGGCGATGCCGAAAATACCGACAGAGGCAAACATGATGGGGCCAGCATAAGATCTGAGCGGATAGCGGGCGAGCACCAGCGAGCCCATGAGCGCCCCCACAGCCGGTGAAGCCCGGAGTATGCCCAGTCCTATGGGGCCAAGATGCAGGATATCATCGGCATAGACAGGCAACATTGCTGTTGCCCCACCCAGCAGCACTGCGAACAGATCGAGCGAGATTGCCCCCAGCAGGTCGCGGCGACGCTTGAGGAAGGCAATACCGCCGAACAGCGATTCAAGGCTCATCGGCGAACGATTGCCCACATAGGGCTTCAGCCTGAGCAACGAGGTCGAGACCAGCGCGATGGCAAAACCACAGGCGCAGGTCAGGTAACAGAAATCCGCGCCCATGCCGTACAGCAAGCCACCCAGAGACGGGCCAATAATCGAGGCTGTCTGGAACAGGGAGGATGACAGCGCCGCCGCCCGAGGGAACTGTGCCGGAGTGGCGATCGAAGGCAGAAAGGTCTGCTGGCAGGGCCCTTCGAAGGACCGAAGTGCTCCGAAACACGCGACGAGCGCATAGAGGGCCCAAGGCGCCAACTGGCCCGTCATGGTGGCGAAGGCCATGAGAAGTGCACCGCACACCTCGATTGCCTGACAGATCTGCACGATACGCTTGCGATTATAGCGATCGGCTACATGGCCCGAGATGAATACCAGCGCGAGCATGGGCAGGAACTGGGCGAGACCGATAAGGCCAAGCGCCGTGACGCTATGGGTCAGGGCATAGGTTTGCCAGGCAACCGCCACGGCAAGCACCTGTGCAGACAGGGCAGAGAGCGTGCGACTGGCGAGAAAGGGCTTGAGCCCGATGATATCGCGCAGCGCGTCGGAGGGAGGAGGGGGCGAAGCGTCGGGAGAAAGGGGCTCTGGCATGGCGTAATCACTATAGACAGCGCCCGCAATCCAGCAATGTTGTGTATGAAAATCGGCAGCACACCTTCGCGCAGGTTTTTGCCCCATAGCAAGCGTCAGAATGCCCGCGCAGCATGGTGATTGCGCGATTGCATTTCACGGGTTGCGCAGGCAGGTTCCGCCGCATGACTTCAGACAGCGACATTGCCCCCGAATCGTCTCCGGCCCCGGTGCAGGCAGGGGCCGTTCAGCCCGATATACGTGTCGGGACCATCGCCTCGGCGCAGGAAGAGGGGGGCAAGACGCTGCTCTGGATCGATTTCGGCGCCCATCTGGGTGTCCGTCGTGCCACAATGACCCTGGCAAGAAACTACAAGGCACCGCAGCTGGTTGGCAGGCAGGTTTGCGCTGTGGTTAACCCGCAACTGCAAAACACGACCGTCAATCAAGTGCTGGCGCTCGGCATGCCTGATCGCTCCGGCGACATGGTGCTGATCTGCCCGGACCACCGGGTGCCAGATGGAGGAAAACTGTTCTGATGGCTACCAACTACGCAACCGTCACCTGGGACCAGCTGCACCGCGATGCCCGCACCCTCGCTTCGGCCCTGATGGCGCGCGGCGAATTCAAGGGCATCGTAGCCGTCACAAGGGGCGGACTTATCCCGGCGGCCATTATCGCGCGTGAGCTCGATTGCCGTCTTGTCGAATCCATCTCGGTCATCAGCTATTCGGGCGAAAGCGCGCAAGACCAGAAGGAACCCCGCGTGGTGAAAGCCCCGATTGCTGCCGGTGACGGCGAGGGCTTTCTGGTAATCGATGATCTGGTCGATTCCGGTGAGACGGCCAAGGTCGTGCGCGATGTGCTCCCCAAAGCGCATTTTGCCTGCCTTTACGCCAAACCCAACGGCAAGCCCCATACCGATCAGTATGTGATGGAAGTGGCACAAGATACCTGGGTGCTCTTCCCGTGGGACACGGCGCCGCTTTTCGTACCGCCGCTGGCCCGCAACCTAGGCGCTTGAACTGGGCACCTAACTTGGGCGCGCAACTTCTGGGCGTAACCTCGGATAATTCTTCAGTTTTTTCGAGAGTGCACCTTTCACCCTGCCGCGAGTTGCGGTAGGGTCCGCGCGTTCGGGGCGTGGCGCAGCCTGGTAGCGCGCTTGTTTTGGGTACAAGAGGCCCCCGGTTCGAGTCCGGGCGCCCCGACCACCACCACCAAGGGTATGGCGATACGCGCCCTTAGCTCAGTTGGATAGAGCAACAGCCTTCTAAGCTGTGGGTCGCTGGTTCGAATCCAGCAGGGCGCGCCACCCCCCTTTATCCGTATGTGGTCCTTCTCTCAGGTTTCAAAGCTTGCATCTTCTGTCGTCAGGTCAGGAGATTATGTCAGTCTCGACCACAGAGCAGTCGACTTGTGCAAACATCGTCGAAACTTGCTGCAATCGCGGCGCTGCCCCATCAGATCAGCTTTTTGCAGGGCCACCCGCAATGCTTCTGGCGCGTCTGGCCAGTAGATCTCCGGGTCCGACTATGGGGATGGTCTTGCCATGAGATGCTGTTCGGATGCCTCATCTCAACCCCATCTGCAGCAGCGTTGCGAAAAGGCAACGTCGAGCTGCAGGATGCTCTCGATGCTTTTCCCCAGGCGGGGGCAGGGCTATAAGAATCGTACTCTGCCCGCATGATGAACGTGACAGATGACGAAGCCCGACGATCAGACAGACCGAACGACCCGATGCAAGGTATTGCCCTCATGGCCCGGCCCATGCGGGTGTTCATGTCTTGGCTGAGGTCCCGTACAAATCTGCCTCTCCTACACGCAGGCGCGATCGAGTTTCCGGGGTGAGCGAGATTCGGGCCGGGCTGTGCAGTCTGGCAATGCTCGCCTTGCCTGCCTTTTCGGCTCATGCAGCGTCCAGTGACGACGTTTCCTCGCTGGGCAATTACGCCATCAAGCATTGGACCACACAGGACGGACTGCCGCAGAATTCCATACGCGACATCGTTCAGACACCTGATGGCCGCATGTGGTTTGCGACATGGGAGGGTCTCGTCTCCTATGACGGGCTGGATTTTCACGTGCAGAACCGCGGCAGTGATCCGGCCCTGCCCGATAACGGAATTGGTGCGCTGACTCTCGATGCCGCGGGCGATATGTGGTTCAGCGACTCCCGTGGTGATGTCGGTCGTCATGACAGCGATGGCAGCTGGCATTTCTGGCCGCATGAGGCCAGCGCGCCCTCGACAATCGTCCAGTCGATGAAAGTGGATAGGCATGACGATGTCTGGATGCTTTATGAAAATCACGGTCTGGGCACCATGTCCCATTCCGGCAGGTTTCATTATCTGACGCCAGGGCATAACGAGCCGCTTTCAAGCATTTATCGCAACATGGCGTTCGATGCCTCGGATTCCCTGTGGCTCGGCACCTATAGCGGTATCATCATACGCGACAAGGATGGCCATGTGCGTCAGCCTCCGGCGTCATGGGACCTGCCCCATGGGCTGTCATGGCCCTATCACGCGCCGGACGGCACATTCTGGATTGTCTCGGACAGCCGCATATTCTCCATAACTGATAACAAGCCTCGTCTGGCCTATGATCTGAGGGATCAGGGACGGGTTACCGCACTGCTCCAGGACCGGCATGGGTCGCTCTGGGTAGGCACCGAGGATCACGGGTTGCTGCGCCTCAGCGGGAACAGGGTGGAGGTCATGCCTGACACGCTCGACCCTACGGGCGGGCGTATCCTGTCTCTGGCCGAGGATACAGAGGGGTCGATCTGGGTTGGCACCAATGCCGGACTGTTTCGGTTGCAGGAAACACCCTTCAGCAGTCTGCGCCGTCATAACGGGTTGTCGGGTGATTTCGTCCGCACCGTCATGGAAGATCATACCGGTGCATTATGGGTCGGAACAGATGGTGGAGTGTCGCGTATCATCAAGGGAGATTCGCCCGAGACCATGTATCTGCCGACGCGTTCGGGGCATCAGCCCGAGGTGTTGTCGAGTATCGAGGATCATGACGGCACGGTCTGGCTCGGCACCTATGCAGACGGGCTTTTTGCCTTAGCGCCGGATGGAACCATACGCCATCTGGACAGTGCAAGCGGCCTGCCTGCAGGCAATGTGCGCGCGCTGGCTTTTGACGGTAGTCATAGCCTGATTGTCGGGACACAGCGCGGCTTGTTCCGACTGATGCCGGATGACAAAGTAGAGCGTTACGCGGCTTCCAAGGCATTGAGTGGCTTGATCACTGCCATTTTCACCAAGGGTGATACGCTCTGGATCGGAACGCTTGATGGTGTGCGGGTCATCCGTGACGGCAAGGTTCGTGCCACACGCTTCAGCGGGGTCGATGGGGCCCACACGATTTTCGGCTTCGTTGCCATTGGTGACGATCTCTGGCTGACCACTGATCGTGGGCTCTATCGCTATCGTCAGGGGACAATGACCCATATCGGGCGTGATGCCGGGCTGCCTGTCGACTCAGTGTTCACCCTGATTCGGGATAACAGGGGTTATCTCTGGCTCACCAGCAATCGAGGCCTTTTCCGCATCGCGCTGACAGATCTGGAGGCCGTGGCCGATGGCAGACGCAAGGCCCTGAGTTATATCCAGCTGGACGAGACCAACGGGCTTAGCAGCAGTCAGGCCAGCGGAAGCGCGCAGCCCAGTGCCGTGCTTGCACGGGATGGAACGCTCTGGATCGCAACGGCCATCGGTCTAGCCAGAACCGACACGAACAGCTTCGACAAATTTCTCGTTAAACCACCCCCACCCCCTGTCGCACTCGACGGCGTGGCTCTGGACGGGCGCGATATTCTTAATCTGCGCAAGGGTGACGTTTTGCATGTACCGTCGCGTCATAACCTGACCATACGCTACACGGCACCAAGCTATATCGCACCCAAAGAAATCCTTTTCCGCACCACGATCACGGGGGCAGGGAGTGCCTGGACGACAACCGGACGTTCGCGCACGCTCGAACTGACATCGCTCCCCCCCGGCGCTTACACTCTCACCACCTCGGCCGCGCATCCAGGGCAGGTATGGCCCCGACCTGTGACGCTGGTGCGCTTCGTGATCGATCCCAAATGGTGGCAGAGGCGCCAGTTCTGGGTCTCCTGTGCGGTAGCGCTCTGCATCGTCATCGCACTGTCCTACTGGGGCATTGTCTGGAGCTACCGGGCGGAGGCAAATCGTCTGGCGCGCGTCATCCGGTCTCGCACGACCGATCTTGAGGCCCAGACGAGGGAAAAAGATGCCTTGTTGGCGCGTCTGGAAATACAGATCGACCTGACTGCCCGACAGGCGCGTGAAGATGCCCTGACCGGGGTTTACAACCGGCGCGCCTTCGATGAGGCGGTGGAGAAAATGCTGACAGGGGCCAATGCCGGTGGCCCTGATTTCTGTCTGGCGATTGTCGATATCGATCATTTCAAGGCGATCAATGATACCTATTCCCACCAGACGGGGGATCAGGTTCTGCGGCAGGTCGCCCACGTACTCGAGACCCATACCCATCCAGCTGACATGGTGGCCCGTATCGGGGGGGAGGAGTTCGGGATTCTCCTGCCTGCCCAGACATTGGAGACGGCCATAGCCCGTCTCGACGGTGTACGTGAGGCTTTTCATGAAAAGACCGATTGGGAAATCTCACGGTCTACTGGGTTGGTTACCTTCAGCGCAGGGCTGACCCGCTTTGAAGCTGGTGATACGATCAAGACGCTTATGAAACGCGCTGATCTGCTGCTCTATGGAGCCAAGAACGCGGGGCGCGATCGAATCCACAACGGCTGATCACGGGTGGGAAGCGAGCGAGGCCAAAACGTAAACAAACAATGGTTGTCCATTGGGCATGTAACACCGTATGGTCGCATTCCTCCGCTTAGTTCAGTTGTCGCACAAGCTTGAAGCCGTAAGCCGGAATGATCCTGCGGGCATTCCGGACCTGAGGTGCATGGAACCGGGTATGGTTGATAAGATGGCGACACCGCATGGGCTGCGTGCCTATGACATTCTCGATACGCCACCTGAGCGTGGCTATGATGATCTGGTCGCGCTCGCCAGCCAGATCTGCGAAACCCGCTCTGGCGTCGTGAGTCTGATCGACAGGGATCGCCAGTGGTTCAAGGCCCGTCAGGGGATCGGCCTGTGCCAGACTGATCTTGACCATGCCATTTGCGGCATGGTGGTCGCCACGGACTCAATCATCGAGATCGAGGATCTCCGGCTTGATCCCCGCACTGATCGCAACCCGCTCGTGGTCGAGGCGCCTTATCTGCGGTTTTACGCGGGCGTACCTCTGCGGACCCCGTTTGGCACAATCGGGGCGCTCGCGGTGTTCGACCCGGCGCCGAAGCCAGGGGGGCTGTCCGATGTGCAGCGAGCATCGCTCGAAAAGCTGGCGCGTCTGGTGGTCGATCTGCTGGAACTGCGTCGTCAGAGCATGGCCCATGATCGGGCACAGATGCATTGGCGCAGCCTCATCCAGACCATGAACGAGGGCTATATTCTCGCAAAACTCATGCGTGATGAGGAAGGGCAGGTGTTTGACTGGCGATATCAGGATGTCAACCCGGCCTGGGAGCGCCATCTTGGCATTGCGGCAACCGATGCCATCAACAAGACATGCCGCGATATCTTCCCGGGGGTTGAGCCACGCTGGATTTCCCTCGCGGCGCAGGCAGTCGATGAAAACCGCCCTGTGTCCTTCGTACAGGAAGTACGCACCTTGCGTCGCTGGTTCGAGGGAACGTTC
Organism: Asaia sp. SF2.1; assembly: GCF_000505765.1. Lineage (NCBI taxonomy): Bacteria > Pseudomonadati > Pseudomonadota > Alphaproteobacteria > Acetobacterales > Acetobacteraceae > Asaia > Asaia sp. SF2.1. Next base: position 8,006 of record NZ_AYXS01000013.1, on the reverse strand, counting down.
TACCCTGTGGGGCAGGACTTCTTTTCACTCACCTTTCGGGAAATTACCGCTCAGGTCGCGGCGGAAAAGCGACAGACCGGCCTCATTGCGCTTGGGGATGTGTTGCGGGACGAACGGGATGTCGAGGTTATGATATGCCGGGCCATGGCGGTTGTCGGTGAGGCGTTCGACGCCGATCGGGCCACTTATGGCGAGCTCGACCACGAAATCGAAACCCTGACTGTCAGTGAGGGATGGGCGGTAGAGGGGATGCCCTCCATCAAGGGGCGTTATCGCTTTGATGATTACGGCAGACTGCGCGAGACGCTTCTCGCCGGCGAAGCGCTCGTGATCGACGATATCCTGACCGATCCGCGCACGGCTGATGAGAGTGCTGGCTGGCTGGCCCTGCGCGCGCGCGGCGTGATCAATATTCCGGTGCGTGAGGACGGTCGCAACGTGGCACTCATGCTGGTGCATTTCTCTCACCCGCATGAGTGGGGTGCGGATGAGATTCACTGGCTGCATAACGCGGCAGACCGTCTGGAGGTGGCCATAGCGCGGCGTCGTGCTGACGAGATGCAGGCAGTGGTCAATGGCGAGATAGCCCATCGTCTGCGCAATACGCTGGCAATGGTGCAGGCGGTTGCCCGAATGACCCTGCGTGATGCGCTCTCAAAAGAGGACGCCACGCGCTTCTATGAACGGCTGCAGTCACTGGGGCGCGCTCATGACCTGCTGCATGGTGATGACCAGCGCGCCGCCCATCTTGGCGATCTGATCGCCAATATCCTGCGCGATGCCAGTATGGATGAGCGATGCCGCCTGTCGGGGCCTGTCATCCGCCTGGGCTCGCGTGCGGCGATGTCTACGGCGCTTCTGATCCACGAAATGACCACCAATGCCTGCAAGCACGGGGCGCTTTCAGTGCCTGAAGGCGAGATCGAGATTGACTGGGAGATCGAGTGCCAGACCGGGGGCGGCGAACTCGTATTGAACTGGCGGGAGCGCTACGGTCCACCTGCCGCCAAGCCAGTACGTGGCGGATTTGGCTCACGCCTTATTTCCTTTGGTTTGATTGGAACGGGCGGCGTTGCGCTGCGCTATGAGCCTGAAGGTCTGTCGGCCAGTTTCCGGGCCGATGCAGAAAAGATCATGAGGACATGATGGCGCACGCGATATCGGGCAAGACGTCAGGTTTCCCTACCGTACTGGTTGTGGAGGACGAGCCGCTGCAGCGCATGTGTCTGATGGATATGGTCGAGGAAGCCGGTTACGCTGTGGCGGAGGCCTCGGATGCCGATCAGGCCCTGATTGTTCTGGAAACCCGACCTGACATCCGTATCGTTCTGGCCGATGTGGACATGCCTGGCAGCATGGACGGATTACGTCTGGCTGCCCTCGTCCGTGATCGCTGGCCGCCCATCGAGATTATTGTGACAAGTGGTCGCGGCGTACCCCAGCTCGCGACCTTTCCGGCACGGGCCAGATTCCTGCCCAAACCGCTGAACGAGCAGCGCGTGAAGGAAGCCCTGACCCTCTTCGCCTAAAAGTGTACGCCGTGATTTTCCTGACGGATCAGCCGGACAGGCATTACATCGCCTGTTCAGTTACGGCCACTGGGGCGGGACGACGATGCGCGGCGACACATGACAAGACGCTGGCGATGATAAACACGAAGGAGCCGATCTCCAGCGGGCGTGGCAAGCGCTGCTCCCACGCAAACCCGTAGATCAGCGCAAAAAGCGTCTCGAACAGGATCATTTGCCCGGTGAGGGTGAGCGGTAGCAACCGGCTCATGCGGTTCCACAAGGCATTGCCACAGACCGAAGCGATAAAGGCCACTCCCGCCGAAACTGCCCAGAAAACAAGCCAGTCATGATGGCTATGCTGCGCCGGGTCGCTCAGGATGGCGGCAGGAAGGAGCACAAGAGCTTGGGCGCCGGTCATGATCCCCGTAAGTAGGTTCCAGTCATGTGCTGAGACATGATCGAGGCGCGCAAGGGCGCGACTGTTCCCGACAGCAAAGCCGGTCCAGGAGGCCAGTGCAGCGCAGGCGCATGCAAGGCCGAGAACAGGGTTGTGCCCCGGAATTCCCGGCGACAGATCTACCTGAAACAGGGCCTGCCAGCCGATGCAGAAAGCGCCGATCATGCAGAAGAACAGCGATGGCGCGAGTTTGAGCAGCGGCGGGGCATCGCTGTCGCGACTGCCGATGATCGTTACGGCCACAGGCATAAACCCTATGACAAGGGAAGTCAGGGCAATCCCGCCCTTCTGCACGGCCATGGACAACATGATATAGTAGAAACTGTTCCCCAGAAACGAGAGACGAAACAATGTGCTCCAGTCACGAGCGGCAAGAATCCGGCATAGCGCGGGCAATCGCGCGCCAATCAGGACCAGTGCAATAACGCCATAGGCGAGGTAGCGCCCGGCAGCGAGATAAAGCGGCGAGAAATGACGCACCAGCTCAGGGGCGAGAAAAACCAGTCCCCACAGGGCCCCTGCGCCTGCACCGCATAAAATACCCAGGGGATAGGCTTGTCGGTCAGGCTGTGTGGCGGAAGGGTGTGTCATCTTGGCTCTCTTGCATCACGATCTTGCATGGCGGCGTGGCTTTCTTCCTGATCTGTTACGTGTTGCACGGTCAAGCCTCGCCGGGCTGTGGCGTCGATGCCGGCAGCGCTGCACGCCGATCCACAGTCCAGACAGGCATATCAGGCTGACACCGCAGAGCAGAGGCAGAATGATCCAAAGCCGTGCGTCTGGCTCACGCAGCCAAGAAAAGAAATCGAGATCATGGGGACCATAGATGACCCAGCGTGAGCCTTTTTCTGCTGTGTCGATACGTAGCAGCGCCTCGCCTGACCGGGCATCGAGATAGAGTCTTGCCCTGTCTTTTCCGATGAGACGAAAAACCGGGAAGACGCGGCGTTTGTGATGCGTCGAGAAATAATAGGCATCATCGTTCTGTAAGAGCGTTACCTCAGCCGCTGTGCCCGTCTGAGCCATTGTATCGACAAGTTCCGACGCGGTGAGGGGTGAGGGAGCGAGCGTCAGATCCAGCCGCTGCGGGTTGCCCTCTGCGTCTGTCACCAAAAGTCTCGTTCCATGCACGCCGGGTAGGGCAAGAATGTCGCGAAACGACTGATGGGGTACGCGGGTAAGTGCCGCAACTGTCTCTTCCACTGCCGAGGCGGGCAGTGTACCGCGCCATTGGGACATCCAGAGGGGGGAGGGCTTGTGAGCCATCAGCCCCGCCGGGTTCATGCTGAGAAACCCGGTCAGGATCCATGACAGGAGGAAGAGCCCGAACACCGACCCGGTAGCATGATGAATGAGATGCGTGCCGCGATAGGGTGAGAGACGACGCCCGACCCGGAAGCGGCGCAGACCGATCCAGAGCCCGAGCGTGGTCAGGGTGACGCCAAGGCCTGACAGGACAATGAGCGTGTCCGACCAGATGACCGGGTGACGGCGCAGTTGTGAAAAATACAGCCAGTGGGGGATAGCGCCAAGCCATGACCAGAACCGTGTCTTGCGGGTGGTGGCCTGTACGACATCGCCCGTCAGCGGAGAGAGATAGAGGATCGTGTGGCGCGGGCTGTCGAAATCGAAGCGATAGAACCCTGCATCATGGCCTTTGGTATTCAGGATCCATTGATCTACGCGGCGTAGACCTCTGAAAACGGGTGGGACGGTTTCGCCCTCCAGCGCAGCATAGCGGCCAGCTACCTCCGCCAGAGCGGCAGGGTCGGGATAAATATCCTTAGGGCCCAGAATCTGGCCTGTGCGCAGGTCGTAATTCCGGCTTTCTGCCTTGTCGTCCATGACCTGCAAAACCGGGACAGAGCCGGCCATAACCAGCCGGAACTGCCGATAGGAACCATGCAGATCCGGAAGCACAGGAGGGCGATCAAACCGGAGAGGCTCATGTGCCAGTCTGGCAAGCTGCTCGTCTGGCTGGGGCCAGGGTTTCCAGAGCATGACCATCCCGGACAGGCACCAGAGAAGCATCAGCGCGCCAAGGCCAATACCCAGCCAGCGATGAATCAGAAACGCCGCTCGAACGGCTTTTTTTCGCCATTGCTTCGCGCGGTCAGTCATGATGAAGGAGGCGCGGGCGCATGGTCGATCCGGATAAAAGCAGAGGGAGGCGACTTTTACCTGCCGCCTCGTGATCGCCCTGACAAGACGCCTGTATCGTGCGGCGCTGCATCAATGCCGCCTGCTCAGGCCTCGATGAGGTTCACGCCAAGCATGCGCAGTTCCTTCAGGCAGGCGGCAGGGTCAGGGGCAATGCCGCGACAGGCAGGGAGCGCGATATCAGTTGCGAGGCCAAGCCGCCGCGCATCCCGGGCCGTAGTGGCAACACAGTAATCGAGCGCTAGGCCGCAAAGCGTGACATGCCCGATATCGAGCCCGCGCAGGAGGCCTTCAAGCCCGGTGGCGTGGACCTGATCGTTATCGAAAAAGGCCGAGTAGGAATCACAGGCAATATCCAGCCCCTTATGGACGATATGGCTGAGTCGGCTCTGGTTCAGGCGGGGAGAAAAATCGGCCCCTCTCGTGCCTGCTACGCAGTGAACGGGCCAGGGGCCGCCATAGGGCGTGAAAGAGCAGTGTTCAGGCGGGTGCCAGTCACGGCTGGCGATAACAGCTGCAAAATCAAGAGACAGAAGCGTGTCGATTGCCGGGAAAATCGCATCGCCATTGGGCACGCCGAGTGCGCCGCCGGGTAGAAAATCGTTCTGTACGTCAATCAGGAGGAGGGCTTTTCGCATGGTCACTCCGGTGGCTCCCTGTTTCTCCAGAAGGCTAGGCGCCTGCGTGCCATCGCATCATTCCGCTTTCCTAATGGCCGATAACATGACGCATGTCGTCTCCGAAATGATGAAGCGCGTCCTTTGTGGACATGTGCCGCCTGTGGCCGTTTTCGGAGACAATCGTGACGGTGGCCGTCATGCCCGCTGCCAGATGCAGGTCAGGCGGGAGCTTGTCGATATGGATACGCACCGGAATACGCTGTGCGAGCCTTACCCATGTATAGACCGGGTCCACCGACGGCAGGCCCTGTGTTGCAGTCGAGGCATTCATGCTTGAAATGCCGCGGGTAATGCTCTCGACATGGCCGAAAACAGGATGATGGCCGCCCATAAGGTCCATCCGGACAGGGTCGCCGATCTCGATATTATGGACCTTGGTCTCCTCGAAATAGCCGTCAACCCAGTAGGAGGCGGAATCGATGATCTGGATATTCACATGACCGGCTGTGGCAAAATCGCCGGGCCGCATGAGCAGGTTTGTCACGTAGCCATCGATCGAACTATGCACGATCGTCCGCTCCAGATCGATGCGGGCCTGTCTGAGGGCTGCCTGAGCGGCATCATACTGGGCACGGGCTTGAGCGGCGGCGGCGGCATATTGCTGTTTTTCCTCGCCCGATACAGCAACCCCCGGGATGATCCGACGCCGCTGGAACTGCGAATTCCTGAAATCGAGATCGGCCTTGCGCTCGGCCAGATTGGCCTCGGCGGAGGCGACACGCACCTTGAAGTCGAAAGGATCGATGACATAGAGCACGTCGCCCCGATGTACGAATTCGTTATCCTGCACCCGAACCTCGATAATTTCGCCTGAAACACGCGGCGCCATGTTCACGACCTGCGCGCGGACCTGCCCGTTACGGGTCCAGGGGGCTGCGGTATAGTAATCCCACAGGATCACGATAACGATCCCGGCGACCACAAGGATCGACAGAGTGATGAACCACCGGATCAGGCGGGAGGCGCGAGCGAGCACGAGCGGATTACCTTCACAAAAGCCAGGTATAAAGGCCAAGCAGACAGACAAGCAGACCGAATTGCGCGAGTGGCGGATTCCAGAAAAAACGCCACAGATTGAGACGGCCGAAGCACCAGCGCACAATGGCCAGCGTGAGGAGAGCGAGAAACAGATTGGCGACAAAGGCCGAGACGAGAACGCCTTCGAGGTCGATGACTTCACTCATACCCATCACCCGTGTTGCGTGTGGAAATCCCGCCTACCATCGCCGACGCCCCAGGCCGAAATGGCGCAAGGTCGAGCGATTATCCTCAAGTGTGGACCGCACAGCCTCAAGACTGCCCGCGCAGAGCACGGCCAGATTGCGCTCATGGTCGCGGGCCGTGCGCGCGATATCGAGAAAGCGGTTGCTGATTTGTGGCAGGGCATGGCCAAGGGTGGGAAACGAAGCAGTGTTGATCAGCCCATGTGCTTCAGTGGCGAGAAGGCGCAGGCACGGCGAGGCCGCAGCCTCATCCAGATAATGACGCACCCGCGCCAGAGTGGTGGCGAGGTCCTCCAGCATGACAAGGCGATTGAAGACATGGCGGTTGACGCGGCGATGCGCGTCCATGCGTTTTGTCCAGGTCAGCAATTGCGCGAGCCTGTCATATTTGAGGCTGAGCAAACGCGCCCCGGCTGGCTTCCCGTTTCCATGCAGCTGGGCCTCAAGATCCTGACCGATTGAGGCAGCGATACGAAAACGCCGGCTTTTGGGCGTGGGAGGGAACAGCAGGACCAGAATGACGAAGGCAACGACACCCGAGATCAGATAGAAAATATTGCGCGAGATGAAGGCGAGCGGGTCGTAATCCTGATGATTGCTGAGACCGAGGATGATTGGGAAAAACGCCCCGTAATTGAACCCGATGGCGCTGGTACGGGCGTTCATCAGCATGACGCAGGCAAAGATCGTGTGGGGCAGAAAAACCAGGGCCAGCGCACCGAAAGCAGCGATATGCGGAAGCACGAAATAATTCATGACGATGGCCACAGCCACGGCCAATGAGAGGCCGAGTATTGCACCCATGCCGAATTGGGAGGTGTCGAGTGCGGTCGACGCCAGAGTCAAGATCAGCGCGGCCTGTGACAGAGCCGCCATGGAGGCAGGCTGATCGCTGGCGATGCAAAGCCCGGCGGTGATCGAGAATCCCAACAGGACCCGTAGCGCGTTGATAAACGCGGCGACATGATCGGCATGCTGGCCAAGCTGTGCCAGTTTGAGGGCGTTCCCTGCCGGGGTGGCGTGCTGCAGCGTATCGATGCCCGTTGCAATATGAAGCCGGTTGCTCAGCATGACGGCGCTGCGCTCCAGAAAATGCGCATCATGGGCGTCGGGGTGATAATCCGGTGCTTCGGCCTGCATGGCGTCCATCAGGGAGCCAACCGTCTCGTAACGGTCGCTATTGTCCTCACGTAACTCGTGCCATGCCAGCACGTGACGATGCGCGAGAGCCGAGACACTCTTGTGACGCAGGATATGGGCGATGGCGCGTCCTGAGCCGAGGACTGTGAGCATGCCGATGATCGCGAGACGCGCCCCGGCGGTACGCCGCGTTGAGCGGTCGATCTCGGTACGGGCATAGGTAATCTGGGCCGAGAGCGAAAGAATCTCGCCTGCGATGGCGGTGGTCTCCATCGCATCAGGCACGGAATCGCCCCGCATGGCGTCGCGTCCGAAAGCCCGGATCTGACCCGCCTTGGCCTCAAGACTATCCGCCAGTTTCTGCCACGCCTTGGGTGAGCCGGTAAGCATGTTGACGAAGGCCACAGAGGCGATGCCGATTGCGACACAGCTTGCGCGGGAAAGGGCGACGTCAAACACATTCTGCGGTGTGTCGATCACGTTGATGGCGACCAGAGCGATCGTGTAACCGGCGAGCAGCGCACCATAGGAACGGAAATGGCGTTCCAGCGACCCGATATAGGTGCAGCCTGCCAGCCACAGCGCGCATCCACCCAGCATCATGCCGCGATCCTGGCTGAAACAGGCGATGAGCAGGATGGAAGCCCCCACGCCAAGGGCTGTGCCAACCAGCCGGTAGAGCGCCTTGGAAAGGGCCTGTCCGCGCAGGGGCTGGGTAATGATCATGACGGTGACGGCGGCACCAGCGGGGGAGTCGAGCTGCGCCCAGAAGGCGGTGGCAAGGGCGAGGCAGACTGCCGCCCAGCTGCGCAGGGAAAAACCGATCCAGCCGGAC
>NZ_AYXS01000012.1:325603-325696 GCF_000505765.1 Asaia sp. SF2.1 | reverse complement strand
GACAGCCTCGCCTATGCCGGCCCGCGCCCGCCTGCCGGCCAGAAGTGGGATCCGTGTGAGATGCAGGGTGCGTGCGTTGCCGACAGCAGCGAT
>NZ_AYXS01000012.1:322076-325559 GCF_000505765.1 Asaia sp. SF2.1 | reverse complement strand
GGGTCAGAAGTGGGATCCGTGCGAGATGCAGGGTGCGTGCGTTGCCGACAGCAGCGACAGCCTTGCCTATGCTGGTCCGCGTCCGCCTGCCGGTCAGAAGTGGGATCCGTGTGAGATGCAAGGCGCGTGTGTGGTCCGCAAGGTCTGAGGTTGCGAGTTTTTAACGACGAAACGCAGCTGTTATATTAGTGTGCTTTCAGAGGGGCACATCCCTGCGTTGAGGAAAAAGACCTGAAACTCGTTTCGAGCATCGATCAAGGTGGGGGAGGCTCGGTGCCGATGGTGCTGGCCTCCTTTTATCATGCCCTGAGCGCGGCTCTGCGTTGGGCTGTGATCGTGTTCCTGCTGCTCTGCAGCTTCGCGAAGATGGCCTTCGCGCGCGACGCCGACCTGCCCATGCAGAGTTTCACGCAGCGTGACGGGGTGGATAGTTCCTATATCTTTGGCCTGGCTCAAGACCACGAGGGCTATCTGTACCTTCTGACCCAGAGATCGCTCTATTTTTTCTCAGGGCAGCGCTTTTATCAGGTCAAGGTTCAGGAAACACCCAATCAGCCTAATTTTGCCGATAGTGTTCGTTTCCTCCCCGATGGCCGGGTTGTGGTTCTCCAGCGCGGAGGGCTCAGGATATCCCAACGCGCGACAAGTAGTCGGATATCGCCCTTATTGCTGCGTTTCAGGCGCTTGAAGGCCCCCGGCCTGGGACGTATCGAGAATGTCTTTCTCGATGCTGGACGACTGACCGTTGTCGATCCTCATGGTGTGCATCTGTGCGAAACGCCGGAGGACAACATCCTGTCCTGTCAGGCGCCGATGGCTGGCAGCGCGCGAGCGCTTGTCTACCAGATTGGTGATCGTGTTTTCTATCGCGAGCCCGGTGGAAACCAGATGCGCGACCTGACGGGGCTTCGGGTTTTTAGGCTTCCCTGGGATGCCGAGATATCCGGCTCACCGAGCAGCCATGCCGATCGCAGCTTTTACGCGTTCGAGCGCTACGCGTTGCTCGTGCCAAATGTCGATGGCACCTTCGCCAGACTGCCGACAGATTGGGTGCTTGATCAGGGAAATCTCGGTGAACGCCCGAGTTTTGTCGTGGAGACGCCGGATGCGACGGTGTTCTTTGACGGCAATCGCCTGCGCTCGTTCAATGGGCAATACTGGACCCTGCCCAATCATGACCTCGGCAGGGAGCAGGATATTCATTTTGCGTATGCTGACCGCAACAGGCAGCTCTGGACTGTTCAGGACTCTGTCGAACTGGTCAAGCTCGTCGGTTGGGGGAGTTGGGAAAACCTTGAACCACAGAGCATACGGTCTGTCTGGTCTGTATTGTCCGGGCCCGAGAGAACGCTACTTCTGACAGATCAGGGACTGTACCAGCTCGACCGGAATGAGCTCGGCGAACGCCTGAGGGAGGGAAATTTCTTCTTTGGGCTGTCCGATGGCGGGTCGGGATACTGGATGCCCGTGGACGATCGCGATCTGCTGCACTGTCTTTTCCAGTCGGGACACTTCGCGTGTGACCGGAAAATGCCAGTGCAGCGAATTCTTGGGCTGGCACTGTCTTCCAGGGATCATACGCTCTGGATCGCATCCGATGACGGGATGCTGGCTATGCCCGGGGACGGTACGGCCCAGCCAAGCCTTGTTGAAGACGAGAATGGTCTGCCGCTCAGCAAGCCAGCGAGCGCCATAGCGCTTCGTGACGATGGCACCCCTTGGGCAATGATAGGTAATGCCCTTTACAGAAGAGGGGCAAACGGCCGATGGCAGCCGGTGCTCACACACTGGGCCAACGGGCATGATTTTTCCCCGTTGACCATGGTTTTTTCGTCCCATGACGATCTCTGGGTCGGGGGCGTGCGCGCGCGCACCGGGCTCGTACATATCCATCTGGATGGCAACCGCATCGGTAGTACCCGCCAGATCGGGGTGGAGTGCACCGGCTCACAGATCATCTTCAGCCTGCTTTGGGACCGCCACAGACGACTATGGGTTGGCACCGAAAATGGGCTTGCGGCTTACGATGGGCGGCAATGGATCAGGGTGACGCGGGATGATGGGTTGATTTCCGCAAATATCAATCAGCAGGGTCTGACTGAAGATCCTGACGGGTCCATCTGGATCACCACGACGAGAGGCGTCTCACACCTCCTGCATCCGGAGCATCTTTTCGAACCAACGGACCTCAAGCCCGTCTTTATCGAGGCACGTCTTGGTGAGGCCGTATTGCCGGAACACGCCATCCCTTTCACCCGCGACCCTTTGATCGTGACGCTCGGGACGCTCAATACTGCGCTCGCCTCGACAACCTATTTTCGTTATCGCCTCGAGGGGGTCGATCAGGACTGGGTCACCACAACCACGGGTGACATACGTTACAATTTCGTTCCACCCGGTCATTCAAGGCTGATCGTACAGGCAATCAATGACAGCCGGAATATCATCTCCCGTCCCATCGTTCTTGAAATCAGGATGGAGCGGCCCTGGTGGATGGCTTGGCCACTCATTACCCTTTACGTCGTCTCTGTCGTGGTTCTGCCCTACACACTCAATCGGGTTCGCTTCCGCTATCTTCTCAAGAGACAAAAGCGCCTCGAAGCGCTCGTCGATGAACGAACCGGTGAGATGCGTGCGGCGCAGGCTGCCCTTGAGCAGCAGGCGCGCCAGGACGGGCTGACACGACTGATGAATCGCCGCACGGCCGAAGCCAGTGTGCTGCGTCTGCTCGAACGCAAGGGACGGCCCGATTATGAAGGATCTCATCGCTCGGTAACGCTGGCCCTTTTCGACGTGGATTATTTCAAATCGATCAACGACACCTTCGGCCATATGATCGGCGATGAAATCCTGGCGGAAATCGGCGCACGTCTGTTGCGAGACAAGCTGCCAGAGGAAATCATTGGTCGCTATGGCGGTGAGGAATTCCTGATCGTCATACAGGGGGATTTTGCCTCCACGCGCCGTCGCGTGGAGCTGTTGCTGGCGGGCTTGAGTGACCATCCTTTCGAGACAAAGGTTGGTGCTCTGACAATCGGTTGCAGTGCCGGCCTTGCGCGCAGTGTGCCGGAAATCGAGTCACCCCGCGAGGTGTGGATGGAAGCCCTCGAAAGGGCTGATCAGGCGCTTTATCGTGCGAAGCTGGAAGGCCGCGGGCGTCTTGTCGTCAGTGAACAAGACCAAGACGATGAGGGCTATCCAGACTGAAAGCAGGAATGGTGACCTCGAAGCGCTCACCGGTGGCCGGCACGATCATGTGGTACATTCCGCGCATGAAGCCACACGCTGTGGGCAGGGCCACGCCGGATGTATATTCGAAGACTTCCTGTGCGATGAGAATGGGCTGCTCGCCGATCACGCCATCGCCATGAATATGGTCGGTCTTGCCGCGCCCGTCTGTGATTTCCCAGAACCTGGTCAGGAGCTGGATCGTCTCGTTACCGCCATTCTCGATCCGGATATGGTAGGCCCAGGCAAAATGGT
>NZ_AYXS01000012.1:319985-322017 GCF_000505765.1 Asaia sp. SF2.1 | reverse complement strand
GGTCTTCCGGCTGGGATTGGTCCTCAAGCCAGAAAGTGCGCACAGAGACCGTCACCCCCTGGGTTGTGGCCTCGTAGCGAGGCGCAGCTTCCATGGCTTCGGCAAGGCTCGCTTCAGGGTCGGCCACGAGGCGGGGAGGGGCAGGCTTTTGCGACATGCCCGCCTTGTAGGCCGATGAAGCGCCGGAAAGCAATCAGGCTTTGAGCGCAGCAAGCCCTCGCTGAAGATCTGCAATCAGGTCGCGGGCATCTTCAAGCCCTACCGAGAGACGGATGGCGCCATCCGTAATCCCGAGTTTGGCGCGCTCAGCCGCATCGACCTTGGAGTGCGTTGTCGTAGCGGGGTGGGTGGCGAGAGACCGTGCATCGCCCAGATTGTTTGAGATCGCAATCAGCCTGAACGCATTGAGGAAGCGGAACGCTGCCTCACGGCCGCCCTCGACTTCAAAAGCGACCAGTGAGCCACCATTCAGCATTTGCTTTTCAACTAGGGCGCGCTGGGGATGAGAGGCAAGGCCCGGATAGGCAACACGGGCAATACCCGGCTGGTTCTCGAGGAATTTTGCCACTTCGCTGGCATTGTGAGCCATGGCGTTAACCCGCAGCGGGAGTGTTTCGAGCCCCTTGAGCAGCACCCACGCATTGAACGGGGAGAGGGCGTTGCCTGTATTGCGGGTAAAGGGCTGGAGAACCTCCTCAATCCACCGCTTGCGGCCCAGAACAGCGCCACCAAGAACGCGGCCCTGCCCATCGATATGCTTTGTGCAGGAATACAGAACCACGTCAGCCCCAAGGGCCAGAGGCTTCTGCCCGACCGGTGAGGCAAACACGTTATCGACCATCAGCAACGCGCCTGCCTTGTGGGCGAGGTCGGCAATGCGTTCGATGTCCAGCACGTCGAGCATCGGGTTCGAGGGGCTTTCGATCAGCACGGCACCGGTTGGCTGTGAAAGCGCTGCCTCCCACCCGGCCCAGTCATCACCATCGACAAGCACAGTCTCGATGCCGTAGCGCGGCAGCAGATTGGTCACGATCCAGTAGCACGAGCCGAACAGGGCGCGGGACGCAACCACACGGTCGCCCTGTTTCAGATGGGACAGCAGGGCGGATGAGACCGCCCCCATGCCACTGGCTGTCACGATGCAGGCCTCGGCTCCTTCCAGCAGGGCGAGGCGTGACTGGAGGGCATCGGTCGTGGGATTACCGAAGCGGGAATACTGGTAATGGGTGACGTCGCCGGTGAATGTGGCGGCCGCCTGCTCGGCGCTGTCATAGACAAAGCCCGAGGTGAGGAAGATGGCTTCGCTGGTTTCGCCATGTTCGGTACGGCTGACATCCTCGTGCAACAGACGTGTCGAGGGGCCGAAATTATTTTGAGTCATGGGATGGAAACGCTCCAAAATGCACCGTGATCCGTAGGGTGCGATTCTGGCCGTGGAAAACCTGGAGCCAAACTGGTTCCGGGCCTCTTTAGCGCTGTTGTTTAGCCTCGCCGCAATCCGGCCGTTCAAATCGCGAGGGTCTTGCCGCTTGCGGCACCACGGTTGCGACTATGCGCAAAGGCTGTGTCGGTCGTCAACCGGCAGTGGGATGATTGCATCGCACGAGCGAGTGGGATAGAAGGGGCACCGTTGCGGGTGTAGTTCAATGGTAGAACGGCAGCTTCCCAAGCTGCATACGAGGGTTCGATTCCCTTCACCCGCTCCAATCCCCCGAAAAACAGGGTGCTGAGACTAGCCGCGAAGGAGCTTCTTCTTCGGGGTCTCGTCACCCTTGTCCTTGCTATCCCTGTCCGTTTTCTGCGGTGCCGGCGCCGTGACGGGCGCACCGTCCTGATAGGTTGTTCCATTCCAGGTCCAGCGATCGTTCTTGTCGATCAGCAGATCATGCATGCCGTTGTGACGGCTCGACAGGACAGATATGGCCCCGCTTACCGAGTCAAGCACAAGCTTCCAGCCACCCTTGTGACGCAGATAGACCGAAGTGGAACAGCCCGCCGAACCGCAAAGACGGGCGGATTGCAGCTGCACGAA
>NZ_AYXS01000012.1:319852-319916 GCF_000505765.1 Asaia sp. SF2.1 | reverse complement strand
AAGTGCCATATCGCCCCGGTCTGTCGAGAGCGGGGCCGAGGCAACCAGAACGACAGGCTGATCA
>NZ_AYXS01000012.1:317643-319811 GCF_000505765.1 Asaia sp. SF2.1 | reverse complement strand
TCATGTTTGGCGGCATCGGCCAGATCGCCCGCGCTCAGTTGGCGGGCCTCCTGATCGAGATTGGTACCAGGCTGCGCCGTGAGAATGACTGGATGCGGCCCATTGCCTGATGGGGCCGACTTCTGATGCGTCCGGGCCAGGGCAGGTGCTGCCATAAGGCCTGTGATGGCAATACCCGCCAGTACCACACGAAAACGCATCGGATTGTCTTTCATTTTGCCCGCACGAATCGCAGGGGCCGTTTTTTCACGCCGATTTATTACGCATGTCTGAGCGTAACGACCAGTACATCGCGATAGGCCGGGCGGGCCGGGTCGATTGGCTCGACGGGGGTGACCCCGTGGTACACACGATGGTCATCGACCAGAGCAGTATCGAGTGGAGACTCGAGCGTGAACGAACCGACTTCCTGACGATGATCGTCGTGGATCGTCGTGACGCCGGAGGCGACATTTTCGCGGCTGACCATCAGAACGAAAACCCAGTCCACACCATCGCGGTGCATTCCCTCCGGCGTGGGGCGGCCCTGGCTACCAGCCTGAGCCTCGATACGGAACTGATGCACTTCCGCATGCCAGCTATCGGGTTGCGTCGAGGCCGGCGTCATACGCAATGCCAGAAGATGGGCGGCATTGAGAATGGAAAGCATGACCGGATGCGAAGCAATGGCATCCTCTATCGGGCCAAACCAGCGTTCGATCCCGCCATTGAGCAGGTTGTAATCGCGGCTCTGATAGTGGGGCTGATGACGCTTGCGGTCGATACGCCCACCCGCCAGGGCATAGGTGGCGTAACGCCGTTTGCGATAGCGTCCGCCATCCGCCATATACCGGTCGAGCCCCAGCCGGTTCCAACTTTCGGCAAAGCGCTCCCAGTCCTCGAAGCCGAAAGACTTGAGGAAGGAGCGCATGTCGGGCCCACGCTCGAAGGCAAAGCCACACGCCTGCAGCGTGGCGACCATATCATCAAGGCGTTGTGCCTCGGCGGGGGGGAGGGACTGTGACCGTTGCAGGGGCATGAATCGAGACTACCGTTGATCGGGTGTTACTGGTCCAGACGGGGGCGGGTTGGGTTCAGATGAGCCTTGAGGAAGGCAGCCGTCCCGCGGGCCAGACCCATGACGCCAATCTGATGCTGACGGAAGATCAGATCATGAAGCCATCTCGGTGCAAGACCACGCAGGAAGCCGCCACCGAAACTCGTCGAGGCACCAACCATGCCCCACCCGTTATAGTCTCCCAGAGACACGACCGCACCACGGTCGCGGTAAACAAATGTCGAGGGCTCGCGTCCCTGAGCGATGACCGGTATAGCGCGGCCAAGATAGATGCCCTGTTGGCGCGCAACCTGGGCTGTGGCGGGAAGCGGCGCGTCGTTGATACGCGCGCAGTCGCCCAGCGCAAAAATCGACGTATCGCTCGTGGACTGCATGTGATGGTTCACGACAAGCTGGCCGCCACGGGCGATTTCGAGCCCCTCGAACAGTTCGGTTGCAGCACTGGCGCGCACACCGGCAGCCCATACACGCAGCGAGGCCGGGATGACGCGCCCGTCCTTGAGGTGAAACCCTTCCTCATCCACTGACGTCACCATGGCCTCGGTCAGAACGGACACGCCCAGAGCCTCGAGCTGCTTGCGCGCATCGTTCGAAACGCGCTCGGGGAAGGCGGGGAGAATACGCTTGCCTGTCTCGATCAGGGAGAGGCGTAACACGTTGCGTCTTGCGTCCTTGCCATAACCGGGAGCGAGATCGATGGCGCTGCACAATTCGGCGGCGAGCTGCGTGCCGGTTGCGCCACCGCCGACAATACCGACCTCCAGCTTGCGGTTGCTGGCCGCTGCATCACGGAAAGCTGCCCGGAATTTCTCATGGAACGAGCTTGCATCCGGCAGTGAATCGATAAAGGTGCAATTGGCCATAACGCCCGTAATGCCGAAATCATTTGAGCGCGAGCCAAGCGAGACCACCAGCATGTCGTAGGGTACGATCTCGTCATTCGCGAGGCGTATCTCGTGCTTCTCACGGTCAACGCTGCTCAGCGAACTCTGGATGAAGCGGAAGCCGAAACGGCGGCTGGCCTCCACAAAGGTCGTACAATCCCGCGTTTCCTCACCCGTACCCGCTGCAAATTCGTGCAGCATGGGTTTCCAGTAATGGACGGCGCCCT
>NZ_AYXS01000012.1:309466-317526 GCF_000505765.1 Asaia sp. SF2.1 | reverse complement strand
CCCGGCAACACCGCCGCCGATGATGACCACGCGAAATCCATTAGCCATGAAGTTTCCTCCGCAGTGTCGTCCGGGCAGGAATTACGACACTGATATGATTGCTCTTGTTGTGAGCGCGTCTCGCTCTCAACCCATAATGTGGGAGCAATCAACGCGGTCGTCCAGACGCGAGATGCGTCGCAGCGATCAAAAAAGGACGACTACGGTACTAAATCAGAAAAGGATGAGGCGCAATGCCGCACGCAGGCACTGAGAACGGACGCAGACGCGGTTGAACAGAGGCCTGTCCGCTGGATTCGGGAGAGGGAGGGGAGCGCCTAAGCGCTCAGGCTCCAGCGGTCGCGCAGAAGAGGATTGCTGGAGCGAAGGCCGCCATGCTGGGCCCGGTTGGTGGGCCCAGCGGTCGTGGTTCAACTCCGGTAGGAGCCGTTGATGTCGATATAACCGTGGGTAAGATCACAGCTCCAGATCTGTGCGTGGCCATTGGCCAGCCCGAGATCGATCTGGATATCGATGTCCTGACCCTTCATATGGGCCACCACGGGGGTTTCATCATAGCCTTCGACAACCGTTCCCTGTCGGGCGATCCAGACATTGCCGATGGCGACGGAGAGTGTGTCGCGATTGGCTGGCTCACCACTTTTGCCTACGGCCATGACGACGCGGCCCCAGTTGGCGTCCTCACCGGCAATAGCCGTCTTGACCAGCGGGGAGTTGCCAACGGCGAGCGCGATCTTCTTGGCCGATTCGTCTGAAACGGCACCGCTCACACGCACCGTGAACATCTTCGTTGCCCCTTCACCGTCACGAACGACCATCAGGGCCAGTTCGAGCAGCAGGGAATCGAGGGCTTCACGGAAAGCCGCCAGTGCCGGACCGGTCAGGGAGGTGATCTCGTCATGACCGGCCTGCGCCGTGGCGAAAACCAGCACCATGTCTGACGTTGATGTGTCGGAATCGACCGTAATGGCATTGAAGCTGCGTTCTGTGCCCTCGCGCAGGAGCGATTGCAGCACATCATGGGAAATTGCGGCATCGGTTACCACAAAGCCCAGCATGGTGGCCATGTCGGGTGCGATCATGCCGCTGCCTTTGGCAATGCCCTGCAGGGTGACGGTCTTGCCCCCGATCTCGACCTGCCTTGTGGCAGCCTTGGGAAAGGTGTCGGTGGTCATGATGGCGCGGGCGGCGTCTTCCCAGCCTTCGGGCGAGAGCACCTCATAGAGCTGAGGCATCGCATCACTGATGCGCTCGGCATCAAGCGGTTCGCCAATGACGCCGGTGGAGGCAAGAAATACCTCTGTTGCTGGACAATGCACGACACGCGCAGCGGCGGCCGCCGAGATTTGCGTGGCGATCACGCCCGCGCGGCCGGTAAAGACGTTGGCATTGCCCGAATTAACCACCAGCGCACGCGCCTTGCCCTGCGCCAGAGCTGCACGGCTCCAGTCGATGGGAGCGCCGGGGCATTTGCTGCGCGTGAACACGCCCGCCGCCGTTGTGCCGGGCACGAACTCCATCATCATGAGGTCAGTGCGATCCTTGTAGCGGATCTGCGCGGCAACAGCGCCCAGCCTGACACCAGCCACCGGCAGAAGGCGCGGCAGGGGTTGGGCGAGGGGGGAGCGGGGGAGGGCTTTTGCCATGATCTGTCTCCGAGCTTTAAACGTCGGAAAGAGGATGCACGGCTTGGGGCTCAGGTCCAGCCCCCCGCCCCGCAATGGGGCGAAAAGACTGGAATTCTGAGTGAAAAGTGAGCGTTAGATGCTCACCTGTATGTGGCGATTACTTCTTCGCCGGGGCCGCAACCGGGGCATCGCTGATGGGCTTGCCCTGGGCGTCGTAGCGCACGATCTTGACCTTCTTCTGCGCGTCATCGACGATCTTGCGCACGTTGTCACGGATCAGCTGCTGACGGATTTCGTCATGCACCTGGTCCAGCGGCGGCACAGGGGCTTCACGCGAGGCCAGAACCTGAATGACGTGCCAGCCATACTGGGTCTTGACCGGGGTCTGGCTGATCGTGCCGGGCTTCATGGCGAAAGCGGCCTTCGAGAACTCCGGCAACATGTCGTCTTTCTTGAACCAGCCAAGATCACCGCCGCTTGCGCCCGATCCCTTGTCGGTCGAGAGCTTCTTGGCGAGATCCTCGAACTTCGCGCCCTTGTCGAGCTGCTTGATCACGTCCTTCGCGGTTGCTTCATCAGCCACAAGAATATGGCGGGCATGAATTTCCTGCTCACCCTTCTTGGAGGCGTAATTCGCCTGATAGGCCTGCTTGATGGCGTCTTCCGTCACCAGCGGCGCAACCTTTTCCTGCAGATAGGCATTCTGCAGCGCGTTATCGGCAGCATCCTGCATCTGGGCCTTCACGTCCGGCTTCTTGTCGAGGCCTTCCTTGAGTGCGTCGATCTGGATCGCCTTCTGGCTGACCAGCTGGTTCAGCAGGATGTTGACCAGCGTGTTCGGCGGCAGCTGGCGCGCCTGCGGGGGCAGGCTGGCAGCAGCGTGCTTAACGTCATCCAGATAGATCTTCTGTCCATTGACAGAGGCAATCAGCGGGTTGGCATCGGCAGGGGCAGCCGGGGCAGCGGCCGGAGCCGCATTCGCCGGGGCGGCAGGGGCAGGGGCTGCGAAAGCCGGAGCCGCCAGAGTCGTGCCGGAGATGAGAGCGGCGCAGAAAAGGGCCGGGCGGGTAAGCCGCATGGAGAAATAACCTCGAAAAACTCGTGGAACTTTGTCCAGCATGGCGCAGGCTTGGGCGCTCGGCAAGGCCGCCAAGGCCGCGATATCGGGTTTTGATGGCGCTCTTCATGAAGAAAACGTGCGTTGCGGGGCTTTGAGCGACGCTGAACGCGATGCTGCTCGGTTGACCGGGGCAAGGGCGCGCCTTATCTCATTTCCCGCGTGGACAATCCCGATCCGGCTTCGGCGGATGTTTCGCGTGACCGCCTTGACCGATCGCCGCCTCTCAATCGGGCGAATTCATCGGTGCAGGCGGGTCGGGATGATCCGCACTCCAGTTCGCGGTCCTGCTTCTAGCGGACCAGTTCGCCAGAAGGACAGTCATGTTCGCTCGTATTGCCCGCGCCATGTTCGGCACCGCCAATGATCGCTCACTGAAGGGCTATCAGAAGCGCCTGCCTGAAATCAACGCGCTTGAGCCTGCCATTCAGGCTCTCGACGATGATGCACTGCGCGCAAAGACCGAGGAATTCAAGGGCCGTATCGCCGGAGGTGAGAGCCTCGACAAGATCATGCCCGAGGCCTTCGCCGTGTGCCGCGAGGCATCGCGCCGTGTGCTCGGCATGCGTCATTTCGACGTTCAGCTCGTGGGCGGCATGGTGCTTCATTCCGGCCGTATCGCTGAAATGCGCACAGGTGAGGGCAAGACGCTGGTGGCGACGCTTGCGGTCTATCTCAGTGCGCTGGCCGGTAAGGGCGTGCACGTCGTGACGGTGAACGACTACTTGGCCAAGCGCGATGCCGAGGAGATGAGCAAGCTCTATAGCTTCCTTGGCCTGACCACGGGTGTGATCATTCCCAATCTGTCGGACGATGAGCGCCGCGCTGCCTATGGGTCGGACATCACCTACGGCACGAACAACGAATTCGGCTTCGATTATCTGCGCGACAACATGAAATACACGCTGGAAGAAATGGTCCAGCGTCCTTTTTATCATGCGATCGTCGACGAGGTGGATTCCATCCTGATCGATGAGGCGCGTACACCGCTCATCATCTCCGGCCCTGCCGATGACAGTTCCGAGCTGTATCGCGGGGTGGATGACGTGGTGGTTCAGCTCGTCAAGCATCCCGAGGCCTTCGAGCGGGACGAGAAGCTGCGTACGGTCATCCTGACCGAACAGGGCTCCGACATGGTCGAGGAAATGCTGCGTGAGGCCGGCGTCCTGCATGAGGGCGGCCTTTATGACGTGCACAACATCGCCGTCATGCACCACGTCCAGCAATCCCTGCGTGCCCATACGCTTTTTGCCCGGGATGTCGAATATATCGTCCGTGGCGGCAAGGTGGTCATCATCGACGAGTTTACGGGCCGCATGATGGATGGCCGTCGCTATTCCGACGGGTTGCATCAGGCACTTGAGGCCAAGGAACACGTCGAGATCCAGCCTGAGAACCAGACGCTGGCCTCGATCACCTTCCAGAACTATTTCCGTCTCTATCCCAAGCTTTCGGGCATGACCGGCACGGCCATGACCGAGGCTGACGAGTTTGCCGAGATCTACAAGCTCGATGTCGTCGAGATTCCCACCAATCTCCCCGTCGCGCGCAAGGATACGGATGACGAGGTCTACATTACGGCCCGCGAGAAGTTCGAGGCTGTAGCGAACCTGATCCAGGACGTTGCAAAATCAGGGCAGCCGGTGCTGGTAGGGACGACCTCCATCGAAAAGAGCGAGCATCTCTCCAACCTGCTCAGCTCCAAGAAAATCCCTCACTCCGTGCTGAACGCCCGCTTCCATGAAATGGAATCGCAGATCGTCGCACAGGCCGGTGCGCCGGGCGCCATCACCATTGCCACCAACATGGCGGGACGTGGTACGGACATCAAACTCGGCGGCAATCTGGATATGCTGATCCGCCAGAGCCTCGAGAAGATCGAGGATGAGGCAGCGCATGAAGCCGAGATCCGCCGCCTGCGTGAGGAAATCGCGGTCAACCATGGCAAGGTCAAGGAACTTGGCGGCCTGTATGTGATCGGTACCGAGCGCCATGAGAGCCGTCGTATCGACAACCAGCTGCGTGGCCGTTCCGGCCGTCAGGGTGATCCGGGGGCATCACGCTTCTTCCTGTCGCTTGAAGACGACCTGATGCGCATCTATGGCGGCGAGCGCATGGGCGCGTTCTGGACCAAGCTGGGCATGAAGGAAGGCGAGGCCATTGTTCATCCCTGGCTGAACAAGGCGCTTGAGCGTGCCCAGAAGAAGGTTGAAGCGCGCAATTTCGACATGCGCAAGAACGTTCTGAAATACGACGACGTCATGAACGATCAGCGCAAGGAGGTTTATGCCCAGCGCCGCGAATACATGGCGATGGACGACGTATCGGGCATCCTGCAGGAACTGCGCGAGCAAAGCATCGAAGAGATGGTCCATGCCCGCGTGCCCGAGAAGGCTTTTGCCGAACAGTGGGAGAGCGAGGCGCTCGAAGCCGATCTGCTGTCGCTGCTCAACCTGACCCTGCCGATTCGCGATTGGGCGAAGGAAGACGGCATGGATGCCGATCTGATCATCCAGCGTGTGGAAGAGGCGGCCACGCAGGCGCAGGCCGCACGCTCGGCCAATATCGGCCCGGAGATCATGCGTCATATCGAAAAGCAGGTGCTGCTCACCTCGTTTGACGGTGTGTGGAAAGAGCACCTCCATGCGCTTGATCAGCTGCGTCAGGGCATCGGCCTGCGCGCCTACGGTCAGCGTGACCCACTTAACGAATACAAGCACGAAGCTTTCCAGCTCTTTACCGCCATGCTGGACGACATGCGTATTCGTGCCACCTCGACCATGTCGCGCATCGAGGTGGTCCAGCAGGCCGATCCGTTCCCCGGTTTCGATGGTCATGCCGGTTTCGAGGGGCAGCAGATCTTTGCGTCCTCCGATGAGGGGGCCTCATCGGCCGGGCTTGAGCCGCGGCAGGTAGGCATGCAGCCGGGCGGAATGTTCCAGGCCCCGTCAGGCATGGGCATGAATGTGCCCGAGGCCGAGGGTAGCTATGCGCAGGAAACCCCGCGCAACGCGCCTTGCCCGTGCGGGTCGGGCAAGAAATTCAAGCATTGTCATGGCCGTCTGGCCTGAAGAAGAACGAACAGTCATACGGTTTAGGAGGCTCTGATGGCCGGTCATTCGCAATTCAAGAACATCATGCATCGCAAAGGTGCGCAGGACGCCAAGCGTGCCAAGCAGTTTGCGAAGATCCTGCGTGAAATCACGGTTGCTGCGCGCTCGGGCCTGCCTGATCCGTCATCCAACCCGCGCCTGCGCGCCGCCATGATTGCGGCCCGTGAAGCCAACATGCCCAAGGACAATGTCGAGCGTGCCATCAAGAAGGCCAGTGGTGCCGGTGGCGGTGAGGATTACGTGGAAGTCCGCTACGAGGGCTATGGCCCGGCGGGTGTTGCCGTGATCGTCGAGGGGCTGACGGATAACCGCAACCGTACCGCGAGCGAAGTGCGTGCTGCGTTCTCCAAGCATGGCGGGTCGATGGGCGAGAGCAACTCCGTGTCCTTCATGTTCCAGCGTCTGGGGGTCGTTACCTACCCGGTTGCCGCGGCTTCCGAGGAAGACATGCTGGATGCGGCCATTGAGGCGGGTGCCGATAATGCCGAGCTCATGGCTGATGGCCACGAGATCACCTGCGCCATGGAAAACCTCTTTGCAGTGCGTGATGCGCTCGAAGCACGTTTTGGCGAGCCAAGCTCGGCCAAGCTTGACTGGCGCCCGGAAAACACCGTGACACTGGATGAGGAAAAGGCACGCTCGGTGCTCAAACTCATCGACGTTCTGGAAGACAATGACGACATCCAGGCCGTCTACGCGAATTTCGACATTCCCGACGACGTTGCCCAGGCACTCGCTGCTTGATCCGTCTGCTCGGTATCGATCCCGGCCTGCGTTTCATGGGCTGGGGGCTGATTGATGTCGAAGGCAACCGGTTGCAGCACGTCGCCTCCGGCGTAATTGCCACGGATGGCGCCGAGTCTGTACCGCTGCGCTTGTGCGAGCTTCATGGTGCCCTGCAGAAGCTGATACGCGATTATCGGCCTGCCGAAGCGGCGGTTGAGGAAACATATGTCAACCGCAACGGAGCTTCGACTCTCAAGCTCGGTTATGCGCGCGGTGTCGCCTTGCTGACGCCGGCCTATGAAGGGCTGCCCGTGGCGGAATACGGCGCCATGATGGTCAAGAAATCCGTTGTCGGCACCGGGGCCGCCACGAAGGAGCAGGTGACCATGATGGTCAAGCGCCTCCTGCCGGGTGCGGTCATTCACAAGGCGGATGCATCCGATGCGCTGGCGGTGGCGATCTGCCACGCCCATCACCGGGAGACGGCGCGGCAGGTCATGTCTGGCAGGCGTATGGCCTGATCGGGCTCGCAGCCTGATTGATAACAAGACAACAGGGCTCGGGGCGGGGTGCCATGACGCGTAAAGTGAGGTGGGCATGATCGGGCTACTGACAGGTATCGTGGTAAGCACGGATACGGATCGCTGTATTCTCGACGTCAATGGCGTGGGCTATCTCGTCTCGGCGTCGAGCCGGACCCTGGCAAATCTGCCTGCGGCCCCTGAAAAGACACGACTGCTCATTGAGACCGTGGTGCGCGAGGACGCAATCCAGCTTTTCGGCTTCCTGACTTCGGATGAGCAGGAATGGTTCCGTCTGCTAACCACCGTTCAGGGTGTCGGGGCCAAGGTGGCGCTGGCCATTCTTTCTGTGGCGACACCGGGCGATCTGGTTCTGTCCATCAGCGCTGGCGACAAGGCGGCGCTGACCCGTGCGGCGGGCGTTGGTGCCCGTCTGGCCGAGCGCATCGTGACAGAGCTCAAAAGCAAGGTGGGCAAAATGCCCGCAGGCGGCGCGACTGCGGTCGGGCGTAGCGTCACGGGTAATGCAGGCTCTGTGGAAAGTGACGCGTTGCAGGCACTGGCCGGTCTCGGTTTCCGCCGCGCCGAGGCCTGGCCTGTGCTCAGTCGCATTCTGGTCGAGCATGAGGGGGCAACGCTGGACAAGGTCATTCGTCTGGCGCTCAAGGATCTGGCGCGATGACGCAAGGCATGGCCCGGTCAAATGAGACCAGCAGCAGGGGAACAGGGGCGAGAGCATGAATGACACGGATAGAGGCCCACTGACCCCCGAGCGTCGTATGGAAGATACCGATCACGGTTTGCGTCCCCAGACGCTCGATGACTTCACTGGGCAGCGGGCCAGCCGCGAAAACCTGTCCGTTTTCATCCAGGCAGCCCGCAGCCGGGGCGAGGCGCTGGACCATGTCCTGCTGCACGGGCCACCGGGCCTCGGCAAGACGACGCTGGCACAGAT
>NZ_AYXS01000012.1:309282-309368 GCF_000505765.1 Asaia sp. SF2.1 | reverse complement strand
GATCTTGCAGCCATTCTGACCAATCTGCAGCCCAATGATGTGCTGTTCATTGACGAGATCCATCGTCTGCAACCTGCCATCGAGGA
>NZ_AYXS01000012.1:304505-309139 GCF_000505765.1 Asaia sp. SF2.1 | reverse complement strand
CGCTCGGTGCGTATCGATCTGGCGCCTTTTACCCTTGTTGCGGCCACAACGAGGGCAGGCCTGCTTGCGACACCTCTGCGCGACCGTTTCGGTATCCCGCTGAGGCTCGTGTTCTATACGCCTGAGGAACTGCGGCTGATCGTGTCCCGTGGCGCCGCCAAGCTGGGCATGAACCTGACCGAGGAAGGGGCAGAGGAAATCGCGAGGCGCTCGCGTGGGACACCGCGTATTGCGGGCAGGCTCCTGCGTCGTGTGCGTGATTTCGCTGCTGTGGGGGCGCCGCATGACCGGGCGATCACGCGCGTGATGGCTGATGCCGCGCTCACGAGGCTTGAAGTCGATTCGGTCGGGCTGGATGCCATGGACAGGCGCTATCTCAAGCGCATTGCCGAGCATCATCATGGTGGCCCTGTCGGAGTCGAGACCCTGGCTGCGGCGCTGGCTGAGGCGCGTGACACGCTAGAAGATGTGATCGAGCCCTATCTGATTCAGGAAGGGCTTGTGCTGCGCACCTCGCGGGGGCGCATGCTTGGAGAGCGTGGCTGGACCCATCTCGGCCTTGCGGCGCCGGCCTCGGCCAGTGAGGCACAGTTCGATCTGTTGAGGGAGAGCGATGAAGGTTCATAAGATCGGTTATCGTGTCTATTACGAAGATACGGATGCGGGCGGAATTGTTTACCACGCCCGCTATCTGGCCTTTGCCGAGCGGGCACGAACCGAGGCCCTGCGTATGTCAGGCACACCCGTTTCGATGTTGCAGGAAGAAACGGGTCTCGTCTTTGTCGTAACGAAGCTTACGGTGGAGTATCTACGCCCATTACGCCTGGATGACTGGGCAGAGATCACAACCACGATTGAATCTGTTGGCTCTGCACGTTGCCAGTTGCGTCAGATCGTGTCGTGTGGCGACATGCACGCCGCCACGCTGACAGTCGAGCTGGCATGCATCATGCAGAATTCCGGGCGGCCTGCCCGAATTCCGCCGCGATGGCGTGCATCCTTGGAGGCATTGTCGAGCCAGACCTGAGGACAGGCGGCATGTGATGATGCGTGACGATTCGGGATAGGCGCGTATGAGGCATGCACTGTATAGGCGTGATGCAGAACGAAGCCTCAGGAGGTTTTTTTGGATCGAGCGGTAAATGCGGCTGACCTTGGGGCCGCCGCTTCTGGTTTGTCACCGTTGGACTTGTTCCTGCATGCATCCATCGTGGTGCAGCTGGTCATGGTGGGGCTGATCTTGTGCAGCGCCTTCGTCTGGGCCGTGATCATCGAGAAGATCATCCTGATTCGCCGCGTCAATCGCGAAGCGACAGAATTCGAGGATCGTTTCTGGTCCGGCGGCAGCCTGGAGGATCTCTATGATTCCGACGGCGCAAAGCCGCTCCACCCAATGGCTGCCGTCTTCGGTGCGGCCATGGGCGAATGGCGCCGCTCTGCCCGCATCACGGGGATCGATCTGGCGCGCGGTGGTGTGCGTGATCGCGTGGATCGCGCGATCAATATCACGGTTGCTCGTGAAATGGATCGGCTGAGCCGTCGCGTGGTGGCTCTTGCCACGATTGGTCCCGTTGCCCCGTTTGTCGGTCTGTTCGGCACGGTGTGGGGCATCATGCATGCCTTCGGCTCGATCGCGGCCATGCACAACACCAACCTCGCTGTTGTGGCCCCCGGTATTTCCGAAGCCCTTTTTGCAACGGCAATCGGCCTCGTCACAGCAATTCCGGCCTATGTGGCTTATAACGTGACCAGCTCTGCCCTTGATCATTTCGCTGAGCGCATGGATGCGTTCGGTACCGAATTTGCCGCGATCCTGTCGCGACAGTCGGAAGAGCGGAGCTAAGACCCATGGGCATGTCTGCAGGGGGCGGCCCCGCACGCGGCCGCAGGCGACGCCCGGCGTCGGAAATCAACGTCACACCGCTGGTGGACGTCATGCTTGTGCTGCTCATCATCTTCATGGTGACAGCCCCCATGATGACGAGCGGCGTGAATGTGGATCTCCCCAAGACCGATGCCAGCCCGCTCAACGCTGATACCAAACCGATAACGGTCTCAATCAAGGCCGATGGCGGGACCTATCTGGGAGATGACCCGGTTTCGGCCGACCAGCTCGTCGCCCAGCTTCAGCAGGCCGCACAGAACGACAAGGAGCATCGCATCTTCGTCCGCGCTGATGCTCATATCAATTACGGACAGGTGATGGACATCATGGGGAAGATTACCTCAGGTGGCTTCACGCACGTGGCGCTGCTCGCCCAGCAGCCCGCCGCGGGCCAGTAACCAGAGGAGAAGCAGCCTTGCTGCGTCCCCGTCGGTCCGATGTCCGGCGCTTCCGCTATGCGCTGGGAGCGTCGGTTGCAGCGCATGCGCTGTTCATCGGCTTCCTTCTCGTGCGGCTGCCCATGAGCAAGCCCCCCGAGCCCCCCGAACCGCCGCCAATCGAGATGGCTTTCGAGGATTCCGGTCCTCCTGCCACGCCGCACAAGGCCGATACGCCAGCACCCAAGCCAGCGCCGGCGCCAGCCCCTACGCCGACAGACGCGCCGCCCGCTCCGACGCCGCCGACTCCTCAGCCTGTGGAGGAGCCGCCACCACCTGCGCCGCCGCCGCCGCCCATTCCGCCTCCGGCGGAAAGCAAGACGCCGCCTCTGCCTGACGTGAAGACACCTGAAAAGATGGTTGACGACTCGGCCGAGCCTATCAAGGCCTCGCCGCCCAAGCCGTCTCCCCCTTCCGCATCGAAGCAGGTTGCGCCACCTTCGCCCCAGACACAGCCTGTGGACAAGCTGCCTGAAACGCCGACCTTCTCGCATATCACGCAACCCAATGCGGCGAAGAAGACCCAGGCGGATTCGCACTCGCTGCTTGCGACACTCGATGCGCTGCGCGCCGACCAGAAGCAGACGCATCCGCCGAAGGCGCGCGCCAACCCACAGCAGGGCGGGGCGCACAACGGGGGTGGTGCGCCGAATGGCGACATCACCAACGCGCTGAGTTCTGCCCAGCAGAAAGCGATTGGTGGCTCGGTGCGTCGTTGTTATTCGGAAGATACCGAAGCGCGTAATTATGCCTCATTTAGCGCGCATCTGATTGTGACGATCGATGCGACCGGAGAGGCGAGAATGGCGCGTTTTGCTCCCGATACCCAGGCGAAGGCAGCTTCCGACCCGTCCTATCGGGCGCTGGCCGAGCGTGCACGCGATGCCGTGCTCAGCCCGACCTGCTCGAAACTTCCCATCCCCTCGAACCTTCTGGGCAAGACGCACGAGCTCAAATTCGTGTTCCGCCCCTGAGGTTTTCAGGTTCATGATCCTCCCAGACCGCAAGAGACCCGCATTCATGTCACGCGATACGTTCAGTTTCGACAGGCCCCTGCTGACCGACGACCAGGCGCAGAGCCTCTCCTCCCTGTTCTCACGACGCTCGGTTCTCGGTGCGTCCCTTGCTGCTGGCGGTCTGCTGGCCACGCCGATTGGCGCCTTCGCGCAGAATGCCGCAGGCGGCGCGCCCGGCGAGGCGGAGATCACTGTTGATCAGGCCCGTACAGCGCCTATCCCCATCTCCATCCCGTCTTTCGGTCCCGGACTGGGCGAGCAGATCACCAGTGTGGTCACTGCCGATCTCGACAGTACCGGCCTGTTTACGATCCTGCCCGGCTCCTCTGGCACGCCGGATTTTGCCGCGCTCAAGGCGCAGGGTGCACGCGCCGCGGTCACGGGGAGTGCTGCGGGTTCGAGCAGCACGCGCGTCGAGATGCGTCTGTGGAACGTTCTGACAGGCGAGCAGATCCAGGGCACGGCCTATACGGCCTCAGCTGGCAACTGGCGTCGCATCGCCCATACGATAGCTGACGTGATCTATGAGCGCATGCTGGGCGAGAAGGGCTATTTCGATACGCGCATTGCGTATATCGCCCGTACTGGCCCGCGCCATCACCAGATCACGCGTCTTGCGGTGATGGATCAGGACGGCGCCAACAGCCACATGCTGACCTCGGGTCAGTGGCTGACGCTCACGCCGCGTTTCAACCCGGTGCGCGACCAGATTGCGTTCATGTCCTATGCCAATAACCGTCCGCGCGTTTATACGTTCGATCTCGGCTCGGGCAGCCAGCGTATGTTGGGTGAATTTGAGGGCATCTCCTTTGCCCCGCGTTTCTCCCCCAATGGCAGCCAGGTTGTGCTCTCGGCAACGCGTGGCGGCGGGTCGGACATATTCGTTGTCGATCTTGGCTCGGGCTCCAAACGCCAGATCACCAATTCCGGTGCGATCGATACGAGCCCGTGCTTCAGCCCCGACGGCAGCCAGATCGTGTTCAACTCCGACCGTGGTGGATCGCCGCAGCTCTACATCATGAGTGCATCAGGCGGCGGCGCGCGTCGTATTTCCTACGGTCACGGCACGTACGGGTCGCCAGTCTGGTCGCCGCGTGGCGATGTGATTGCCTTCACCCGTATTGCCAATGGTCGCTTCTCGCTTGGTGTGATGGGACCGGACGGAACGGGAGAGCGCATCCTGACCGAGGGCTTTACGGTCGAGAGCCCGACCTTCTGTCCGAATGGTCGCGTTATCGCCTTTTGCCGCCAGTCGGCAGCCGGGGCAGGGGGCGCCGGGTTCTCCAGTGGAATCGG
>NZ_AYXS01000012.1:304250-304423 GCF_000505765.1 Asaia sp. SF2.1 | reverse complement strand
CACGATCGACATCACCGGATTCCATGAGCGGCCCGTACGCACCAGCACGGGCGCTTCTGATCCGGCCTGGTCCCCGCTTCAGGGCTGAATAAAGCCGTGAGGCTGTGTCTCTGATGCCGCTTTTTGTGGCGTTGGAGACACTAATTCTGAATTTCTAATGAAATCCACGCGAC
>NZ_AYXS01000012.1:300458-304196 GCF_000505765.1 Asaia sp. SF2.1 | reverse complement strand
TTGGTGCGCGATGGTAGTCATGCCGCTTGACCGCGCTTTGTGGGAATGAGTATGGCCGATCTTGGTCGTCGGGATCGGTAAGGCCCAATGGTTATGGTAACCAGAAAGCAAAACGGGAACTCCGACCTTCGTAATTAGTTGTCGTCACGCTTCCTGGTCCCGGATGGGGACTATATTCAGGGTTGGCAAAAATGAATTTCAAGCTTCTCGGTGCGCTTGGCCTTGCAGTCGTTCTGGCTGCATGCTCGGATGAATCAAACAAGGGTGCATCGACCGGTGCAGGCGCAACGGCTCAGGAAACCGGCGCTGCGCCCGGTAGCGAAGCCGATCTGGTCGCCAATGTCGGCGATCGCGTCTTCTTCGACCTGAACCGCAACACGCTCTCCAGCGATGCACAGGCAACTCTGGACAAGCAGGCAGCATGGCTCGCCCGCTACCCGCAGGTCAGCGTCGAAATCGCTGGTAACTGCGATGACCGTGGCACGGAAGAGTACAACATTGCGCTCGGCCAGCGTCGCGCGAATGCAGCTCGTGACTATCTGGTTGCCAAGGGCGTTGCTCCTTCGCGCATCACGACGATCTCCTACGGCAAGGACCGTCCGACCGCTGATGGTGACGACGAGCAGGCATGGGCTCAGAACCGTAACGCGATCACCTCGGTCAAGTAATCGGTTCGAGACTGCCGGATTGTTCGTGGTTCTGACCTGATTTTTCACGTCAGCGTCTCGACAACCTGCCAACTCTGACGATTGATTCTCCCCTTCGACCTGCAGGGGATGAATTCGGATCTGACAAAACCGGCTGGTGCTGTGGCATCAGCCGGTTTTGTTTTATGGAACGTCTGATTTACAAGTCCTTTTGAGCTATACGGCGAAGGATCATGCGCGGCATGATGCCAGCCATCACGATCTGACCGAAGGATGCGCCATGCGCGGTGCCCGAGTTTCCCGCTTCCTCATTCTCTCAACCGTCGCCGCTGCAACAGGGCTGGGGCTCTCACCTGCACAGGCTCAGGTCACGAGCCGCGAGGGTATCGCGCTGCAAAACCAGATCCAGCAGCTCTCGCAGCAGCTTCAGCAGGTGCAGTCCAGTGCATCCTCCGTGCCGGTGAGTGGCAATGCTGCCCCTGCCGTCAGTTCAGGCAACGGCGATCTCGTTTCCCAGCTTCTGCAGCGTGTCTCGACGCTCGAGAACGAGAACCGGGAGATGCGCGGAGAGCTCGATCAGCTGACCAATCAGGTCCAGACGCAGAATGCGACGCTGACCAAGCAGATTGGCGATATGCAGTTCGCCGCCCAGAATGGAGCCGGTGGCGCTGCGGCAGGCGCTGCGTCCAGTGTCGGTGCCGGTGCCATGACTGCGCCAGCCACTTCCAGTGCGCCACCCGCAGCGCCCGCAGATAAACCGGCGACCGCGCTGGATCTGCTCAAATCCGGTCAGGCTGCCCTGAAGAGCCGTGACTATGCCACGGCACAGAGCAATGCCGAGCAGGCGCTGAAACTGGCCAAGACGGCCAATGGGAAGCTCGAATCCCAATTCCTGCTCGCCCAGTCTCTCGCGGGGCAGAAGCAGTATCGCGATTCCGCTGTTGCCTATTACGACGCTTATAATCGCTCCCCCAAGTCCACGCGCGCGCAGGAAGCCCTGCTTGGCGTCTCCGCCTCCATGCTGGCAATGGGCGACAAGAACTCGGCCTGTCAGGCCCTGCAGAAGCTCGATTCCGAGTTTCCTTCGCCCACACCGCGCGTGAAGGCTGCCGTCACAAGCTTCAAGGGCCGTGCCAACTGCCACTGAACGGGCTGATGCCTACAGCTGAAACTGTGGACCGGCCATCCCAGCCGGGTGCATGGCCCATCGCAGCAGGGGAGTTTGCGGCCCTCATGCAGGGCTTCGGGGCTTTTCCATCTGATGAGCCCCGCTTTCCACTCGGTGTCGCAGTTTCGGGGGGGGCAGATAGTCTCTGTCTTGCCTGGTTGCTGCGACGCTGGCGACGTGCCGTCAGGGCATTTGTTGTCGATCATGGCTTGCGGCAAGACTCCGCAGCCGAGGCTGCGCTGACAGCGTCCAGACTTGAGGCGCTCGATATCCCCGTGAGCGTTCTGTGCATTCAGGCGCTCGATGGCACGCGACGATTGCAGGAGACCGCGAGGGCGGCCCGTTATCAGATCCTCGCCGAGGCCTGCGCCGCCCATGGTATTCTCGATCTTGCATTGGGGCATCATGCCGGCGATCAGGCGGAGACCTTCATCATGCGCAAGGCGCATGGAAGTACACCCTATGGCCTTGCTTCCATGGCGCTCAGTCGTGAGACGCCGCATCTGCGCTATCTTCGCCCTCTGCTGTCAATTGCGCCGGAGCGGCTTCGTGCCACACTGCAGGCGCAGGATATAGAATGGGTGGAAGACCCCAGTAACCAGAAACGATGCTTCGAGCGTGTCCGTATACGGCAGGATATGGACGCCTCAGCGCGGTGCGATACGCTGGTTGAGGCAAGCATTTACGGAGCACTACGTAACAGACGATCGGAGACCGTTGCACATTGGCTCGCCTCGATCCGCCTTGATCCTGCCGGATATGCCGTCATGACAACTTTGCCCGATGACCCGGCCCTCCTGGGGCAGCTCTGGCAGATGATATCCGGCGCGGCTTATCCTCCCTCTCCATCGGATCTCGCCGGATTGATCGCGTCGCCGCGTGCGATGACGCTCTCAGGGGGTATCCTGCTCAAGGCAGGGCGGTATGGCCAGGGGTGGATCCTGGCACGCGAGGCAGCAGCGATCCGTGGGCAGTCAGCCTTGTATCAGGGGCTCTGGTGGGACCGGCGTTTCAAGGTGCGGGGTGCGCCGCTGCAGCCTGGGCTGAGCATTGGCGCCCTGGGGCCGGAATCACGCCGCTATCGTCACCATCCATTGCCCTCTCGAGTACTGGCCGCCCTTCCAGCCTTATGGCGAGGCGGCAGCGTCGTGGGTGTACCGACGCTGGGTGAGGGCATTTCACAGGACTGGCCCGGCTTCGAAGTCGCGTTCGAGCCTGCCGTGAGCCTGAGTGACCGGTCAAGATGGCCAGATTACCGGGAAACCGTGAAAACTTGATCGTCGGGGGGTGGGAACGTCCCCCCAAATGCTTATGTTATGAAAAAGATCAGCGCTGTTGTCGGTTCAGGGCAGCAGACGGGGCTACCGACGCCGACGTCTCTCCTCTGGGGGCACGCCGGCCGCATGGCCTGGCACCTGTTATTTGGAAACAATAGAGACCGTGATGAACAATTTTGGCCGCAATCTGGCACTCTGGGTGATCATCATCGTTCTGGCGTTGTTGCTCTTCCTGGCGTTTCAGCCCACGGGAAGCCAGCACGCGGCGCAGCAACTCGCCTATTCTGATTTCGTAACCGATATCGATGAAGGCAAGGTGCGCTCTGTCGTTGTGCAGAACCAGAACATCACAGGCACTTTGAAGGACGGTACGTCTTTCGAGACCTATGCACCGGTTGACCCTGGCCTCGTGCCACGGATGACGGGTAAGGGCGTGGAGGTTGTGGCCAAGCCGCTTGACGCAGATGGCAGCCCCATCCTGCGTGCGGTCACGAGTTGGCTGCCGATGATCTTCCTCCTGGGTATCGGTATCCTGTTCTTCCGGCAGATGCAGTCGGGTAGTGGCCGAGCCATGGGCTTCGGAAAGTCGCGTGCCCGCCTTCTGACCGAGAAGCAGGGACGCGTCACATTTGACGATGTGGCCGGC
>NZ_AYXS01000012.1:299181-300380 GCF_000505765.1 Asaia sp. SF2.1 | reverse complement strand
CCCGCCTGGGCGGTAAGATTCCTAAAGGCGCGCTGCTTGTTGGCCCTCCGGGCACAGGTAAGACCCTGCTCGCGCGTGCTATCGCGGGTGAAGCCAATGTACCGTTCTTCACGATCTCCGGTTCGGACTTCGTCGAGATGTTCGTGGGTGTCGGCGCTTCCCGTGTCCGCGACATGTTCGAGCAGGGGAAGAAATCGGCGCCGTGCATCATCTTCATTGACGAAATCGATGCGGTTGGCCGTCATCGCGGCGCAGGTCTGGGTGGCGGCAATGACGAACGCGAACAGACCCTCAACCAGATGTTGGTGGAGATGGACGGGTTTGAGAGCAATGAGGGCGTTATCCTCATCGCGGCGACAAACCGTCCTGACGTGCTCGACCCTGCCTTGCTCCGCCCCGGTCGTTTCGATCGTCAGGTTGTGGTGCCGAACCCGGATGTTGCAGGGCGTGAGAAGATCCTGCGCGTCCATATGCGCAAGGTACCGCTGGCGTCGGATGTTGATCCCAAGGTGATCGCCCGTGGTACGCCGGGATTCTCCGGTGCCGACCTTGCCAATCTGGTCAACGAGGCCGCTCTGCTCGCTGCCCGTCTGGGCAAGCGCACCGTGGCAATGCTCGAATTCGACAATGCCAAGGACAAGGTTCTGATGGGCGCCGAACGTCGCTCACTGGCCATGACCGAGGACGAGAAGAAGAAGACAGCGTACCATGAAGGTGGCCATGCCATCTGTGCCCTGCTGACTGCCGGTTCCGATCCTATACACAAGGCGACCATCATTCCACGTGGCCGTGCGCTTGGCATGGTTCAGATCCTCCCGGAAGGTGATCGTCTTAACATGAGCCGGACCCAGCTCAAGGCGCAGCTCGTGCTGGCCATGGGTGGCCGTGCTGCTGAAGAGATCATCTTCGGCGCCGAAAATGTCGAGACCGGTGCCTCTGGTGACATCAAGATGGCGACGAATTACGCGCGCCGCATGGTCACTGAGTGGGGCATGAGCGAGAAGCTCGGCATGGTCGCTTACGGTGATAATGGTCAGGAGGTATTCCTGGGACACTCCGTGACGCAGAACAAGAACGTGTCCGAGCAGACCGCGATGGAAATCGATCGCGAGATCCGGGTTTTGATCGATACGGCGTATCGTCAGGCTCACGCGCTCTTGCTGGAGCATATCGACGCGCTGCACCGGGTCGCCAAGGCA
>NZ_AYXS01000012.1:297402-299106 GCF_000505765.1 Asaia sp. SF2.1 | reverse complement strand
CCCGTCTTGAGGTAGACGATTCGACTCCTGAAAACCGCCGGTCATCGGTGCCCACGGTCAAGGCCAAGACGGGAGGGTCAACAGAAGCACTGGATCCGTCGCCGCAACCAGGCTGAGGCTCGCTACTATTGAGGAGAGGGGGCGCAAGCCCCCTTTTTTCGTATGGCGCGGTGTGCTTGAAGAACCTCATGTCTCGCGCAGAAGCAAGCGACAGGAAGGGCGATCATGAGCAAGCAATCCAGTACAGGCCGCAAGCTGTTTGGCACTGACGGTATCCGGGGCAAGGCCAATACTTTTCCCATGACCGTGGACGTTGCCCTTCGCCTTGGGCAGGCAGCAGGTCTCTATTTCCGTCGTGGTGCCCATCGTCATAGCGTTGTACTTGGCAAGGATACTCGCCTCTCGGGATACATGATTGAAAGCGCCCTCGTATCAGGCTTCCTGTCGGCTGGTATGGACGTCATCCTTGTTGGGCCTCTGCCCACACCGGCCATTGCGATGCTCGCACGCTCCTTGCGCGCCGATCTGGGGGTCATGATTTCGGCCTCCCACAACCCGTTCGGCGATAATGGGATCAAGCTGTTCGGTCCTGATGGCTTCAAGCTCTCTGACGAAGTTGAGGCAGAGATCGAGTCCATGATGGCCCAGGATCTGACGAATCAGATGGCCTCTCCTGAAGAAGTGGGCCGCGCGTCGCGTCTCAACGATGCAGCCGGGCGCTATATCGAGTCGGCCAAGGCAGCCTTTCCCAAAGGATCACGACTCGATGGCCTGCGTATCGTGCTCGACTGCGCCAATGGAGCGGCCTATCGCGTAGCCCCGGCAGCCCTATGGGAGCTGGGTGCCGAAGTCATCAAGATCGGGTGCGAGCCCAATGGGGTGAATATCAACGCGGCTTGCGGATCAACCCACCCGGAGACCTTGCAGCGTGCTGTGCTGGAGCATGGTGCCCATCTCGGGATTGCGCTCGATGGAGATGCCGACCGTCTGATCATCGTCGACGAGAAAGGCCAGATTGTGGATGGGGATCAGATCCTTGGTCTGATCGTGTTGTTTCTCCAGAAGAACGAGCGTCTCGGCAGCAATGACGCTGTCGCAACGATAATGTCCAATCTCGGTCTTGAAAAGAAACTCGCCGAGCATGGGATCACCCTACACCGCACTGCGGTGGGTGATCGCTACGTGGTTGAGAAGATGCGCGAGCAGGGGATCAAGCTTGGTGGCGAGCAGTCAGGCCATATGATCCTGTCCGATTTCGCAACCACCGGTGACGGACTGATTGCCGCGTTGCAGGTCCTTGCGGTGCTGGTCGAGGAAGGGAGGCCAGCCAGCGAGATCCTACGTGTATTCGAGCCGTATCCCCAGTTGCTGCGCAATGTGCGTTATCAGGGAGGCGATCCGCTTTCGACCGAAATGCTGGCACAGGCGAGGAAGGCGGCGGAGACGCGTCTTGGAAGCACTGGTCGTCTGGTACTGCGCAAGAGTGGAACGGAGCCGCTCATCCGTGTCATGGCCGAGGCCGAAGACCCCGCTCTTGTCGAGGAAATTGTCGCTTCGATCTGTGATGCCGTTCAGCGAGCCGTCGCTGCCTGATGCAAGGCCGGGTCCTCATTGTAGCAGGCAGCGATTCCGGTGGAGGCGCTGGGATACAAGCCGATATCAAGACGGTGACCGCACTGGGCGGCTTTGCTATGACGGCCCTGA
>NZ_AYXS01000012.1:297127-297311 GCF_000505765.1 Asaia sp. SF2.1 | reverse complement strand
CCGCCGTGACCGCGCAAAATACGTCAGGCGTGAGCCGGATCGAGTATATGGCGCCCGATATGGTGGCAGAGCAGATGACGATGGTGCTTGAGGATATCGGCGCTGACGTCATCAAGCTCGGGATGCTCGGCAATGCGGGCATCATGGAGGCTGTGGGCCAGGTGCTGGCGCAACACTCCTCCAT
>NZ_AYXS01000012.1:295883-297064 GCF_000505765.1 Asaia sp. SF2.1 | reverse complement strand
CCCCTGTGTGATTGACCCGGTGATGATCGCTACGAGCGGTGCGAAACTGATAACACCGGATGGTGAGGTCGCTTTGGCGCAACTCTATAAGCGCTGTTTCATGCTCACGCCGAATTTGCCGGAACTTGAGGTGCTCCATGGTACTGCCATCTCGTCTGAGGATGACATGCTGGAGGCTGCTCGGGGTCTGGCCCGGTCGCAGGGGATCGAGTGGGTTCTGGCGAAGGGTGGCCATTTACCCGGGCCGCATTTGACGGATATCCTCGTTAACCGGGAGACCACACGCTTATACACCGATGGACGGATCGAGACGCTTCACACTCACGGCACAGGGTGCACTCTAGCCAGCGCGATCGCTACCGGTCTTGCGCAGGGGCTGGATGCTCCGGCGGCGGTGACGCGGGCGCGTCATTATGTCCGGCAGGCCATCTTGCAGGCACCCTCCTATGGAAAGGGAACTGCCCGCCCGATGAACCATCTTCCTTCGTCAGAGCGCGGGCTGTAGCGCTCCAAGAGAATGCTGGGATGGCTCCGTAACCGGGACCACAGAGACAGGCTTGTTTTCGTCACGAAGAACGTAACCCCGACCCCAGACTGTGCCAATCATCTGGCCCGCGCCAAATTGCTGCAATTTGCGCCGTAGCTTGCAGATGAACACGTCGATGATCTTCATTTCCGGCTCGTCGATGCCACCATAAAGGTGGTTGAGGAAGGCGTCCTTCGTCAAAACATTCCCACGCCGTAGCACTAATAGCTCCAGTATGGCGTATTCCTTGCCGGTCAACTGTACAGGATTGCCATTGACCGAGGCACTCTTTGCGTTGAGGTCGAGCGAAAGCGGTCCTACCGTCATGACTGTTGTGCTGAACCCTCTTGACCGGCGTAGTACAGCCTGAAGTCGTGCCAGCAATTCGTCAGTATCGAACGGCTTGGTGATGTAGTCATCGGCTCCGGCATGGAGTGCCTTGATCTTGGCCTGGGGGCGCGTCATTCCGCTCAGGACAATAATCGGGGTCTGGATCTGGGTTTTGCGGACCCGTCGGATGACTTCATATCCTTCCAGATCTTCGAGTGTCAGTTCTGTAAGGGCAAGATCATAATCATAATGGCGCAGCATATCGATTGCTTCATGCCCGGTCTGGGCATGATCAACAGTAATACCGCCCTGTTTGAGTGTTTTG
>NZ_AYXS01000012.1:295639-295810 GCF_000505765.1 Asaia sp. SF2.1 | reverse complement strand
ATCAGCGCTTGAGCTGTAGCTTGGTCGCTTTCCACAAGAAGGAGGCGCATCTCATCAATCTCCAGGGTTGATGAGTCGTAGTTACTACCTAAGGTTGCTGCCGGCAAGAAAAATACTTGTTTAACGGCAAAACATTTCTTGGTGTAGGTAACGAGTCTTTAACGGATTAAT
>NZ_AYXS01000012.1:286495-295572 GCF_000505765.1 Asaia sp. SF2.1 | reverse complement strand
CTTACAATTTCTCTGAAACAGGCGTTCGAATCCTCGGGCAAATCGAAGCTGTATCTAAGGTTTTTCGGTGTATTTTATAGTTTCGATTACACTAACATATAGAGTATTTAACGGCCGTTAACGAGCCTCGACCTGAGCTCGTCTTGTAGAGGGCGCCGCAACACAAGGGATGCGCGCTCAGGTTGTATTTTCAAGCGCCTATTCTTCATTGATCACTCCAACGGCATGTGCCTTTGATCGTGAAATTAACTAACCTGGGCTGCTCAACGATGGCGATGTTGATGATTTCGTCATGTATTTTGGCAAGTCACGCGCGTCGACGGGCCGGTAATGAGAAGTGAGTGCCGTGCGAATCAGGAAGAGCACCCGGCTGCAAAGATGGCATGAGATGATGGATCGGGCGCAGGCCCTGACTGCGGTCCTGCGACGGGAAACCGGCGTGCGGCGCGCCAGGCGTAATGCCGAGGCCGAAATCGTCAGCGCCGAGCGCAATGTGCTAGCTTCTAACGATGAGGACAGCGCCGTTGAAGGGTTCGTCAACTGGCTTCCGGAAGCCCGTGCGTCGATTGAACGGGCGAGACTCGCGGAGCGCGAGGTCGCCATCGATGTTGCCGTGGCGTATCAGGCATTCATACAGGCGCGAGCCGCTATCAAACGCTCGCAAACAGGAAGCACGACTGAGGGGGCGGGGCAGGGAGAGGCTGAAGCTTTGAGCGATGCCCCCAAAGCATAAGCGCCATGCAGGCCGGTTGGGCCTAAGTCTAGAGGCTGAACGTCTCGGGGTGTCGCTAACGCGATCCGATGATGCTGAGGCAGTGCGTTTTCAGGCCCCCTCAGTCGTGAGCCACGGGCGACTGCCAATGATGACGCATGCAACTGGGTGGGTGGCGTCGCGGAGGAAAGAGAGATAGGTCGATCCACCATCGTCGAACAGGTCGGTACGGGCGCTGAGGATGGCGCTGACCACACCGGCTTCACGCGTTGCAAGGGTTTCGGCGGCATGACCCATAAGGCGCTGCACGGCCTTCTCGAGGGCGGTAAGAAGGTCGCCGCTGTCCCTGCCACACGCACCAAAACGCGCCTGAGTGCGATCCCAGTCTTCGCGGGAGATGAACGCCGGAATACCATTCTCAGATGTCTGACGCTCCGCCCGTAAAAGCTGTCCCGTTTGCGCCAGGCCGAGGATATCGGCCTCGGGCAGGGTTGCCGGGTCGAGGGCAAATTCCTTCATGTCTGCTACTTTCTGCTTCAAGGATATCCGGGCCTGACGTGGCCCGGACGTGACCTTCAGGATACCCGGTTCAGTTATCCTGACCCTGCATCTGCCCCGGTGGTGTTCCCATAGCCTGCATCAGTGCAGTCACCTGATCCGGATGGGCGTGAAAGAGGGCAACATTGGCTGGGTTCGGTGCAGGCAGACCAGCGGGCAGAGGCTGACCATTTGTCGCAGCAACTGTCATCCCGAAGGCGGTCATACCCATCACGAACGTCTCTGGCGTGAAGCCGTGTGCGCTCAGGATGGCAGGCAGACCCGGGATGGCTTGCATCTGGGCGATTGTCGCCCGCAGCGACATTTGGGTGGAGTTGGGCGGTCGGATATTGGCCGCCTGAAGCGCCTGCACGGTCTGGGCTGCACGCGGCATGAAGTCGGCAGGCAGGGGATAACCCAGCCCTGCCTCGATATCCTGCCTCATTTCGGGCGGGATGCTCTGCTGGCTTTGCGCACCAGCGGGCGCGTTCTGCGCCAAGGCGTTTGTTGCAACCAGAGAAGGTGAGACGGCAAGCGCAAAGCCTAACGCAGCGAGTTTTGTCAGGTGCATTTTCATCATACCCACGCCCCCTTGCGCATCAGCGGTGTCGCAGTGCCATCCTCAGCCAGACCATCAAGGTCGATCTTGTCCGAGCCGATCATCCAGTCGATATGGATCATGCTTGTATTGGCACCGCGGGCAGCGAGCATTTCAGCCGAGGCCCCTTCGGTGTCGAACAGGCATTTGGTGTAGGCCTGGCCAAGCGCAATATGGCTCGAGGCATTTTCATCGAACAGCGTGTTGCGGAACAGGATGCCGGTGTCCGAGATGGGCGAGGCATGGGGCACCAGAGCCACTTCGCCAAGGCGGGCGGCGCCTTCATCTGTTTCCAGAATCCGGCGCAGCGCATCTTCTCCCTTGCCAGCATGGGCCTCGATGATACGCCCCTCAGCAAAGGTCACGCGGATTTCGTCGATCAGCGTGCCCTGATGAAAGAGCGGCTTGGTGCTTGAAACGTGTCCGATCACCCGATGGCTGTGAGGAGTCGTAAAGACCTCTTCGGTCGGTATGTTCGGGTTGCACTCAATCCCGTTTGTCGTGCGCTCGGCACCGCCCGCCCAGGCGTGGCCATCTGCAAGGCCTACAGTCAGATCCGTGCCGGGGCCGGTGAAGTGTAGGGCATGAAAGCGGCGCTCATTCAGCATCGCCGCCTTGGCATGCAGGGTTGCATTATGCTGTTTCCAGGCAATGACAGGATCAGCCGCATCCAGTCGGGACGAGGCAAATATGGCGTTCCAGAGTCGGTCCTGCGCTTCCTGCGTCGGCAGATCGGGAAAGACCTGCGCAGCCCAGCTGGCTGTTGCATAGGCAACAATCGTCCAGTTGGTATCAAAGCGCGTGATGATCTCCATGGCCTCACGGCTGGCACGCGATGCAGAGCGGCTTGCGCGTGACACGCGGGCCGGATCCTGCCCGTTGAGCAGGGTCGGATTACTGCCGGTAATGGCTAGGCGCGCAGCACCTTCCCGATAAGCCCGTGCAATGCCATCCGCCATCCACTGGGCGCTCTTGTCGAGGCTCTCATCGGAGGCAAAGCGATAGCGTGCCAACGTTGCCTCATCATCGGCATATTGCGTTGTGACGAGACTCGCGCCGGCGCGATAGGCGTGCTCGGTGATGCGGCGCACCAGCGAGACGGCCTCCAGCGGCGCGGAAATCACCAGCTCCTGGCCGGGCTGGAGATTCAGCCCGATGCGAACGGCAACTTCACCGAGTCTGTCGAGACGCTCGGTGAATGAGAGGGTGGCTTCAGACATCACGTTTCTCCTGCGGGGCAAGCCTTTGTTCGACTTCGGGTCGGTGCCCTGCTCACCTCGGGTGAGGGGCGCCTGATCGAACGAGATTACTCGCCAAATGTCTCGGCATGATGGGCGCGGCGCGGCGCACGGCGTTGACGCTCGTTGCGCTGTGCCTTGTCCTGCGTTGCGGGTTTGTCATTGCGTGGCGCGGTACGGATCTCGACCTCGAGTTCGCGGATACGACGTTGCACACTTTCCTTCAGCGAAGGCGATGTATGCGGCTTCATTGTGGCGAGCGTTTCCTTGAGGTCACGCAGCTGCTTCTGCTTCTCGGCCAGGTTGCGCCGGATGGGTTGGTTGTCTGAGAGCTGTCCTGTGTACGAACGCATCGTGAAATCTCTTTATCTGCCCGGTCAGCCCGGGACTCGTTTTTCGGCATGGAACCAGACCGACGACTCATCGCGCCGGGCCAGCCCCGTCATGTGAAGGTCAGAAGGGTGACTGCGCTGACACTCAGCGCGCGGTCAGACCCATTGAAGCAAGCGCCTCGATCAGGCGGCTCATCTCATCATCCGTGCCGATCGTGATGCGAAGCCAGTCGCGTATGCGAGGGGCACTCAGCTGCCGGACGATGATGTGGCGCTCCCGAAGCCCGGCCAGCAGATCGCCAGCCTTGTGCGCGGGATGGTGCACCAGAACGAAATTGGCACAGGAGGGCAGAATGTCAAAGCCCAACCCGCTCATGACCTGCACAAACCTGTCGCGGCTCGCCATAACCCGCCCGGTGGTCGAGGTCAGCCAGGCCGTATCGGCAATGGCGGCAGAGGCCCCGGCCTGGGCGAGGCGGCTGAGCGGATAGGAGTTGAAACTGTCCTTGACCCGGATCAGTCCCTCAATCAGGTCCGGGTGGCCTATGGCGTAACCAACCCGCAGCCCCGCGAGAGCACGCGACTTCGAAAGGGTTTGCACAACCAGCAGATTGTCATGCTCCCGGGTGAGGGACACAGCGGACTCGGCGCCAAAATCGACATAGGCTTCGTCGATGATGATGGTGCGGTCAGGCTGCAGCGTTGCAAGGTGCGAGATCGCCCCGAGTGACAGGGCGTGCCCGGTATTGGCGTTAGGATTGGCAATCGCGATGCCGCCGCACGGGATGGCATAATCCTCGATGTCGATCTCGAAGCGTTCGTTGAGCGGTATTTCCTGATAGGGTTGACCGAACAGACCGCAATAGACGGGATAGAACCCGTAGCTCACATCGGCAAAGAGCATGGGCGCTTCCGGTGCGATCAGCGCCCGAAAGGCATGGGCCAGCACTTCGTCAGACCCGTTACCGACAAAAACGCGCTCCGGCACCGTGTCATAGACCGACGCGATGGTCTGGCGCAGATCACGGGCCGTGGGGTCCGGATAGAGCCGCAGGCTATCGTTGCAGCCTTCCTGCATGACGCTCAGCGCGGCCGGGCTCGGTCCATAGGGAAGCTCGTTGGTGTTGAGCTTGAGGATATCAGTGAAATGCGGCTGCTCGCCCGGGATATAGGGGTGCAGATCCGCAACCAGCGGGTTCCAGAACCGGCTCATGAGAAATCCGCTTCGCTTGAGGTGAAAAGATGGCTCTGGCCATGCGATTCCGCGATGTCGAGCACGGACAGGCCTTCTGCATCACGATGGGCAGGATTGGCGCCCTTCGAGAGCAGAAACCGCACCATATCCTGACGTCCGAACATGACGGCAAACATGAGCGGCGTGCGGCCCAGATGGCTGGGTATATCGAGACTGGCGTCTGCGCTGACGAGCAGTTCGGCCACGGCAAGATGCCCCTTGAAGGCGACCCCCGACAGGGCTGTCGCACCTTTTGCATCCTGCATGTCGGGATTGGCGCCGCGTTCGAGAAGCAGCGCCGTCGCGGGCAGGACGCCATTATAGGCCGCTACGATCAAAGCCGTGTAGCCGCGGCTGTCCTGTGCATCGACTGCCATGCCTGCATCGAGAAATTGCGTCAGCATGTCGGTGTCGTCCACGCGGGCGGCATCGATGAAAAGCGCGGTGATCTGTTCTAGCGAAAAACTGCCTGCCGGCATCATCTCGGTCATCGTGGGGTGGAGACTCTCATTCCTGAACTGGCGCGGTCACGGGGATCGCAGAGAGAAATCATAGCCGAGCCCCGGTCGATCCGAAAGAAGCCCGGTAGATTTAGATGGCTCGTGCCCTATGGTGACTTGTCCTTTGATGCTGCGCGCGAAGCATGTCTTGCAAGGAGGTCGGGCGATGCGGCGAGCCTGTGTAGGTGGGCCGCTGGGGCAGGGGGCTAAGGGTTGCTATCCATCAGATGGACCGTTGCAAATGGTGGGCTCGCTTATGTCGTGCCGTCGCTCGATTGCTGATGGTTGTTGTCTGCTCGTGAGCTCTCTGGAGATCGCGCGGAGCGTCTCACGAGTCATAGGTGCCAATGCCAGAAAGCGCGAGATAACGCGCCCCGAGCCGTTCACTATTGTTGTTCCAGGGCCGAAAACAGGCGGTATGCATGCCGGTCGCGGCCGGGCGTACAAGGGGAGGGGGTAGATGAACACCTCGATGCATGTCCCTACTGACGCGGGGTGCGCCCAAAGGGGGCGCGATCACGGGAGCGAGGATCGCAACGCCTTATTATTCCTTTGTCATGATGATGCACCCGACCCGTAAACGCGTGAGTGGGGAGGCA
The DNA here is from genome assembly GCF_000505765.1 of Asaia sp. SF2.1. Classification (NCBI taxonomy): domain Bacteria; kingdom Pseudomonadati; phylum Pseudomonadota; class Alphaproteobacteria; order Acetobacterales; family Acetobacteraceae; genus Asaia; species Asaia sp. SF2.1. Next base: position 289,822 of record NZ_AYXS01000012.1, on the reverse strand, counting down.
CCTTCCCGGCGCTATGCGTGTTGATCGTCACAAGACGGTGGTCTGGCTGGAATTCGCGTTCGCGGGAAGTGGATGATGGGAAGCTCTCCAACCAAGTGCGCGTCGGGGCGAAATGTTGGAGGGGCTGGCGGCGCGAGAGGCAAGCCGGGGCAGTCCCTCAAAGCGCCTACTACCCGGTCGCCTCAGCGCAGAACGACCTGTGTAGGACCTATGGGTTTCACGGCGGCCCGGCCAGCAGCGCCCTCTGCGAGGAAAGTGAAACATACGGGCGTCAGGTTCACGAGCCGCCCCGTCTCGATTTCATCGCTTATCGTGAAGATCGTGTGACAACCCCGGCGGATCACCGACACGCCGTGGATGGGCCGTCGGGCGGGGAAAAGCGATAAGAGGCTGGTTTACAGCAACTTCATCCATCGTTGCGCGGCCCCGGTTGCGACCGCGTCGCGGCAAATGCTGCAAATTTTCGTGTAGTCGAGCAGTCGTGATGGTTTTGGCTCTAGCACAATGTGGGCAATGGGCGTTTTATGCGCAACGCAATGTATTGCCTGGCCGGTAGGCTTCAGTCTGGTTTCAATGCTGTCGGGAATTTGAGGCAATATGTGCAGTCCAGCGGAACATCGCGCTGACCAGGGCGTATGGTCAGGGTGTTTGGAAACCGCCTCCCCAAGGTGCGCCGTGCAAGGTGAGGGTGGTCGCTGACTCTGCATGGTCGCCGATACGAAAAGGATCCCCGATGGGGTTGTCTCGGACAGCAAACCGGTCTTGAACATTGGTGTCTGTCCGGCTGATGGTTTTCCATCGCAGAGAGTTAATTCGGAGGTCGATTTTTGATGCGTTCTTGTAGCAACCCGTCCGCGTTCGGCGCGGAAACCGGTGGAGCGGCCGGCGCCAGTGTCTCTGACATCGCGCAGCTGAGCATCAACACCATCCGCACCCTGTCGATGGATGGTGTGGAAAAGGCCGACTCAGGCCATCCGGGAACGGCCATGGCGCTGGCTCCTGTCATGTACACCCTCTGGCAGAATGACCTGAAATACGATCCGGCCGATCCGCTGTGGCCTGGCCGCGACCGTTTCGTGCTGTCCGTCGGTCACGCGTCGATGCTGCTGTATTCGACGATCTACCTGACCGGCATCCGCGATGTGGTGAAGGACAAGGTTCTAGACAGCCCGTCGCTGACCCTCGAAGATCTCAAGCAGTTCCGTCAGCTGAATTCCAAGACCCCTGGTCATCCGGAATTCCGCCACACCTCCGGCGTTGAGACCACCACCGGCCCGCTGGGTCAGGGCTGTGGCAACTCCGTCGGTATGGCAATGGCCGAGAAGTATCTCGCTGCCCATTACAACCGCCCCGGCTTCGATCTGTTCGACTACCACACCTACGTGTTCTGTGGTGACGGCGACATGATGGAAGGCGTTTCGTCCGAAGCGGCTTCGATGGCGGGTCACCTGGGTCTGGGCAACCTGATCTGGCTGTATGACTCCAACCAGATTTCTATCGAAGGTTCGACCGATCTCGCCTTCACGGAAAACGTGGCTGAGCGTTTCCGCGCCTATAAGTGGCACGTGGTGACGGTCAACGATGTCAATGACATCGCCGCTGTCAGCAAAGCCCTTGAGGAAGCCCGTTCGGTCAAGGATCGTCCGAGCCTCATCGTGATGCACACGGTGATCGGTTTCGGTGCGCCCAAGAAGGCCGGTACGGCCTCTGCCCATGGCGAGCCGCTTGGCGAAGAAGAAATCGCCGGTGCGAAGAAGGCCTATCACTGGCCCTGGACCGATGCTTTCCATGTGCCGGAAGGCGTTCTGGAGCACTTCCAGGAAGGCCTCGGCAAGCGCGGTGCCAAGGCTCGTGCGGAATGGCATGCGCTGTTCGATCGCTACACCAGCGAATATCCGAAGGAAGCCGCCGAGCTGCGCGCGATCTTCGAGCGTCGCCTGCCGGAAGGCTGGGACAAGGATATTCCGGTTTGGGAAGCCGACGCCAAGGGCGTTGCCTCGCGCGCCAGCTCGGGCAAGCTGATCAACGCCGTCGCCAAGAACATCCCCTGGATGATCGGTGGTTCGGCTGACCTTTCGCCCTCGACCAAGACGAACCTGACCTTCGAGGGCGCTGGTTCGTTCCAGCCGCCGCAGTGGGGTGGTACTTATGGCGGCCGCAATGTCCATTTCGGCATTCGCGAACACGCCATGGGGTCGATCTGCAACGGTATGGCGCTGGCTGGCCTGCGCACCTACGGTTCGGGCTTCCTGATCTTCTCGGATTACATGAAGGCCCCGATCCGTCTGTCGGCTCTCATGGAGCTGCCGGTCATCTACATCTTCACCCATGACTCCATCGGTGTTGGTGAAGACGGTCCGACACATCAGCCGATCGAGCAGCTGGCCCAGCTGCGCGCCACACCCGGTATCATGACCATTCGTCCCGGCGACGCCAACGAAGTGTCTGAAGCCTGGCGCACCCTGATCCCGCAGACGCACAAGCCTGCCGTGCTCGTTCTGAGCCGCCAGAACCTGCCGACGCTGGATCGCAGCAAGTATGCTTCCGCTGCTGGTGTAGCGAAGGGCGCCTATGTCCTGGCAAGCTGTGAAGGCAAGCCGGATGTGATCCTGATGGCTTCTGGTTCGGAAGTCTCGCTGGTGGTTGACGCCTATGAGAAGCTGACGGCCGAAGGCATCAAGGCCCGCGTTGTTTCCTTCCCGTCCTTCGACCTCTTCGAGGAGCAGGATCAGGCCTACAAGGACAGCGTGCTGCCGCCGGACGTCAAGGGACGTGTGGCCGTTGAACAGGCTGCCGCTTTCGGGTGGGATCGTTACACCGGCATCGGCGGTTCGATCATCGCGATGAACAGTTTCGGCGCCTCGGCACCGCTCAAGAGCCTTCTCACCAAGTTCGGCTTCACGCCGGAGAAGGTTTACGACGCGGCCCGCGAGCAGGCTGCCCGCAAGTAAGACGACTACCGGGGCCTGACCGCTTCCTCGGCGGTCGGGCCTTTCGGGGCCCTAGCGTGCTTTGGCCCCCTCAATTTGAGGTCAGGGTCGGAAGGCCGACCTGAGCTGAGACGGGTGTCCACAGGGAGCCCGTCAGGTGGACAGACAGGAGTACGTCATGGACGTCGAACAGAAGCAGGGTGCCGCCACGAGCGGGAACCCGCTGCGTGACCTTTCCAAATTTGGCCAGTCACCCTGGCTGGACTTCATCCAGAGATCCTACACTGCCGATGGCAGCCTGCAGAAGCTGGTGGACGAAGACGGCCTGCGTGGCGTCACTTCCAACCCGGCCATCTTCGAGAAGGCCATGGGGTATGGCACGGATTACGACGCTCAG
>NZ_AYXS01000012.1:275398-286381 GCF_000505765.1 Asaia sp. SF2.1 | reverse complement strand
CCGACATCAAGGCAACCGCCAAGGTCATGCACCCGGTATTCGTGCAGACCAAGGGCCTCGATGGTTATGTGAGCCTTGAGGTTTCGCCTTATCTCGCTTTCGACACCAAGGCCACGGCTGACGAAGCTCGCCGTCTGTGGGTTGCCGTGAGCGAAGAAAACCTGATGATCAAGATTCCGGGCACGCCTGAAGGTGTTCCGGCATTCCAGGAAGTCACTTCGGAAGGCATCAGCGTCAACGTCACGCTTCTTTTCTCGCTCGAAGCCTACAAGAATGTTCTCGAAGCCTACATCAAGGGCCTTGAGATCCGTCATGCCGCGGGCAAGGATATCAGCAAGATCGCCAGCGTGGCGTCGTTCTTCGTGTCGCGCATCGACGGCAAGATCGATGGTGCCATCGACCGTCGCGTGAAGGAAGGCGACAAGGATGCCGAGGCGCTGAAGGCTCTGCGTGGCAAGGTTGCCATCGCGAACGCCAAGGTTGCCTATCAGCATTATCTCGAAGTGACCGCTTCCGAGCGCTGGAAGAAGCTGGCCGCCGCAGGTGCGCAGCCGCAGCGTCTGCTCTGGGCCTCGACGGGCACCAAGGACAAGACCTTCTCGGACGTTCTTTACGTCGAAGAGCTGATCGGTGAGGACACAGTCAACACCATCCCGCCCGCAACCTTCGATGCCTTCCGTGATCACGGCAAGCTGCGCGCCAGCCTGACCGAAAACGTGGAAGATGCCTTCAAGGTGCTCGAGCAGCAGGCCAAGCTCGGCCTCGACCTCGATGGCGTCACCAAGACCCTTGTAACAGAAGGCTGCGCTTCGTTCTGCGACGCTTTCGACCAGCTGCTTGGGGCGGTAGCAAACAAGCAGGCCACGTTTCTCGGGTCCAAGCTGATCGAGCAGAAGGCCGAACTTCCGGTTGATCTGAAAGCCGCCTCTGATGCGGTTCTCGAAGACTGGCGCAAGACCGGCAAGGGCCGCAAGCTCTGGGCCAAGGACGCCTCTGTCTGGACTGGCGGTGACGAAGCCAGCTGGCTGAAATGGCTCGATATCGTCGACGAGCGTCTGGCTCATGTCGCCGAGCTCGAAGCCTTCGCCAGCGAAGTTAAGGCCAAGGGCTTCAGCGATGTGCTGCTGCTCGGCATGGGCGGTTCGAGCCTCGGTCCGGAAGTGATTTCGGAAACCTTCGGCCAGATCGCAGGCTTCCCCAAGCTGCACGTGCTCGACAGCACGGACCCGCAGCAGGTGAAGACGTACGAGAATGCTGTCGACCTGAAGAACACGCTCTTCATCGTCTCGTCCAAGTCGGGCGGCACGCTCGAGCCGAACATCCTGAAGGCCTACTTCTTCGCCGCTGCCGAAACGGCGCTTGGTTCGGCCCCCGGCAAGCATTTCGTTGCCGTGACCGATCCCGGCTCGCATATGGAGCAGGTGGCAAAGGGCGATGGCTTCTGGAAAATCTTCTACGGTGAGAAGCAGATTGGTGGCCGGTTCTCCGTGCTGTCCAATTTCGGTCTCGTCCCCGCAGCAGCCGCCGGTCTGAACGTTCGCGCGTTCCTCGAATCGGCTCTGCGTTCCGTCAAGGGCGCTTCGGCCAGCACCCCGCCGGCGCAGAACACGGCGCTTCAGCTCGGTGCCATCCTTGGTGCGGCCGCAACGAAGTTCGGTCGTGACAAGGTGACGATCATCGCTTCACCCGCGATCTATGACCTTGGCGCGTGGCTTGAGCAGCTTCTGGCTGAGTCGACCGGCAAGAAGGGCACTGGCCTGATCCCGATCGATGACGAGACCCTTGGTGCGCCGGGCGTTTACGGCAAGGATCGCGTTTTTGCCTATCTGCGCCTGACCGATGCGCCTTGCCCGAACCAGGAGAAGGCCATTGCTGCTCTCGTTGCCGCTGGTGAGCCGGTTGTGACGATCGATCTGGCTGACAAGCTCGATATCGCCCAAGCATTCTTCCATTGGGAATATGCCACTGCTGTTGCAGGCTCAGTGCTGGCAATCGATCCGTTCGACCAGCCGGATGTCGAGTTCAGCAAGATCGAGACCAAGAAGCTCACGACCGCCTTCAACGAGACGGGCAAGCTTCCGGCCGAGACGCCGTTTGCAACCTCGGGTGCGTTCGAGTTCTTCGCTGACGACACCAATGCCAAGGCATTGGGCGGTGGCGATGCGCTGGCAATCCTGAAGGCGCATTTCGGTCGCGTGAAGGCTGGCGACTACGTGGGTGTTCTCGCCTATGTGGAGCGTGATCTGAAGACGCGCGAGTGGATCCAGAACGTTCGCCTCAACCTGCGTGACCAGCTCAAGGTCGCAACGGCAGCCGAATTCGGCCCGCGCTTCCTGCATTCGACCGGCCAGGCCTATAAGGGCGGCCCTGACAGCGGTGTGTTCCTCCAGATCACGGCAGATGATCATGCCGATCTCGCTGTGCCGGGTGAACGCTTCACGTTCAGTGTGGTAAAGGCAGCTCAGGCGCGCGGCGATTTCGACGTGCTGTCCGAGCGTGGCCGTCGCGCCCTGCGTGTGCATATCAAGGGACCGCTTGAAGCTGGCCTCGCCGAACTGGCAACGGTCATCAAGAAAGCCGTCTGAGACTGACGCAATCCGCCCCGCTCCAACGGGGCGGATTGTTTTTTGACGTGGTAGTTAGAGGGCACAGGAAAACTGTGCAGGAGTTTTAGAGATGCAAATCGGTATTGTTGGCCTTGGCCGTATGGGCGGCAACATTGCAGTGCGCCTGACCCGTCATGGTCATGACGTCGTGCTGTTCGACCGCACGCCTGAAGTTGTGACCAAGACGTTCGACCGTGCCGAGAAGGGCCGTGCGATCGCCGCGAACTCGGTGGCCGATCTGGTCAGCAAGCTTTCGGCAGAGCGCAAGATCGTCTGGGTCATGCTGCCAGCCGGTGAGATCACCGAAGCCTGCGTGCAGGAACTGCGCGGCCTGCTCGGCAAGGACGACATCGTGATCGATGGTGGCAACAGCTACTATAAGGACGATGTCCGTCGCGCCCATGAGCTGATGGAAAAGGGCATCCACTACATCGACGTCGGCACGTCGGGCGGTGTCTGGGGCCTCGATCGTGGCTATTGCATGATGTACGGCGGCACCAAGGACTCGGCCGATCATATCGACCCGATCCTGAAGGCTTTGGCACCGGGCAAGGGCGACGTCGTGCGCACCATCGGTCGCGACCGTGAAGGCCTCGATCCGCGCGCTGAGGAAGGCTATCTGCATTGCGGCCCGGCCGGCTCGGGTCACTTCGTCAAGATGGTCCATAACGGCATCGAATACGGCATGATGCAGGCTTTCGCTGAAGGCTTCGACGTCATGAAGTCGAAGAATTCGCCGGTCCTGCAGGAAGACCAGCGCTTCGACCTGAACATGGCCGATATCGCTGAAGTCTGGCGTCGCGGCAGCGTCGTGTCGTCCTGGCTGCTCGACCTGACCGCCGACGCACTCGCCAAGAACGAATCCCTCTCCGAGTTCTCGGGCGAAGTGGCCGATTCCGGTGAAGGTCGCTGGACGATCGAAGCCGCTATCGAGGAATCGGTGCCGGTACCGGTCATGACGGCCTCGCTCTTCACGCGCTTCCGTTCGCGTTCGGGCAACAACTACGCAGAGAAGATCCTCTCTGCCATGCGCTTTGGTTTCGGCGGCCACGTCGAGAAGAAGTGACATGACGGGCCGGGACCTTCTCTGGTCCCGGCCCTTTTTTTTTCTCTAAGCTGTCTGCCTGAATGCCAGCGGGAGTCCGAATGCTCCCGCTCGCACTCCGGCTTTCCGATTATCGACTAAAAAGGTTTGGCATATGGTCGACGTTTCCGCTTCAGCACATGCGGCATTGTCCAATAACGAGACAACGCGTGGGGTTCGCCAGGCGCCTCCCGGCTCCATGGTCATTTTCGGCGGTGGTGGCGATCTGACCAAACGTCTTCTCGTCCCTGCTATCTATAATCTGGACTCCGCCGGTCTTCTCAGTGAGGATTTCTCGATCATCGTGGTCGACTGGGCCGAGATGACGACAGAGGGGCTGCTCGAGCAGCTCAAGGGCGCGCTGGATGACTTTGTCAGCAAGCGCGGGACCAACGCCACGACGCTGCGTCAGGATGTGTGGGACAGACTGTCGCAGAGCATCACCTATCTGCGTGGCTCCTTCGAGGAACTCTCGACCTTCGAGGCCCTCAAAGAACGTCTCGGTGACCGTTCTGCCGTGTTCTACCTTGCAGTTGCAGCAAGGTTCTTCGGGCCGATCGTCGATCTTCTTGGTGAGTCAGGGCTGGCCGAGCAGACCGATACAATCTCCCGCCGCGTGATCATCGAAAAGCCGTTCGGTGCGGATCTGGAATCAGCCAAGGCACTGAATGCCCGTCTGCTGCGCTCGCTGGACGAAAATCAGATTTATCGTATCGATCATTATCTCGGCAAGGAAACGGTCCAGAACATCCTGGCCCTGCGCTTTTCCAACGGCTTTTTCGAGCCGCTCTGGAACCGTCAGAACATCGATCACGTGCAGATCACGGCAGCGGAAACCGTTGGTGTCGAACGCCGCGGTCGCTTCTACGAGAGCACGGGTGCCATTCGTGACATGGTGCCGAACCATCTGATGCAGCTTCTCTCCATGGTCGCCATGGAAGCCCCGACCTCCTTCGATGCCGAGGCCGTGCGTGACGAGAAGGCCAAGGTGCTGAGTGCCATCCAACCCATCGACCTCTCTCAGGTCGTGCGCGGTCAGTATGTCAGCGGCTCTTTCGGCGTGGGTGATGAGGCTGAAGCGCTTCGCGGTTATCGCGAGGAGCCCGATGTCGCGATGGGCAGTCAGACAGAAACCTATGTCGCGATGAAGCTGCGCATCGATAACTGGCGCTGGGCTGGCGTGCCGTTCTATCTGCGCACAGGCAAGCGTCTGCGTCGTCGCAAGACCGAGATTGCCATTCACTTCAAGCAGGCGCCCTTTGCGCTGTTCCGCGATACGCCGGTGGACAAGCTCACCCCCAATATCATGGTGCTGCATATCCAGCCGACTGAAGGCGTGACCATGCAGTTTTCGGCCAAGGTGCCGGGTCCTTCGGTCCGCCTCGGTGGCGTACGCATGAAGTTCGACTATTCCGACTGGTTCAGCGAGGGGCCGAGCACCGGCTATGAAACGCTGATCTATGACTGCATGATTGGCGACCAGACGCTTTATCAGCGCGCCGATACCATCGAAGAAGGCTGGCGCATTGTGGAGCCTGCCTTCACGCAGAACATCGCTGACAAGTCCCCGCTCTGCTTCTATCCGGGCGGCCTGGACGGCCCGCGTGAAGCCGATGAGCTGCTCGCGCGTTCTGGCCGTCGCTGGCTTGATCTGAACAACTAAGATCGTTGGAAAAACGACAGGAGACCTTATGACAATCGAACTGGATGCCATTCACGATGCTCTCCCGCCCGAGGCATCCAGAATTCGGCTTGTCGTCTCCGATATCGACGGCACGCTGATCGGCCCTGACAAATCCCTCGCACCGTCGACACTCGCGGCCGCGCAGGATCTGGCTAAGGCCGGGATTGCCCTGTGTCTGGTCAGCTCCCGTTCGGCAGAGGGTATTTTGCGCTACCACCGCGAACTGGCGCTCAAGACGCCGTTTGGAGCGCTCAATGGTGGTCTGATTGTCAGCCCGGATGACGAGATTCTCTCTCACCTCGTCCTGCCCGAAAGCTGCGTGGTCTCGGCCTGTGATACCTTGTCGGTTCACAAGATCGACACCTGGCTGTTTCGTGACCATGACTGGCTGATCCGCGATCCGGGCGCCTATTACGTAGCCCATGAACGCAAATCGGTCGGTATCGAGCCCGTTGTCGTTCCTGACTTCCGGCCCTACATGTCCGGTGTCGGCAAGATCATGGCAGCCAGTAGCAATTTTGCGCTTCTTCAGCGTATGGAAATCGAGATCGGGGCCATGCTCAAGGGGCAGGCCAGTGTGCACCGGTCGTCGGATTATTACCTCGATATCACGCACAAGGATGCCAATAAGGGCTTCGCAGCCTGTGCTCTGGCAGACCGGCTTGGCATACCCATGAGTGAGGTCGCCTGCATTGGGGACATGTCCAATGATATCCCGATGCTCAGCATTGCCGGGCTCGGCATCGCTATGGGAAATGCCAGCGAGGAAGTCAGCGCCCATGCCCATGTGACGACAGGGCGAAACGACGCAGATGGCTGGGCGCAGGCCATGCGTGATTACGTTCTCCCCCGTGCACCGGGCGCGGACTGAGGCGCGGGCCTGAAAGTGGAATCGTCGTGCGGCATTGCGGCGCGACGGCCCTGCGAAAGGCCCCCTGGAAGCCCTAGAAGAAGGAATGAGACAGATGAGTGGACATGATGTGACCTCGGCCCGGCTCGTGGTTCTGGAAGATGGCGAGGCCGTCGCCCGCAAGATGGCGCAATGGCTTCTTGATCAGGCGCTCGCAAAGAAAGACGGCCCGTTCGTTGTCGCGCTCTCGGGTGGCTCGACCCCTAAGCGTCTGTTCAAGATCATGGCTGAGCCGGCTTATGCCGCCCAGTTTCCGTGGCGTCGTACCCAGATCTTCTTCGGTGATGACAGGCATGTGCCCTTCACCCATGAAGACAGCAATTTCCGCATGACGAGCGAAATCCTGATCGATCAGGTCGACCTGCCGTCCGAAAACGTTCACCCCATCCCGGCCGATGGCACACCGGAGCATGATGCGGCTCTTTATCAGGCCGCCCTGGTGGATGTTTATGGCAGCCATCACCTCATCCCGGGGCGTCCGCTGTTCGATGTGGTCATGCTGGGCATGGGTCCCGACGGTCACACGGCATCGCTTTTTCCGCGTCAGCCTATCCTGCAGGAGCGCGAGAAGTGGGTGGCGGCCTGCACACCGGACAACGCACCGCATGACCGCGTGTCACTGACCTACACAGCGATCCATTCCAGCCGCGCTGTCGTGTTCCTGATCGAAGGAGCAGGCAAGGCCGAGATGCTTGCGCGTGTGCGGGCGGGCGATGCCTCGTTGCCGTCTTCGCATATCACGTCGGAAGGTGAGGTCGTGTTCCTTACGGACAAGGCAGCTGCCGGAGATCTGTCAAATGGCTGATCTCAGCGCACAGGATGCCGCAGCACGTGTGGCCGAGCTGAAGCGTGAGGCTGCGACCCACGCCATCGCCTATATCGAAGATGGCATGGCCGTTGGTCTTGGCACGGGCAGCACCGCAAAGTTCATGATCGACGCGCTCGGAGAACGCGTCCGTCGTGAAGGGCTCAAGATACGCGCAATTCCGACCTCCGAGGCCAGCGCGGCCCAGGCCCAGAGCCTGAACATCCCCATCACCAATTTTGCCGATGATCCGTATCTCGATGTCGCCATTGACGGCGCCGATGAGGTTCAGACCGGCTCGCTGTTCCTCATCAAGGGGCGCGGCGGTGCATTGCTGCGTGAGAAGATCGTGGCGGTCTCGGCGCGCAAGTTCATCGTGATCGTTGATGAGAGCAAGATTGTGGCGGATCTTGGCACCCATATGCCTGTGCCCGTCGAAATCATTCCCTGGGGCTGGGAGCGTGTCGAGAACCTGCTGCGTCAGACGGGTGCCAAGAGCTGCACACCGCGTCGTAATGAGGACGGGTCGCTCTACATGACCGACAACCACAACATCATCATCGATTGCGATTACGAGCGCATCGAAAACCCGCGTGGCCTGGCTGACCGCATCATCTCGATCACGGGTGTGGTTGATCATGGGCTGTTTCTGGACATCACCACCGAAGTGCTGGTGGCGGGCGGGTCCGGTCTGCAGAGGCTCAAGTCATGAGCGCCGCGCACAACCCTGCCGCCGATCGTGCGGCGCCCGGGCTTTTTGTGGTCATGGGGGTATCGGGCTGCGGTAAGACAACCGTGGCACAGGGGCTTGCCGATCATTTTGGATGGCCGTTTCAGGAGGGGGATGATCTCCACCCGCCGGCCAATGTCGCCAAGATGCATAGCGGCATCCCACTGGACGACTCAGACCGCGCACCGTGGCTCAAGATCTGCCACGAATGGCTCCGTGATCATGCGGCAACCGGGGGCGTCCTGACCTGCTCGGCCCTCAAGCGCAAGTATCGCGACACCCTGCGTAGCGGGTTGAATGTCACCTTCGTCTATCTCGAGACCAGCGAGCGCACGATTGCCGAGCGCCTGAAGCATCGTATCGGCCATTTCATGCCGCCATCGCTGCTGCCCAGCCAGCTTGCCACGCTTGAGGCGCCAGGCCCGGACGAGAATGTGGTGACTGTGGATAGTGCGGGTACGCCCGAGATTGTCATGGCGAAGCTGATCGCTTCATTGCAATCCAAGGCCGGCTAGGCTTTTACTCAGCATCCGGATCGATTCACGTTCAGTTTGTGGATCGATCCAAAAAGTCTGTCATCAGATTCTATCCAAGCTCGTGAACAGCTTATGCACAGGCTGATCCGCAGAGTTGTTCCTTGAATCTGGGGATAACTTCTGCCCGCTTTCAGGCATCATGGCGTGATGGATCGGCCTGATGCGGAATTCCGCCCTATTTCCCTCCCAGCCTGACACAAGGCCGCTTTGCTGGTGGCGATTTGCCCAAATCCGGGCAGAGAGATGGCAGGTGATATGAGTTCTTCCAAGCGAGCCATACGGCTCTTTTCCTTAACCGGCGTCTTTCTGACCCTCGCCCTCCTGCCTGGTTGCAAACACCGTCACATCATGCAGCGCGAAGAGGAGTCTCCTCCATCGCCCATGGCAGTCATGGCCCCCGCACCGGCAATGAACCTGCGTTTTCTCAAGCATGGTGTCAGTCAACGGGCCGGGCAGGCGTTCATGGCCTACGAACACCGGCTGGACCTTACTGTCCCCGATCATCTTGTCAGTGCTCATCTGGATGCAGCGCGCTCGGCCTGCACGGTGGCGGTGTCATGCGAACTCGTTTCGTCGAATGAGAATACGGAGGATCTGGGGCAGGGCGTATCGCAGCATTCGGCCCGCATTGCCGTGCGATTGCCCCATGATCGTGTCGAGGCCTTTATCAAAGCCGCCTCATCGCCTCTACCGGGCGAGGAAAGCCGTAATATCGTCACGCGTGCAGCGACAACGAGCGAGACCGATCTGCAAAATGACGTCATTGATGTGGATCGGCGTCTGGCGCAGATGACGGCCTACCGCGACAGGCTGGAAGCCCTTGAGGCCCAGAGTGCCGGCCGTACCGACGACCTGATCAAGGTCGCCAAGGAACTCTCTGAAGTACAATCATCGCTTGAAGATGCACAGAAGGAAAAGAATGGCCTCTCCCGCCGCATTGATACCGAGAGAGTCGATGTCAGCTTCGAGGGTGCGAGGGCAACGTCCACACCTGTCCGGCAGAGATGGAACGAGAGCACACAGATCTTCATGGAGACACTGGGCGACGTCTGGTTCTTCCTGATTCAGGCCGTGGTCTGGGCTCCTCTGGTCCTGATAGGTCTCCTGCTGGTTCGTCGTGCGATACGCAAAGGCTGGTTCAGGCGCGACTAGGGATCAGCGTTCGCTGGCTCAGCTTAAAGTGAGCCGGCGAACCCTTGCAGCTGCGATGCGTCAGAACCGATATCAAAGATTAAAAATTCTGTAATCGGTGAGGGGTTCGCTCTGTGCATTCATTTTCCGACCGGTCGCATCGGGCAGACAGCGTCAAGGACCATGGCAGGCCCATCGAGACGGATATCCCGGCCCGACTGGACAGGTTGCCTTGGTCGCGTTTTCACATGCTCATCGTCGTGGCCCTCGGCATTACCTGGATTCTGGATGGGCTGGAGGTCACAATCATCGGCTCGCTGGCCCCATCGCTCGAACGCGGCGATACGCTCGGTCTGAGCGCCGATGGGATTGGTTTTGCCTCATCGTCCTATGTCGCGGGTGCTGTGCTGGGGGCGTTGCTGTTTGGCTGGATGACGGACCAGCTCGGTCGAAAGCAGATCTTCTTTCTCACTCTGGCCCTTTATGTCGTGGGCGTTGGCGCATCGGCTTTTTCCTGGAATCTGGGCAGCTTTGCCGTTGCCCGTTTCCTGACGGGCATGGGTATCGGGGGGGAATATTCCGCCATCAATTCTGCCATCGACGAGCTCGTGCCAGCCCGGCTGCGGGGGCGAGTGGATGTCATGGTCAACGGCACCTTCTGGGCTGGGGCGGCTTTTGGCGCACTCGGCTCGGTGTGGCTGCTGAATACCGCGCTTATCCCTGTATGGCTGGCCTGGCGCGTGGCCTTTGCCCTTGGCGCCCTACTTGGTGTGGCTGTGCTGCTGTTGCGCACCTTCGTGCCGGAAAGCCCTCGCTGGCTTATCACTCACAGGCGTGTGGAGGAGGCCAATGCCATCGTCAGCCACGTTGAATCGCATTGTGCCGAACCGCAGGGCGGTTGGGCGAGCAAGCTGCCCACGGTGCTTATCTATCCAGCCGGGGTTTTCAGCCCGATGGAGATGATCCGCATCATGGTGCAGCGCTATCGCGGGCGGTCGCTCTATGCGCTGGTCCTGATGATATCGCAGGCCTTTCTCTACAACGCCGTTTTCTTCACCTACGGCATGGTTCTTACCCAGTATCACGGCGTCTCCGCGCGCGAAGTTGGCTGGTACATTCTCCCGCTCGCAATCGGCAATCTGATCGGTCCCCTTGTTCTGGCGCGCTGGTTCGACACCTGGGGACGGCGCCGCATGATTGGCCTGAGTTACGCCATATCGGGCGCCCTGATGGTCATCGTTGCCTGGGCCATGGGGGCTGATCTGCTGACAGCCACGACACAGACGCTCTCATGGTGCGCGATCTTCTTCTTTGCCTCGGCAGCAGCATCATCAGCCTATCTCACCGCAAGCGAACTGTTTCCGCTGGAAATGCGGGCATTTGCCATTGCGGTCTTCTACGCCGTGGGCACCCTTTTCGGGGGTGTCGCGGCACCTGTCATCTTCGGCCATTTGATTGGCACGGGTCGGCTATCGCTGCTGGTCGTCGGGTATCTCG
>NZ_AYXS01000012.1:274962-275282 GCF_000505765.1 Asaia sp. SF2.1 | reverse complement strand
CCGCTCGCTTGAGGAGGTGGCCCCGCCGCTTTCCGCCCTCTATGCGGCTCGTGAGCAGGAGGCGATGCGCTCTGGAGCGTAACGAGTATGCCCCTGATCCAGACGGCGTATCAGGGGCGTGGTCCCCAGATCAGCGAGGGGATAGTGTCGTGCGGCAGATGCTACCCTAGGCCTTTTCTAGGACTAACGGTTCTGCGGTCAGTTCTGATAGAGCTCCAACGGCAGGCCATCAGGGTCGGTAAAGAAGGTATAGAGCTTGCCTGTATACGGGTCAGTACGGATCGGTTCGCAGGCCACGCCATGACCCGTCAGATGATCGA
>NZ_AYXS01000012.1:271117-274888 GCF_000505765.1 Asaia sp. SF2.1 | reverse complement strand
CGGCGTCCTGCATGTTGCTCACGGAAAAGGCGAGATGACGCAGCCCGGCAGCTTCCGGCTGGGTCGGTCGCGAAGGTGGGGTTGGAAACGAGAAAAGCTCGATCTGGGTATCGCCAATGGCGATGTCGCATTTCCATGACTGCCGCTGCGCACGCCAGACCTCACGGATAATTTCCAGCCCCAGCACCTCAGTATAGAAGCTGCGCGATTTCTGATAATCCGAGGCGATGATCGCGATATGATGGACGCCGTTGAACATCGTCTGACGCCTATTGCTGTCGGGCTTTGCGGCCATTGGAGAGTTCTGTCACGACGCCATGCATGGTGCGGAGTTCCTGTTCGGTCACTTCCCCACGCTGGAACAGATGACGCAGATTGCGCACCATACCAGGGCGCTTCTGCTCATTGCGCAGGAAGCCGCACTCGTCGAGATCTCGCGTGAGATGGCCGAGGAAGTTTTCCAGCTCACCCTTGGTCGCTACATGTGTCTCGTTTGTCATCAACGTGCGTGGCGGCGTGGTCTCGCAGGCCATCCACCACTCATAGGCCATGATCAGCACCGCCTGAGCGAGATTGAGTGACATGAAATCGGGGTTGAGCGGATAGCGTATGAGGATATCGGCGCGCGCCATGTCCTCATTATCGAGCCCTGCGCGCTCCGGACCGAAAAGCAGCCCTGCCTTGAGCCCCCGATCAGCAATTGCACGCAGTTCTGACGCGGCACCACGGGCCGTCATGACGGTCTTGACGATATGGCGTGGGCGTGGGCAGGTCGCCATGACGTGGTGGAGATCGGCAACAGCCTCATCCACTGTGTCGAAAACCTGCGCCTCGTTCAGAATCCGGTCGGCACCGGACGAGGCATACCAAGCGCGCTCCTGCGGCCAGCCATCACGCGGCGCAACGATACGCAGATGGAAGAGACCGCCATTGGCCATGGCACGGGCCGTCGTTCCGATATTCTCGGCGAGTTGCGGGCGCACCAGAATCACGACCGGGCTGAAGGCCCCGATCGGTCCGATATCGGCGCCACCATCACGACCCGTCATGCGCGCCTCCATTTCGTTCCCTGTGCGGTATCTTCAAGAATAATCCCCTGCGCGGCCAGATCGGTCCTGATGGAGTCTGCAAGGGCGAAATTACGTGCTTTCTTGGCCTCGGCACGCTGGACGATCAGGGCATCAATGGCTCCGTCATCCGATCCGGCACGGAACCAGTCATCGGCCGACTGGCCAAGCAGGCCGATCATGGCGCCAGAAGCCTTGAGCGAAGCCGCTGCCTGTGCATCGCCAGCGAGGGCAGCATCGGCCAGCGGGTGCAGGCAGGAGAGGGCGAGAGGTGTGTTCATGTCATCGCAAAGGGCGGACATGAAATCAGCATCGACTGCGCCGGGTGTGACAGACGGGTGTTTCTCAAGGGCGCGATAGAAGCGATCGAGCATCCGCTTCGCGTCTTCGAGTTTTTCCCAGGTGAAATCGAGCACCGAACGGTAATGGGCACCAAGCATGAGCAGGCGCAGCGCCTCGGCCGGGGCGCGGGTCAGCACCTCGCGAATGGTGAAGAAATTGCCCAGAGACTTGGACATTTTCTCCCCATTGGAGAGCAGCATGGCATTATGCAGCCAGTATCGCGCAAAGCTGCTGCCCGGATTGCAGCAGAGAGACTGGGCCCGTTCGTTCTCATGATGCGGGAAAAGCAGATCGTCGCCCCCGCCATGAATGTCGAAACTCTCACCCAGATAACGATGGGACATGGCCGAACATTCGATATGCCAGCCGGGGCGGCCGCGGCCATACGGACTGTCCCATCCAGGCTGTTCCGGCGTGGATGGCTTCCACAGGACGAAATCGCCGGGGTGACGCTTGTAGGGCGCGATCTCTACCCGTGCACCGGCCAGAAGATCGTCCGGGCTACGTCCGGACAGGGTGCCATAACTCGCGCAGCGATCGACCGCGAAAAGAACATGGCCCTCTGCCTCGTAGGCGTGGCCGCTTGCGATCAGCTGGGCAATCATGGCCAGCATGTCGTCGATATGGTGCGTGGCGCGGGGCTCGATGTCGGGTGGCTGGATGCCCAGCGCTGCGACATCTTCATGAAAGGCGATGGTCGTGCGGGCCGTCAGGCTCGCGATATCCTCACCATTATCCCGTGCCCTGGCGGTAATCTTGTCGTCCACATCCGTGATGTTGCGGACAAAGGTCACACGCGGGAACAGCGTACGCAGCAGGCGGACCAGAATGTCGGCGCTGAGCATGGCACGCAGATTGCCGATATGCACGGCGTCATAAACCGTGGGTCCACAGTAATAAACGCGCACATTTTCAGGGTCCAGGGGCGTGAAAACCTGTTTCCGCCGCGTCTGGCTGTCATGAAGGGACAGGGTATAGGGTGGGGTGGCCATGGAGTTGAGTAGATGCGTCAGCCCCGCGCCCCATGCAACTCTAATTTACGGCTTTTGGTGCTGGTTTTCTTTCGGCACTGCTATAATCAGGGCTGCATGACAGAAATTCGCTCTTCCGCAACGGCCCCGCGCTGGGGTGAACACCTGCGTGCGCTGATCAGAATTGCCGCGCCGCTGAGTTTTTCGCAGTTGAGCGAAATGGCCATGAATGTCACCGATACGGTGCTGCTTGGCAGTCTGGGTGCCACGGCGCTGGCGGTGGGTGGCATGACCACCAATCTCTTTTTCTGCACGTTCATCACGTTTCAGGCGGCGCTGGGTGGGGCCAGCATTCTCATCGCGCGGGCACGCGGCCGTGCCTTCGCGTCGCAGGAGCGTCTGGAAGATCTCTCGGGCATCGTGACATCAGGCGTCTTGCTTGCTCTGCTGCTCTGTCTGCCAGTGCTGGCCATTCTGCTGCCCGCAGGGTCGCTGCTTAGTTTCTTCAACGAGCCCGCCCTGATCGTTTCACAGGGCAGCCGCTTCATGCATCTGCTGCTATGGGCGCTTCTGCCCAATCTGGTCATTATCGGGCTCCTGCGCATCATCCTGCCTGCGTTTGGCAGTGAACGTCTGCTGCTCTGGACCATGCCGGGTATGGCGGTCATGAACGGCTTTCTCAATGCAGGTCTGATCCATGGGCGCTTTGGTCTGCCGCGTATGGGGCTGTGGGGTTCGGCCTGCGCGACCATCGTGACGGGCTGGTCGGTTGCCATCCTGCTGGTAATCCTTGCCCGGCGCCAGTCCTTACTCAGGCCGCATCTTCGCCTGACGCGGCCCGATCCACGCGCCATGATGGAAATGCTGCGTCTGGGGCTGCCCATGATGGGCGCAACCGGCGCAGAATTGCTGGCGTTCCAGATGACAGGGCTTCACGCTGGCGCGTTGGGGGCTGTCTCGTCGGCGGCACATCAGATAGCGCTCAGCGTGACCAGTACCGCATTCATGATCAGTCTGGCGCTCTCGCAGGCGGTGAATATCCGGGTTGCGTACTGGCTGGGCGCTGGTGCTCCTGCGGCGGCCCTGCGCGCCACGCTCGGGGCGGTCATGCTGGTGGTATTATGGACATGCTTCACCGCCACGATCCTGCTCGTCTTCCCGCAATACATCGCCGGATTCTATGTCGATCCGCATGGTCAGGATGCGGCGCAGGTCATTCCACTAGCTGTGACGCTTCTTAAAATTGCGGGGATCTTCCAGATTCTTGATGGCGTGCAATGCGTCTGTTCTGGCGCGCTTCGCGGTTGCCATGACACGTTCATGCCAATGGTTCTGATGGTGGTGACCTATATCCCCGTATCCATCCTCGGGGGCGACTGGCTGGCGTTCAA
>NZ_AYXS01000012.1:270941-271068 GCF_000505765.1 Asaia sp. SF2.1 | reverse complement strand
GGCAGGTTATGGGGCTGCAGGGCTCTGGATCGGCCTCGCCACCGGGCTCGGTATCCTGTCGGTCCTGCTGTCGATAAGGCTGGTGGTCACGCTACGGCGCAAACTGCGAGAGGGGCAGGGGGCGCTA
>NZ_AYXS01000012.1:262163-270873 GCF_000505765.1 Asaia sp. SF2.1 | reverse complement strand
GCCCCTGCCTGTGCGGAGCCCGCCTGAGCAGGCCCCGCTTATTGCTAAGTAATCGGTGGGTTTCGGCGAGATCAGGCCTCCGGGATACGGATCGTCTGGCCGGGATAGACGCCATCATGATGAGCCAGCTCGGCTTCATTGGCCTTGTGCAGATCCTCTGCTGTGACATCCGCATCCGTTTTCTCGGCAATGGCATGCAGCGTCTCTCCGGGTGAGACCTGATGAAATACCGGAGCAGGAGTGCCCTCTGGCACTGTGATATCGGCATGCACCGTGTCGATGCCGGCAATATTGCCGGCGGCGAGGATCATGGCATCGCGTTCGGCCGCGCTTTCAGCCTTGCCCTTCAGGGCGATGGTGCTGTCGCGCACCGTGATGTGCGAGACGGAAAGCTGCGACATGCCATATTGCTTGAAAGCGCGTTTGATGAGGCTCTCATGCGGAGCCTTGGGTGCGGGGGCACCGGCCGGGTTGATGGCCGCAACCTTTGCTTGCTCGTCAAGCTTGCGCCCGGCAGCACGGTTGAACTTGAAAATGGCCATGGTGGTCCTCCCTCGGATAACTTCTGATCATTATGCCATGAGACATGGCGTGTATCCATGCAGACGCAGCCGACCTTATGTTGTTCCGTCGATCCGAAATTTGTGAGCCGTGCGAGCTCTCCCGACTGGTGCAGGTGGCTGAAAGGCCCATCCTGCCGCCGCCGATCCGGGCAAATTTGATTGACATCGCAGAGGGGGTCCTGTAGGAGCCGCCGCTATTGCCGGGAACGTGGACATGCCGGCCGTTGTCAGATCGGGTTCTGCATCCCGTGACAGCGGTTCGAGGGATGCGCCCGTCTTTCCTAATTCGGGGGAAGGCCTACCGGCGCAACATGCGGTTGTCGCGCAGCGTCAGGACAACCCGAAGTCGAAGCGAGTTCTTGCACATGAGCAAGCGCCAAGAGAGCAAGTATAAAATCAATCGCCGTCTGGGCGTAAACCTGTGGGGCCGCGCCAAGTCGCCGGTCAACAAGCGGGAATACGGCCCCGGTCAGCATGGCCAGCGCCGCAAGCAGAAGCCCTCCGACTTCTCGATCCAGCTGATGGCCAAGCAGAAGCTCAAGGGCTACTACGGCAACATCAGCGAGAAGCAGTTCCGCAAGTACTATGACGAAGCCGTCCGTCGTAAGGGCGATACGTCAGAGAACCTGATCGACCTGCTGGAGCGTCGCCTGGATGCGGTGATCTACCGCCTCAAGTTCGCGATCACTCCGTTCGCTGCCCGTCAGTTCGTCAGCCACGGCCACGTGACGGTCAATGGCCGCAAGGTGAACATTCCTTCCTACCTCGTCCGTGACGGTGACGTCATTGAAGTGCGTGAGAAGTCCAAGCAGCTTGCTGTCGTTCTCGATGCCGCCCAGTCCGCTGAGCGTGACGTGCCGGAATACATCGAGGTCGATCATCGCCAGATGAAGGGCAAGTTCGTTCGCAGCCCGCGTCTGTCCGATGTGCCGTACCCCGTGCAGATGGAACCGAACCTCGTGGTCGAGTTCTACTCGCGCTAAAAGACCCGTTTCTTCCGGGTGTTTCTGGCCAATGCCGGATCGGGTTCACCCCCGGTCCGGCATTTGTCGTTTCTGGTATTTGCCGTTTTACCGAAGGTTAGTTTTCGATGTCCGAAGCCGCGTCCGCCTCCGTTTTTGCCACGGGCCTTGCCAGCGAGATCCGGCGCCGCCGGACCTTTGCTATCATTTCGCATCCTGACGCCGGTAAGACGACCCTGACAGAGCGTATCCTGCGCGCGGGTGGCGCCATCCAGCTTGCAGGCAATGTACGCGCGAAGGGTGAGCGCCGCCGCACAAAGTCCGACTGGATGGGTATCGAGCGTGACCGCGGTATTTCGGTTGTGACCTCTGTCATGACCTTTGAATATGGCGGCTGCGTGTTCAATCTGCTCGACACGCCGGGCCATGAAGACTTCTCCGAGGACACCTACCGTACGCTGACGGCTGTCGATTGCGCCGTCATGGTGATCGACGCAGCCAAAGGTATTGAGGACCGCACGCGCAAGCTGTTCGAGATCTGCCGCCTGCGCGATATTCCTATCGTGACCTTCATCAACAAGATGGATCGCGAGGCGCAGGACTGCTTCGGGCTGCTGGATGAAATTGCGTCGACCCTTGCGCTGGATACCTCGCCTGCCACATGGCCGATTGGGCGTGCCGGACATTTTGCCGGGACCTATGACATGCGCACGCGTGAGATACGCGGTGAGGCCGCGACGCTCTCGCAATCCGACGCGCGTATGGTTGCGCTTTCTGAAGAGCTCGAACTCGCCGAGGCTGCGCTGCCCTTGTTCGACCGGGAGTCTTTTGACGCCGGGCATTTGACGCCTGTGTTCTTCGGGAGCGCCATGAAGGAGATTGGCGTGACCGACCTGCTGGATGCCCTGGTGGCTTATGGTCCCGAGCCGCGTGCCCAGCCCAGTGAGACGCGTGAGGTCAAGGCCGATGAGGAACAGGTAACGGCGCTGATCTTCAAGATCCAGGCCAATATGGACCCCAATCATCGCGACCGTATGGCCTTCGCCCGTATCTGCTCGGGACGGCTGACGCGCGGCATGCGCCTGAAGCATGTCCGCACAGGCAAGCAGTTTGCGCTGCATACGCCACAGTTCTTCTTTGCGCGTGATCGTCAGCTTGCGGAGGAGGCCTTTGCGGGTGACGTTGTGGGGCTGCCCAATCACGGCACGTTGCGCATTGGCGATACGCTCAGCGAGAGTGAAGAGCTTCGTTTTACGGGCGTGCCGCATTTCGCGCCCGAAATTTTGCGTCGTGTGCGCCTGGATGACGCGATGAAAGCGAAGAAGCTGCGTCAGGCGCTTGTGGAACTGGCAGAGGAGGGTGTTGTGCAGCTGTTTCGCCCGCAGGACGGGCTGCCACCCATCGTAGGCGTTGTCGGCACACTTCAGCTCGATGTGTTGCAGTCGCGTTTGCAGGGCGAATATGGCGTCGCCATCGGGTTCGAATCGACGCCCTATACGATTGCCCGCTGGGTGACGGGCGAACGTACCAAGATCGAAGCCTATTCCATGGCGAACCGCTCAGCCATGGCAGATGATCTTGACGGCGATCCCGTTTTTCTTGCGAGCTCGAACTTCATGATGCGCCGCATGGTCGAGATGAATCCCGATCTGGCGTTTCACGATATCAAGCAGATTGGCCTGAGTAACTGATCAGCTGGCTGCTCTGCGAGATGCTGTTCAAATAAGACCCAACATGACGTTGTCTGGAATGAAAAAGCCCCGGGAGACCGGGGCTTTTTTTTGCCTCAAGAACGTGTCGTTCAGAGGGTCAATAAAGCGATCGCTCCAAGAGCGAAAAGCCCACCCACGAGAGCGCCGAGCATGAGGAAGACATTCTCGCCCTCATGATGAAGCGGCGTAATGCCGGTGCGGTCCGAACGATCAATATGATAAGTCTGAGCCATGGCCAACCTCCCCGGAGGGGCAAAGCGTGAACTGCTTATCCTCCGAATACATTACTTATATGTAATACTTTGGTCGGTGAGACAAGGGGAGATCGCAAAGAAAAAGGCCCCCAGCACGAATGCCGGAGGCCTTTATTCTGGAACCGATCAAGAGGCCTCCGGGGAGGCCTCTTTCTCAGGCCGAAATCAGCGCAGGATGATTTCGACGCGACGGTTCTGCGGCTCACGGGTGTTCGGACCCGTCGGGACCAGCGGGTGCTGCTCGCCGTAGCCGTGGATGTCGATCGCAGCGGCAGGAACGCCGTCACGGATCAGCTCAGCCTTGACCGACTGTGCGCGACGGACCGAGAGGCCCATGTTGTACTTCTGGCCGCGTGCACCGGGGTGAGCAGCAGAGTTGTCGGTGTAGCCGTTGACTTCAATGCGCGTCGTCTGGACGTGCGTGGAAGCCTGAGCTGCCTGGGCAACGATCTCACGAGCGCGGCCCGTCAGGTTCGACTTGTCCCAATCGAAGAACACTAGGTACGTACGAGCAGGCTGCACGACCGGGGGAGCAACGACGGCAACCGGCGGCGGCGGCGGGGGAGCCGTGTCGAAGGCATAACGCAGGCCCAGGATGAACTGGTGCTGGAAGCGGTCACCGAAGTTCACGTTGCCCTTGTGCAGGCCCGTGCCGTTACGGTTCCACGAGGTGGAGCGGTATGCACCATCCGTGAAGGTCTGGCCGATCATACGGTATTCGGTCGTGAGCGCGAGGCCCGGGACGCCCGGAATGTCGTAAGCTGCACCGACGATGCCCTGATAGGCAAAGCCACCCTGCGTGCCGCCAACGCGATTAACAGCGCCATTGGTGTAGGCGGTGGTGATCGGGTTGTAGTGCTGCCACAGGTAACCTGCACCGACACCGACGAACGGCGTGACGGGCACGTTGATGCCGAACTGGGCCAGATCGATGTCATACAGAACGTTGACAAAGCCGCCATAGGACTGGTCGGAACCGCTGGTCGAACCGGTCACCGGTGTCGTGTTGCGGTGGTTGATCTGGGAGTAGTTGTAGACGCCTTCGATTTCAGCGCGCAGGCCGTTGCCGAAGCCCCAACCGAACGAACCGAAGCCCGTGAAGCCGTCCTTGTGACGGAACTTCGAGCTCGTGCCGCCATTGCCGGTCGTGCCGTCGGCCTGGGTCGTCGGAGAGAAGTGAGCGTGCTGGGTCTGAACCAGATTGTAGCCACCGCCGATATTGACATACGGGCCGGTGATGGTGCTCGCCATGGCGATCGTCGGGGCGGCTGCCATCGACGTCATGGCCAGAAGTGCCGTGCGGAGACGCATTAGTTTCGTCCTCATAAATTCATCCATTCAAGCCTGCCGTTTTCCCTCCGGAGAGGCGAAGCAACAACAAGCTCAGCGCGATGCATAAGTGCGTATAGAGCCGTCAGTTCCGGTTCAGGAAGTGAGTTCCATGGGTATTTGACGATTAGACGAAATAGCCGTGTCAAAACTGCAACACTCCATTCCGCCCGATTAACAATTTCTTATGCAGCGAGCCGTTCTAACGGGTTTGTTCATGAATCGCGGCATCAAGGGATCGTGAGGAGAATGGCTGTTCTGTAAGGAAAAATCACCGAGCCCCCACGTCACCTCAGGGCGAGCAACCTTCCTGAACCAAAACGTCACGCACCGTGTCCATTTCAACATCACGGGTTGTGAAAGCCTGGCCTATACCGCGCAAGAGAACGAATGAAAGGCGTCCGTTGAGCACCTTCTTGTCGCGCGCCATTGAGGCGATCAGTTCGCTGGCGCTCAGCGTCTCATCAAACCAGTCGAGACCGGCGGGCATGCCAAGGCCACGCAGATGGGTGTCGATGCGTTCCATGTCGGCACGTGGGCACAGGCCGAGGGCGACAGAGAGGGCAGCGGCCAGATGGAGCCCGATCGATACAGCCTCACCATGCAGCAGTCGCCCGTCATAGCGAAAATGGGCCTCAAGAGCGTGGCCGAAGGAGTGACCAAGGTTGAGCAGAGCCCTTCCATCCTGTGCAGCCGTTTCCTTTTCATCGTCCATCACGACTTTCGCCTTGAAGGCGCAGGCACGTTGCACCGCCTCGCCAAGGGCTGCCGGGTCACCGTCTAGAAGGTCAGCGCCATGGGCTTCGCACCAGGCAAACAGGGCGGGGTCGGCAATAATGCCTGCCTTGACGATCTCAGCATAACCCGCGACGCGCTCACGGCGTGACAGCGTCGCCAGCGCTGAACTATCTGCCAGAACGATGCGCGGCTGGTAGAAGGCGCCGATAAGATTTTTGCCAGCGCGGGCATTGAGGCCCGTCTTGCCCCCTACCGAGCTGTCGACCTGAGAGAGCAGTGTTGTCGGGATCTGGACGAAAGGAACGCCACGCAGAACGCTGGACGCCACAAAGCCGGAAAGATCGCCCACCACGCCACCACCAAGGCCGATGACCGTTGTATGGCGTTCCATCCCGTGGTCCAGAATGTCATTGATCAGCGCCGCATAACGGGTGAGCGATTTCGACTCCTCACCCACCGGAACGACGAAAGGGGTGGCGTCGATACCGGTCTCGCCCAGTGCACCAAGCAGGCGCGGGAGGTGGAGCTTCGCCACGGTTTCATCGGTGATCACCACCGCACGCTTCTGGGGCAGGATGGGCGCCAGATAGGCCCCGGCACGGCTGATCAGGTCGGACCCGATCAGAACCTCATAATGATGCGACTCAAGCGTTACGGGTACCCGAAGCGGGTGGGCATAGGAATCGAGCGCCTCGATAATGCGCTGAGCACCATGATCGATGCTGTCATCTCCACAATCCACGACGATATCTGCCTCTGCATAAATGGGGTGGCGCTGCGCCTGAAGTGCGGCAAGCGTTGATTCGACATTACCCTTGTCGAGCAGGGGGCGACCTGTGCGGCCCGAAACGCGACGCACCAGCACGGGCAGGGGGCAGCGCAGCCAGACCGACCGGGCGTGGGCCTTCACCAGACGGCGCGTCTGCACGTCGATGAAGGCGCCGCCCCCTGTCGCAAGCACCTTGGCAGGCCCCTGCAGCAGGCGCTGGATCACCCGTCTCTCACCATCACGAAATGCCGGCTCGCCATGACGGGCGAAGATCTCCGAAATGGTGCAGCCCGCAGCACGCTCAATCTCAAGATCGGCATCCACGAATTCCAGACCGAGTCGAGCCGCCAGACGGCGGCCGATTGTCGTTTTCCCAGCGCCCATCAGGCCGACGAGAACAATGATCGGGTCAGCAGGGTTCGGGGCAGGGAAGTCCGATCCGGTTGCGGGATCAGGCAGGTCGGGCATCGGTTCGGTTCGATCGGAAAAAAAGGTGGGGCGTGACATTCGGGCAAGGCTAACATACAGGAAAGCGGCTCGCCACCGAGCAGCCCCGGCAGGGCGCGGCCTGTGGCTGAAAATCTTGCCCACGCGCCCGTCTTTCTGGAGTTTTTCATGTCCACGCTGAGCTTTCCCCGGATCGCCCTTGCATTCGTTGTCCTGATCGTTCTGGGTCTTGGCGGAGCTTTTCTGAAGCTGGGTATGAACCCGCCGCTGCCCGTACAGACGATGGTGCACAAGGATCTGCCGGGAACGCAGTTCGCCGCGACAACGGCTGATTCCGCACCGGCCATGCCGGGTGCCGCCCCCGCCAAACCCATGCCCGCCATGCCAGAGCCCGTCGCAGCGCCCACGCTTCAGCACTGAGCTAATCCCCCATGTCCGGGGTTGAAGGGCTCCCCCCGGCGGTAGAGGCTTTTCTGGAGATGCTGGCGGCGGAGCGCAATGCGGCCCCGCGCACCCGTCAGGCCTATGCCTCGGACCTCGCGGATTTTATCGCCTTCCTGAAGCGCCAGAATGAGGGTGAGCCTGCGGCTCTGCTCGAGGCAGGGCAGACAAGCATCGCCGCCTATGGTGCCTGGCAGGGGCGTTCGGGGCTCTCATCAAGTACCGCAGCACGACGGCTTTCATGCCTGCGCCAGTTCTTCCGTTTCGTGCAGCGCGAAGGGTGGTCCGATCATGACCCCACGGAAAGCATCCAGATGCCGCATCTGGAAAAGCCGCTGCCCAAACTCCTGTCGGAGGCACAGGTAGAGCGTCTGCTCGATGAGGGATGTCATGGCCATGACGATCCGCGGCGCGATCTGGTCAGTCGTACGGCGCTCGAACTGCTCTATACGACTGGTTTGCGTATTTCGGAGTTGCTCGCTCTGCCTGGGCGTCTGTTCAGGCGTGAGTCGGAAATGGTGCTGATAAGGGGGAAAGGCGGGCGCGAGCGGCTCATACCGATCTCCCACGCAGCTCGCGAAGCCGCTCTGGCGCTGCTTCATCATGACCGGGATATCGATAGTCCCTACCTCTTTCCCGGTCGTAACCCGGCGCGTGCCCTGACCCGTCAGGGATTCGACAAGATCCTGCTCCATGTCGCGCTCAGGGCCGGGATCGATCCTGATCTGGTATCACCCCACGTGCTGAGACATTCCTTCGCAACCCATCTGCTGGAGCGCGGGGCGGATCTGCGCGCCTTGCAGATGCTCCTTGGTCACGCCGATATCGCAACGACCCAGATCTACACCCATGTGATGCAGGAACGGCTGCGGCAGGTGCTCAACCAGCATCACCCGCTTTCCGATGATGCGCCATGATGAAGCGACGGATTGTTGTGGAACATGAACCCGTGCTATCGGCGGGGCATGCGTCAGTATCTCGATTTCGAAAAGCCGGTTGCCGAGCTTGAAAACAAGATTGCCGAACTTCGCCAGATGGCCAAGGACGGCGAAGGCATCAACATTGCCGACGAAATCGGCAAATTGTCCGACAAGGCGGAAAAGCAGCTTCGTGCGGCTTATACCAAGCTGACGCCGTGGCAGAAGGTCATGGTCGCGCGCCATGCGCAGCGTCCTCGCGCGCTTGATTACTTCAAAGGGCTGCTTGAGGAATATACGCCGCTTGCCGGTGATCGTCTGGGGCATGATGACCAGGCCATCGTCGGTGGTCTTGCCCGCTTTCGCGGTCAGGCTGTCATGGTGATCGGCACAGAGCGCGGTTTCGACATGGAGTCGCGCCTGCGTCATAATTTCGGCATGCCCAAGCCGGAAGGCTATCGCAAGGCGCAGCGCCTCGTTGAGATGGCTAGCCGCTTTGGCCTGCCGATCCTGACATTCATCGATACGTCAGGCGCATGGCCTGGCATTGATGCCGAAGAGCGTGGTCAGGCGCAGGC
>NZ_AYXS01000012.1:261933-262093 GCF_000505765.1 Asaia sp. SF2.1 | reverse complement strand
TATTGCCCGTTCGACCGATTGCTGTCTCCGCGCACCGGTTCCACTGATTGCCATCATCATTGGTGAAGGCGGATCGGGTGGGGCTGTTGCACTTGGCGCCGGTGACCGCGTTCTGATGCTTGAACATTCAATTTATTCGGTCATTGCCCCGGAAGGCGCC
>NZ_AYXS01000012.1:261208-261888 GCF_000505765.1 Asaia sp. SF2.1 | reverse complement strand
GCGTCCATCCTCTGGCGCGACCCCAAGCAGGCGGCTACGGCGGCCGAGGCGCTCAAGCTGACAGCTCAGGATCTTCTCAAGCTGCACCTGATCGATCGTATCATCCCCGAGCCCATCGGCGGGGCGCAGCGTTTTCCGGAAGAAGCGATTGCCGCTGTCGGTGACGCCATTGGCGATGTGCTGGCCGAACTCATTCCCTTCGAGGGAGAGAATCTGGTGGCGAAGCGACGCGAGAAGTTCCTTGCGATGGGGCGTGACACGCTCTGAGGCACCGGTTTACGGACGGGGTCTGACGGCCCCGGCCCATCAGGTTGAAGAACCGCCCGGCCAACAGGTCAGGCGGTTTTTTTTGTGCCTCTCAGGGGGCGGGTTCACCCTCGACCGGCGTCACCCCAAGCGAATCGATCAGTTGGCGGATGCGCTCACCGGCTTGCGCCACCTGATCTGAATCGTAGCCCTTGGCGACGAGAGACACACCCTTTCGCCCATCAACACGTTCAAACGGATAGGAGCCAAGGTCGAGCGTCGGGAAATCGTTCTGGATTGCCTCCAACCCCTCGGCCAATGTCCCCTCACGCAAATCCGCATGCCATGCCACGGAGCATAGAGGGGCCCCGCCTTCAAGGGTTGGGAGCAGAGCGTTGAACATGGATTGCATGATCGAGGGTACGCCCGCCATC
>NZ_AYXS01000012.1:260985-261159 GCF_000505765.1 Asaia sp. SF2.1 | reverse complement strand
ACATGGACATTGGCAATCGAAAAACCCGGAGCAATCGAGACGGTGTTCTCAATCGGGACAGCGCCGCGCGGTAGCCAGGCCATCCGCTGCCGCGCCTTGTTGAATTTCTCCTTGCCCAGATAGGATTCCAGCTTCCAATAGCTTTCCTCGTGAATTTCAAGGGGGACTCCAACG
>NZ_AYXS01000012.1:256574-260931 GCF_000505765.1 Asaia sp. SF2.1 | reverse complement strand
GCCTCCGCGACGCAGGCGGCGGTTATGTCGTCATGGGTCGGGCCGATGCCGCCCGTGGTAAACACATGGTCGAACATGGCGCGACAGGTCGCAACCGTGTCGACGATGCGCCTGGCCTTGTCCGGAATGACGCGAACCTCTTCCAGCGCAATTCCCGAGCGGGCGAGGCCGTTCGCAATGAAGCGGATATTGGCATCCTGCGTGCGACCAGACAGGATTTCGTTGCCGATGATGAGAAGACAGGCGGTGGGTGGCATGGGGTTTCCCTCTGATCGCCGGGGAATGATAACTTCGTCAACCATACAGGGTATCCTGACGTTAAATCCCGACACGTCGATCAACTTCGAGTTGATGAACCTGACTATGACCTTTTCGCAGGAGACAGGAAATGAGCGATCTGAACAGCGAACCCTGCGCATCATGCGCTTATGACATCCGCGCCGATCTGGGTGAGGGGCCGGTCTGGATCTCCAGCGAAAACGCCATCTATTTCGTCGATATCAACGGTCGCAAGGTCCATCGGTTCACACCGGGGCTGGGCGAGGCCCATCACTGGGTCGCCCCCGGCAAGGTCGCGTTTCTGCTTCCAGTGGAAGACGGTACCTTTCTGGCAGGGCTGCCTGACGGGCTCTACCGGTTCGACCCTCAGGCCAGCAGCTTCGAGAAGGAACTGGATGTCGAGGCCGACAAGCCCGGCAACCGCCTGAATGATGGCTGCGTGGACCTGCACGGGCGCGGCTGGTTCGGCACAATGGATGATTCGGAAGAAGCGCCGAGCGGTTCTCTCTATTCGGTCCATCATACCGCAGAAGGGTTTGCGCTGCGCCATCACGACACGGGATATACGGTCGCCAATGGCCCCGCAGTCTCGCCCGATGGCAAGCTCCTCTATGCTTGCGATACCCCCAATGGCGTGATCTACCGTTTCGACCTTTCCCCGGATGGGGCCTTGTCGAACAAGCGCATCTTCGTGAACCTGCCTGAGGACAAGGGCTATCCCGACGGCGTTGTGTCAGACAGCGAAGGCAATATCTGGTGTTCGACTTGGAATGGCGCTCATGTGCGTTGCTTCACCCCCGATGGGGTCGAACGCGCCTCCTTTGCAGTGCCTGCCATGAATGTCACCAAGGTCGCGTTTGGTGGTGATGATCGCAAGACGGCCTATGTCACGAGTGCACGTCAGGGCCTCTCCGACGCGGTCCTTGCCCGGTATCCGCATTCGGGAAGTCTCTTCACTTTCCGTGCCGACAAGGCAGGATTGCCGCAGCATCGCATCGCCCTGGTCAAGGCGGACTGAACGCTGCCTACAGGTCAACCCGCCAGCAGTTCCCTGAGAAGGGGAATCAGGGGACGGTCGGGCGCTGGCATGGGGAAGCGATCCAGTTCATCCACCGGCACCCAGGCCAGTTCCTGTCCCTCACGCGGGACGGGCTGGCGTCGCCAGCGTGTGCAGAGATAGAGCGGCATCAGTAAATGCCGCCCCCCTATGTTTTCGGAGACGAAAGTGAAAGGGGCGATACAGCCCGACGAGATATCGACCCCCAGTTCCTCATCCAGTTCGCGAATCAGCGCCTGTTCGGGCGATTCATGAGGCTCCACCTTGCCACCCGGGAATTCCCACAATCCGGCCATCGGTTTGCCGGGCGGCCGACGGGCCAGAAGAACGCGCTGCTCCCGATCGATCAGCACGGCTGCGACGACCAGCAGAACGCGCGGTCCGCTACCCTGCGTCACGGGCGTTGCCTTCTCCGTTGTGCGATCCAGCCTGTAGGTAAGCACCGGATAGGGTTCCGACCCGCGCGAAATGAAGGGAATACGCGTTGTGCCTGAGCGCACGAAGGCCAGGCGGTCAAGCAGAGCGATCGAAGGCACGTTGTCTTCCGCCACATCTGCCATGATCTTCGTGACCGGAAGTGTCTCGAACGCCCATTCGACCACGCGTCGCACGCAGGCGCTTGCAATGCCTTTCTGCCAGAAAGGCCGCCCCACCCAGTAGCCAATCCTTGCCGTCTGGGTTGGGCGATCCATCGACAAGCCAATGCAGCCAACAAGCCTGTCATTGTCGCAAATGGCGAAATGCCAGGCTTTGCCAGCTTCCTGACGCTCGATAGTGCTCGCAATCCATTGATCAGCCAGCTCCCGCGGGTAGGGGAAAGGGAGATGGCTGAGCATGCGTACCACGCTCCAGTCATTGACCAGATTGTGCACAGCGGCACCATCGGTCGGCTGAAGCGGGCGCAAACGGTAGGGCGAGACCTCGAGTGTCAGACTCATTCGGCGGCCTGAGCCCGATCCGGTTCGGTCAGTGCCTCGGCATCCTGAGCCTTTGTTTCCGGCTGAATGCCCGAACGACGCAACAGGTCGCGCAGGACGTTGATGACCGGGAAGACTTCCTGATTGCGATCACCGCCAAGCTCACGCCACGCCTTCTGCTCAAGCTCCACAATCTCGCGGTCCTCGGCGAAGATCCTGTTAGTGAACCCGACAAGGAGCGGCCAGGCGAGCTCGAGCGCTCCCTTGAGCTTGGGACGTCGAATCGAGAGCAGGCCGAATACGCGGCATGTGAGATGCTCGGCGTCCTGCGGCACATAGACGATCCAGAGATCCATCACGGGTGGTTCGTCGCCGGTACGGATGTGCAGTGTCTGATAGGGATAGACAGTGCGGATGGTCATGACGTCGCGATGCGCGAATTTCGCGCTGGCATCGCGACGCTCTCCAAAGATCAGCGCCTCGCCCCAGGGCTGCTTTCCACCCACGCGGGCAAAGCTGTAGCGCGCCTCGACCATGCGTGGCTCATCGGCACCGCCAAGATAGCGGGGCTTCATCTTGCCCATCTGCTTCGAGTGCATGAACTGATGGTTCATATCCATCAGGTTCTCATGCATGAAGCTGTAATGGCAGTTCACATGCTCGCCGAAACGGCGGGTCTTGTAGGCTGGGTCGGCAACGGAGCCGAGCTGAGGGAAGGGGGTCGTTTCCGCCTTGGCTGGATCACCGGGGAAGATGAAGATCAGCCCTTCGACCTCACGGCATGGATAGGTGCGAACGCCATTGGGGAGTTTGCCCTTGCCCAGATAGGGCACATCGATGCAGCGACCCGAGCGGCCATAGGCCCATCCATGATAGCAGCACTGGACAGCCTCGCCCTCCACACGTCCCTTGCTGAGCGGTACCTGCCTGTGCGCACAGCGATCCTCCAGAGCGAACACGGTGCCTTCCTGCGGGCGCACAAGCGCAATGGGCTGGCCGGCAAAACGTGTCGCAATGGTTTTGCCTTTGCGCAGCTCATGCGACCACGCGACAGGGTACCAGTAATCGGGATCACACTTGACCCGGCGCAGATCAACCACGTCGCTTCCCAGCCTCATGGCGTCTGAACAGCGCTGCCCAGATCTGGCGTTTTCGGATGTGTCGTTAATAAGGCTTTCCGTCATCGGTATCCCTGTCTTGACCGCCTCATGGCCAGGCCTGGCAACAAGCTGGCGGCCCTGAGCGTGGCTCTGAAATCCTTGCAACCCTGTGCAGGAGCGAAGTTTAGCAGGCTTGCGGCCAGAGGGAACAGCACCTTTGCGTCACGAATGTTCACTGGGGAACTTATGGTCGTGAAATGCAGGAAGTGCGACAGATAATTGCTGAAACTGGCCGGTTTGTGCTGGCTATCTGCGACAAACTGTGTTTTTTTTGTCTCATTCGATCCGCTAACGAAAGAAACTTCCATTTCGACGTTGTAACGAGTTTTCGATGCTGCCTAGACTGATCCTGGTTCACGATCCCATGGAGAGACAGCTCGAACGATGTTTACAAAGCGAAGAATACTGGCGGCGGCGACCCTTCTCTCCTTCCCATTCGGGTTCAGCTACGCTCAGGCGGCTACGCAGCCTGCCGAGCAGACCGTGCCAAAGGTAAAAAAGAGCGGCGTCGTTCACCACAGAACGTCAATCGGCTCGGATCAGCCCCTTCATTCCGTTCCCAAGATCCGCACCCGCAAGGCACGTGATGCGAGCGGCGATAGCGGTGAGTCTGTCATCGTGACGGGTACCCACGCCTTCAATCGCAAGGCTCGCGACAGTGCCGTGCCTGTCACCGTGGTTTCCGCCGCCACCCTGCGCCGTTCGGGCCAGCTGAACCTGGCAGACGCCATCACGCGCGTTGATCCCTCCATCACGGTCACGGCCAACGGTGCCGATGCCGGTGCGCTGACCTCGGCGATCCGTATGCGTGGCCTGAACCCGAACGAGGTTCTGGTGCTGGTCGATGGCAAGCGCCGTAACACGACCGCCAATATCTATGCTGATGCGGGCCCGCAGCAGGGTTCGACCCCGGTCGATCTGAACATGATCCCGGCGGGCGCGAT
>NZ_AYXS01000012.1:252225-256483 GCF_000505765.1 Asaia sp. SF2.1 | reverse complement strand
GTCGTGAACATCATCACCAAGAAGACCAACCATGGCATCAACACCGTCGCGCAGACGGGTGCCAATGCCTATAACGGCACCGGATGGCAGTATCTGATTGGTGCCGATGGTGGTCTCAAATGGGGCAATGACGGTTTCGTCCACCTGAGCGGTCAGGTCTATCACACCGATCACTGGGTCTCGAAGCTCAAGAGCACCGACGACCATCGCTGGACGACCAGCTCGAGCTGGCCCGCCAACTCCAACAACATCCTCTCCAACCCGGAAGAAACACGCGAAAATCTCTCCATCGAATGGGGCAAGGGTATCACGGAGGGTATCGAGACCTATGGTCTGATCACCTATGCCCATCGCCATTCCGAGGCTTACGAGAACTATCGTGTGCCCACCGTGGCGCCGAGCGCCTATCCTTATGGCTTCTCACCGCTGGAGACGATCGAGGAGAACGACTTCCAGGCCAATCTGGGCCTCAAGGGCGATAATCTGTTCGGCTTCAGCTGGGATCTGAGCACGCTGTACGGCCAGGATGACGACGATATCGGGAACAAGAACACCTTCAACCCGAATTACTACAAGGCCTATGGGTTCTCGCCCACTACGGTGCGCGCCCAGAGCTATTCTCTTGCCCAGTGGACCAGCAATTTCGATGCCCGTCGCAACTTCCGTATCGCGGATGTCGTGCCGATGACGCTGGCCTTCGGAGCCGAGCATCGCCTGGAAATGTACACGATCAAGGCGGGCGAGCCGGCTTCGTATGAGCTTGGCGGCACACAGGGCTTTGCCGGTCTGACGCCGCAGAACGCCGGCAAGTGGCAGCGCAATATCTGGGCGGGTTATCTGGATGGCGACTTCCATCCGCTGCCGCACTGGGACCTCGATTTTGCCGGCCGCTTCGAGCACTACACCGATGTCGGGAATACCGAGAACGGCAAGGTCACGACGCGCTACGACATCACCAGCAAGCTCGCAATCCGCGGCACGATCAGCAACGGCTTTCGTGCGCCGACCATGCCCGAGCAGTATTATTCGGCGCTTAACGTTTCGCCGACTGGGGCTTCGGGTCTGCTCCAGACTGTTGGAGCGGCAGGCAAGTCAATCGGTGCGCAGCGTCTCAAGCCGGAGCGGTCGACCAGTGCGGAGGGTGGCATTATCGCCGAGCCGCTCAAGGACTGGCACATGTCCGTCGACGTCTACCAGATCAATATCCGTGACCGCATTATCGGCTCGGCCACGGTCAATGGCCAGACAGCGCTCGACGCAATCTCGCTGACAGGCGTGAACATTCCGAGCGGGATTGCGGATCTGAGCAATGTGACGGCCAATTACTTTGCCAACGTGGCCAGCACGCGCACGCAGGGTCTCGATCTGCAAACCGATTATCTGTTGCGTCTGCACCGCTACGGCACGCTTAACCTGAGCGCGATGCTCAACCTCAACCGCACACGCATCAGCCATATCAACACCAACGCTTTCGGCGATCCTGCAGCCAATGCGCAGACAGTGGGTTATCTCACCACGGGCTCACCGCGCAGCAAGCTGATCCTGAACGCCTACTGGACGTATCATCAGTGGGACGTGAACCTGCGCCAGACCCGCTATGGCGAGACCAAGTCGCTGCTGACCTATGAGGATCTGGCACCAGCGGCGATCAAGTACTCCAACACGGAATGGGCAGAATTCAAGAACACCCCGGCTTGGCTGACAGATCTTGAAGTCGGTTATCGCTTCACCGAGCACTGGCATCTCGCCATCGGTGCGAACAATATCTTCAATCAGCGCCCGCGCCACGTGAACCCGATCAACAATTATCTGGGTCCCAAGGTCTACGACACCGACTCCTCCGGTATCCCGATCTATGGCGCCTATTACTACGGCCGTCTGAACGCAACGTTCTGATTGTTCTGTCCTTCACGCAGGGGCCAGCCAGAGGGTCCCTGCAAACGCTTCCCTCCGGGTAAGCCTACCGAGCCGGGCCGGTGCATAACCAGCCCGGCTTTTTTCATCCCAGCGTTGCGCCGAGATGGTCGATGAACTGGGCGGCGACGCGGCCGGAGCGGCCCCCACGTTCCATGGCCCATTCCAGAGCGTGCCGATGCAGCGCCTCGGTCGAAATGGCGAGTCTGCGGTGGGCTGCGTAGCCGTCAACAATTGCGAGATAGGTTTCCTGGTTGCAGCCATGCACCCCAATCCACAGGCCGAAGCGGTCTGACAGGGAGACCTTTTCCTCGACGGCTTCCTGCGGGTTGATGGCGCTGCCGCTCTCGTTTTCCATCATGTCGCGCGGCATGAGATGGCGACGGTTGGACGTGGCATAGAACAGTACGTTCTCGGGGCGGCCCATGATGCCGCCATCCAGAACCGATTTCAGCGATTTGTAATCGGCATCCTGTGTCTCGAAGGAGAGGTCATCGCAAAACAGGATACAGCGCCGGGGCTGGGCGCGCAGGATATCGAGCAGTCGGGGGAGGGTGGAGAGATCGTCGCGCTGGATCTCGATCAGGACAAGGGCATGGGGCCGCTCGCGATTGGCCTCGGCAAAGCATGCCTTGACCAGCGAGGATTTCCCCATACCCCGCGCCCCCCAGAGCATGACATTATTGCCTGTGCGACCCTGTGCGAAATGGCGCGTGTTTTCCAGAACCATCCGGGTCTGGCGATCAATCCCGCGTAGCAGCGAGAGATCGACCCCGTGGACCTGCGCCACAGGCCGCAGGCTTGCGGACGCCCCCTGCCACATGAAGGCGTCGCCTGTCTCGAGCGTGGTGGCGCTGGCCGGTGCGGGTGACAGGCGTTCTAGAGCCGATGCAATACGCTCGAGTTTTTCGAGCAGAACGGGGTCCATAGGTTTCTCCCTTGTTCCAAAGCCGTGCTTGACGTGCAGGCGCGGTCAATTATGGTCCGGCTGCAATCCGGTCCGTCCCATGACGTGTCCGGTCCCTGACTATCGACATATGGAAGAAACGCATGCTCGCCAACAGCGGGATTATCTCATTCCTCCCGATGATCCTCGTGTTCGTCGTGTTCTATTTCGTGCTCATCCGTCCCCAGCAGGCACGCCAGAAGGAACTCAAGGCACAGCTTAATGCGCTGCGTCGCGGTGACCGTATTGTGACCAGTGGCGGCATCATCGGCGTGGTTCAGCTTGCCCGTGAGGGGACCAAGGAAATCGAGATCGAGATCGCTCCCGGCGTGAAGATCCAGCTGATGCGCGAAAATGTCTCGCAGGTTCTGACTAGCACGGCCAAGCCAGCGAATGACGGTGGCAAGCCCGCCAAGTAAGGCGCAGCGCTCCGTACAGATCGAAAAAGGCCGGCCCCGCAAGGGAGCCGGCCTTTTTCATGGGATATCGTCGTGTGCTGCCTCGCAGATAGTCCCCAGGGACAATCCTCAGGGCAGCCCGGAACGATATCAGGCAGAGAGCAGCTCTGCTTCGGCAAACTCGTAATTGGCAAGCTTGTCGAGATAGTTGGTGATGTAATCAGGACGACGGTTGCGGAAGTCCAGGTAATAGGCGTGTTCCCACACATCCAGACCCAGCAGGGCGCGACCCTGGCCTTCGGCCAGCGGGTTCGAGCCATTGGCTGTCTTGGTCACGGCGAGCTTGCCATCATTGCCAAGAACCAGCCACGCCCAGCCCGAGCCGAACTGCGAGATGGCAGCCTGCTTGAAGGCGGCCTTGAACGCGTCGAGACCACCGAGATCGGACTCGATCTTTGCGGCCAGCTTGGACGGCACCTGACCGCCATTCGGCGCAAGATTCTTCCAAAACAGGATATGGTTCCAGTGCTGGCCAGCGTTGTTGAATACGGGAGCCTGTGCGGCATCACCCTTCACGGCGAGGATGATTTCCTCAAGGCTCTTGCCCTGAAGCTCCGGCTTGGCTTCGACAAAGCCGTTCAGCGCCGTGACATAAGCCTGATGATGCTTGCCATGATGCAGCTCAAGCGTTTCCTGGCACATGCCAGAAGCGGCGAGCGCACCGGACGAGTAGGGAAGGGACGGCAGTTCGAAAGCCATGGTCGCGTCTCCTGGACTGTCATGGTGAGGGCCAGACGGGCTGTCTGGCCACAGAAGGCAGCTATGGTGCGCAACCGGTTTCGTCAACCCGTTGCGGCACCGGTTCGTGTCGCGCTGATCTATCAGCTGTCGTGCTTGACGACGCTCTTTTCGATGGCGCCAAGCAGGGCAGAGTAATCGTCATTGGCATGGCGCTTGCCCGAAAGGGCCAGTGCTTGATCTGCCACAGCGATGGCAGGGC
>NZ_AYXS01000012.1:246138-252123 GCF_000505765.1 Asaia sp. SF2.1 | reverse complement strand
GGGGAATTGCGGCGAGAAATCGCCCTGCTGTGCAGCGCCGAGCTTGCGCTTGTGATGCGGCGAAATGACCGCCACCTGAGAGAGTGCTTCATACAGCATGTCACGGTTCAGGCCGCTATCGAGGCCATAACCCACAGCTTCGGCAATTACGTTGAGCGTCGCGCCCATGATGCCGTTGATGACGAGCTTGAGGCGCGTGCCCGCCCCTACGTCTCCAGCATGAATGGTGAGCTTGCCTATGGCGTCCAGCACGGGGGCGGCGGCGGCAAGATCCTGTTCAGATGCTCCTACCAGCATGACGAGTTCGCCCTTTTCGGCTTCGGGGGTGCTGCCCGACATGGGGGCGTCCACGAAGCGTAGTCCCTGCTTCTCAGCAAGCTGATGCAGCCTATCGGTCGCTTCCGGGGAGATCGTGCTGCAATTGATCACCAATGTGTTCGAACGGGCGCCGATCAGAAACCCGTCCTCGCCTTCTGCCGAAGCAAAGATGGCCGCGTCATTGGGGACGCACAGGATCAGGATGTCGGCCTTCTCTGCAAGTCTGCGCGCCGACGTCTCAACCGGGGTTTCCTCGTCCTGCTTGCGACCCGATGGCGTATAGGCACAAACCCCATATCCCGTCTTGCGAAGATTGCGTCCCATCAGCGAGCCCATCGCGCCATAGCCGATAAAGCCGATTGTGCCTGAATTGCGCTGTTTCATGATGAAGCTCCTTCAATGCCTGCTGCCGTGGGTTAATGCGCGCTGCCTGTCAGGGTTGCGCCGCCCGGTGCACTCGCTATCGCGGCATCCGGCCCGTGAGATCCTTGGGCCGCGCTAGATGGCTGACACGAAAACAGTCAAAGCGACGCCTGGGTCGCGCTCATTGCGGTCAGCTGTGCGAGGGAAGAAGCGATTGTGTCAACACATATCCCGGTATGCGACGGGAACCCTGCAAGCAGCAGGCCGTCTGGAAGGACAAGTGCGTCATGGGGTTTGAAAGGGATCTTTGCCCATGGCACGCCATAGGCATCCAGAGTTGAGATATGGGCGGCAACGCCCAAATTGACCACAATGTGCAGCTCCGTCAGACTGGTGACAAGCTGGGAGAGGCCGGTATGGGCGTCCTCGCGCATCAGAGAAGCTGGCCGTTCCTGATCCGGCAATTCCTGTGTCGATGGTCTTGGGGACATGGCAGCACGCACCTGATCGGGCGCGACAAGGTGGTGGAAAACGAGATGCGGTGTCTGACACGATCGGGGTGCCTGGAGCCTGAGCGCGGCATCAAGTGCTTGCGCAAGCTGCGTGCGTTGCTCGGACGCGATCGCGCCAAGGCTGACGATCAGGATGCACGTTTCCTTCGCATGCGCTGGACTTGCCATGCCTCAGGCTTCCCCTCGTGAC
Source organism: Asaia sp. SF2.1 (assembly GCF_000505765.1). NCBI lineage: Bacteria > Pseudomonadati > Pseudomonadota > Alphaproteobacteria > Acetobacterales > Acetobacteraceae > Asaia > Asaia sp. SF2.1. The sequence continues at coordinate 250,740 of NZ_AYXS01000012.1, read as the reverse complement.
GTCCTTCAGTCATCCATATCATGATCGACGGTGACATCCGCTGGATGACGAATAGGGTTGGACCGAGGGCGGGCAGGGGTATCGGCCTGTCGGCGTGTGAACTCGGCCGCAATATCTCCCAGCTCGATGAACTGATCGACCTGTCGACGAAGGTCATCGCCGATCAGTGATGGCGAGGAGCGGAGGGATGAGACCGCAGTCACACGAACGCCCCGTCTCTGTATGGCTTCCACAGCGCGGCGCAAATCGGCGTCTCCGCTGAAGATAACGGCATGATCGATCTTGTCGGCAAGCTCCAGAAGATCCACCGCCAGCTCGACATCCATATTGCCCTTGAGGCGGCGGCGGCCGGATTGATCGGTGAATTCGCGCGCTGTCTTCGTGACCAGCATGTAACCATTATAGGCAAGCCAATCGGTCAGGGGCTTGAGTGGCGAATATTCCTCAGTTTCTGGTATTGCAGCGTAGTAATGGGCGCGCAACAGGCGGGTGCCGGATTTCAGATAGCGCAGAAGCCTGCGATAATCGACTTCAAATCCAAGAGTTTTCGCAGTGTAGTACAGGCTCGATCCATCTATAAAAACAGCAGTTTTCTCGTTCTTGTCGAGCATGTCTGATCCGTATTAGAAATATGTCACGACGGGACTTCGCGACAATCAGTTGGAATTACCCAGGAAGTTTAACAAATGCGGGGCGGACAAAACAGTGAGCGCTGCATTTCGTAATGGTTAGACTATGTCAGTCTGGTAAACAAAGCGGTTGTTAACTTTGTTTCCCAAAAGGCGAAGGTCAGACTGCGTGTATGGGACAATCGCCGTAAAGATTGTGCCGACCCACCGGCTATGCTATTTTGCACAATTCACGTCGATCCGCGGAAATTGGTTGGGAAGAGTTTTATGGCACGCGTTACCGTTGAAGACTGCATCGAAAAGGTTCCGAACCGCTTCGAGCTCGTTCTCCTTGCTGCACAGCGCGCCCGTGGTTTGTCGCGTGGCGAAGAGATGACCCTCGATCGTGACAATGACAAGAACCCTGTCGTGGCTCTGCGCGAAATCGCGGAAGACAAGGTCAATCTCGGCACGCTCAAGGATGGTATCGTGCGCTCCCTGGCCCGTGCACCCGAGCCTGAGCCTGTCGATGAAGAGGTGATGGACCTCATCCCGACCGATCAGAACATTTTTGGCCTGCAGGATGTCTCTTCTGAAGAAGAGCACGCGCACATGGCCGAAACCATGTCCACAGCCGAGCTCGAGGCGTCGTTCGAGGCAGAGTTCGGAGGACGCGGCCGCCGCTGAGTCCTCTTGCGGTGCCGGGCCGTTCTGTGGTCCGGTAGCGTATTCAACGATCTAGGTTGCGGGAGAGAGTACCGGCATGTCTGACACCCTTCTCTCCGGCGCCGAGCACAGCACGCCAGCGCCTGAAATCCTCGCCGCTGAACCGGCCAACGTGGCGCCTGCCATGCCGTCGATCAGCGGTCTTCTTCGCCGCATTGCCGCTTACGATCCGGAAGCGGACCTCAAGCGCGTGGAAGAAGCTTACGAGGTGGCCGAAAAAGCGCATCGCGAGCAAAAGCGCGACAACGGTGAACCCTATATTATCCACCCCATCGCCGTAGCGAACATCCTTGCGGGTTTTCGCATGGACGTGCCTTCGATCATGGTCGGGCTGCTGCACGATACGGTCGAAGATACCGGGATCACCCCGGCCTTTCTGAAGGATCGCTTCGGTGAGACGGTGGCCAGTCTGGTCGATGGTGTGACCAAGCTGACCCGTCTGGAGTTGCAGTCGGACCGAACGAAACAGGCGGAGAACTTCCGCAAGCTTGTTTTGGCCATGTCGCGCGATATTCGCGTGCTGATCGTGAAGCTTGCCGATCGCCTGCACAACATGCGCACCCTGCATTATGTGCAGAGGCAGGATCGACGCCTGCGCATTGCCCGTGAAACGATGGATATCTATGCGCCGCTGGCCGAGCGCATTGGTATGGACCGCGTCAAGACCGAGCTGCAGAACCTCTCATTCGAACAGCTTGAGCCCGAGGCCGATGCAACAATCCGGGCACGCCTGAACTTCCTGCGAGGTCACGGCGCGGATATCATCGAGCAGATCAAGCATGAACTGAAGGCGCTCTGTGCCGAGGTCGGTCTGCCCCAGATCGACGTGACGGGGCGGGAGAAATCGCCCTATTCCATCTGGGCCAAGATGCAAAAGCGCAATGTCGCGTTCGAGCAGCTTTCCGACATCATGGCATTTCGCGTGATCGTTCCCAGCCGTGACGCCTGTTATGCTGCACTGGGTGCCATCCACGGCGCCTATCCGATGATTGCGGGGCGCTTCAAGGATTACATTTCCACGCCTAAGGCCAATGGCTATCAAAGCCTTCATACAGGCGTGACCCTGCGACAGCCGCGAAACCAAAAGATCGAAGTTCAGATCCGCACGGCGGACATGCACAATTTTGCTGAAAACGGTGTGGCGGCGCACTGGGCCTACAAGGAACGTGACGAGGCGCAGGCGTCCAATAGCGAAGTTGCGGCTCTGGGCCTCAACAAGCTGCGCTGGGTGCAGGATCTGCTTGAGATCCTTGAGGATTCAGAGGCACCTGACGAGTTTCTCGAAAACACAAAGCTCGAACTGTATCAGGATCAGGTTTTCTGTTTCACCCCCAAAGGGCAGCTGATCTCCCTGCCGCGTCGCGCGACGCCCGTTGACTTCGCCTATGCGGTGCATAGCCAGGTTGGTGACGCCTGCGTAGGCGCCAAGATCAACGGCCGCCTGATGCCCCTGCGCCATGAATTGCAGAATGGCGATCAGGTCGAGATCATGACGGCGCGTGGCGGGACGCCTTCGGCGTCCTGGGAGCGGTTCGTCGTTACGGGCAAGGCGCGCGCGCGCATACGCCGCCATGTCGCGTTGCAGCAGCGTCAGGTCAATCTCGATACCGGGCGCACCGCGCTGGCCAAGGCTTTCCGTCAGGAAGGTGTCGATGGCAGCGAGAAAGTGCTGGAATCGTTGCTGCGCGATCTGCGTCAGGCCAGCATCGAAGATCTGTATGTTGCGGTTGGCAATGGTCAGCTCGGGCCGCGTGACGTGGTCAATGCGGCTTATCCGGAATTACGCCAGACCCATCGCGCGCCTCGTATGGTGCCCGGTCTGTCCGGTCGCCTTGGTGGGGGTGTCGGTACGGCGCCGCGCTATGGCGCCAAGAGCGGTTCGATCATCACCGGTATCGGCTCCGGGATTGCGACCCATTTCGCCGGGTGTTGTCATCCGCTGCCGGGTGATCCGATCGTGGGCATCATCGCGCAGGGCAAGGGCGTGACCATCCACCAGCGTGCCTGCCAGAATTTGAGTGCCTTCTCGTCCACGCCTGAGCGGTTCCTTGAAATCGACTGGGATTATGAGGCTCTGGCGCAAGGCGAGCGCGGAGCACCGCATATCGGGCGTGTCAGCGTGATTGCTGCCAATGAGTCGAGCGTTCTGACCACCCTCACGAATACAGCGTCCAAGCATAATGGCAGTGTCGTCAATCTGCGCATTCTGAACCGCCAGCTGGATTTCATGGAAATTCTGGTCGATCTCGAAGTGCGTGACGTGCGGCACCTGTCTGCCATGATTGCAGCGCTGCGCTCGGCGCGGGGTGTCATGCAGGTCGAGCGCGCCCGGAACTGAGCTGCGGGATGATCAGGGGAATTGGCACGGATCTGTGCGATATGCGTCGTATCGCACGCGCTCTTGAGCGTTCAGGGGAAAGATTTCTCGAGCGCAGCTTCACTGCGGCGGAGCGCGCCTATGCGGATACGCGCAAGGGCGATGGCCGTATCGGTATCCTTGCCAAGCGATGGGCGGCCAAAGAAGCATGCGTCAAGGCGTTGGGTACCGGCTTTCGAGACGGTATTGTCCTGACCGATATCGAGACAGGCAATGATGCATCGGGTAAACCCTTCCTGACCCTGAGGGGCGAGGCGGCGCGTTGTCTCGCTGCGCTGGCCCTGCCGGGAGAGCGGGCGGAAGTCCTGCTCAGCCTGAGTGATGAAACACCTTATGCACTGGCCTATGTGATCGTGCAGTCAGTTTCCTGTACTTCGTGATAGCCTGTCGCCAATGCCCCACCACCTGCGCTAGAACCCGGATATGACCGACCAAAATCAGGAGGCACGTGCCTCCAGGAAAAAAGAAGACACCCCCCTTGAGATCGTGCGCTTTGTCGCGATCTGGATTGTCGTATTGCTGGCGATACGAACGGTGGTTCTCGAGCCGTTCAATATTCCCAGCGCGTCCATGATCCCGACCCTGCAGGTGGGCGACTACATTATCGTCACGAAATTCGATTATGGCTGGTCTCGATTCTCCATGCCATTTTCGCCCCATCTCTTTGAGGGGCGCATCTGGGGCGCGTCGCCGCATCGTGGCGATGTGGCAGTGTTCCGCTATACGCAAAATACGTCGGTCGATTATATCAAGCGCATCATCGGTCTGCCGGGTGATCACATCCAGATGCGTGCAGGCGAGCTTTATCTTAACGGCACGCTGGTGCCGCGCCAGTCGCTGGGCGCCTATTCCGTGATGGATGAGAACCGTTATCCGCAGACGGGCATACGC
>NZ_AYXS01000012.1:245419-246054 GCF_000505765.1 Asaia sp. SF2.1 | reverse complement strand
TATCTCGAAACCTTGCCCGGGAGTGCGGGTGCCGCGCCCGTCACGCATCAGATTCTGAAGCAGACGGATGAGGGTGAACAGAACGACACGCGCGAATATGTCGTGCCCGAGGGTTACTTTTTCGCGATGGGCGATAACCGCGACAACAGCGGGGATAGCCGTTTCCAGCGCGATAATGGTGTAGATCTCGGCTATGTGCCGATGGTCAATCTGGTGGGCAAGGCACGCTTCGTGTTCTTCTCGTACGAGGCCGTTCATCCTCTCTGGCAGTTCTGGCAATGGCCCTTCGAGATCCGCTGGAGCCATCTTTTTGCGACCATGCATTGAGGGTGGCTCATGACGACTCATGACGCCATAGCGGAGACGCTCCAGAAGGCCCTTGGCCACCAGTTTGCTGATCAGGGGCTTCTGCGACAGGCGCTCACCCACCGTTCTGCCGTCTCCGCCCGTCAGGGACGGCGCGCGCCACGTCAGGCCGCACGGGTTGCGAGCGCAGCCTCGAACGAGCGGCTGGAATTTATTGGTGATCGTGTGCTCGGTCTGCTGATGGCTGAATGGCTGCTTGAGCAGTTCCCCGATGAGCCCGAAGGGGCGTTGGGGCCGCGCCATGCCTCACTGGTCTCGCGCAATGCTCT
>NZ_AYXS01000012.1:244449-245353 GCF_000505765.1 Asaia sp. SF2.1 | reverse complement strand
GGCCCCGATTGCAGAGAGCATCGGTGTAGCCGAGGCGCTGCATATTGCGGAACATGAGGAGCAGGCCGGGATACGCAGCCTCGCCAATGTTCAGGCCGACGCGATGGAGGCTCTGTTAGGAGCGCTCTATCTCGATGGTGGACTGGAGCCGGCACGACGTTTCGTGCGCGAAAAGTGGGAGGATCTGCTGACCTCGCAGATCACGCCGCCCAAGGACCCCAAGACAACCCTGCAGGAGTTCGTTCTTGCACGGGGGTACCCCTTGCCGGATTACGAAACGCTTTCCATGGAAGGTCCCTCACATGCGCCGCGCTTTACCATCGCGGTTTCTGCTATGGGGGAGAAAGGAGAGGGCGTTGCGGGTAGCAAACGCCAGGCCGAGAGTGAGGCTGCTACTGCCCTGCTTCGGCGATTGAACCGTGGCCGTAAAGGCACGAAGGATAGAAAATGACAACACGTTGTGGTTTCGTCGCCCTGGTCGGGGCTCCGAATGCCGGTAAATCCACCCTGATCAACCGTATGACCGGGACCAAGCTCTCGATCGTTAGCCCCAAGGCCCAGACGACGCGCTTTCGCGTGCTCGGAATCCTGATGCGGCAGACTTCCCAGATTCTGCTGGTTGATACGCCGGGCATCTTCAAGCCAAAGCGTAAGCTTGACCGTGCTATGGTGGCGGCGGCGTGGACGGGGTCACAGGACGCCGATATCTCGCTCCTGCTGATCGATGCCAAGGCTGGCATACGCGAAGAAGCCCAGGCGGTCATTGATACCCTGGCGAAGCAGAAGCGCCGTGTCTGGCTTGTGCTCAACAAGACAGACCTCGTGACCACGCAGCAGCTTCTGCCCCTGACCAAAGCCATTACCGATCAGTTGTCGGTCGAGCATGTGTTCATGCTCAGCGCCC
>NZ_AYXS01000012.1:236800-244351 GCF_000505765.1 Asaia sp. SF2.1 | reverse complement strand
CCTCTATCCGGAGGACGATCTGACCGATCTGCCTGATCGTTTGCTGGCAGCTGAGCTGGTGCGCGAGCAGATTTTCATGCAGACCCATGAGGAAATTCCCTACCAGGCCACGGTCGAGACAGAGAGCTTCAAGGAACGTCCCGATGGCTCGGTGCGCATTGATGCCACGATTTATGTCTCCCGGCCCGGGCACAAGGCCATTCTGATTGGTGAAGGGGGACGCAAGATTCGCAGCATCGGCGAGCGGGCCCGTCTGGATCTGGGCCGGTTGCTTGAACGGCCCTGCCATCTTTTCCTGAACGTGCGTGAGCGCGCGGGCTGGGATGAGGAAAAGGCCAGACTGCGTGCCATCGGGCTGGATGACGCCTGAGAAGTTCTTGTGAGGACAGGCCGCGCCCTATAAGAGAGGCGCGGGCCGTGTTGGGCCCTGATCAGGCCGCTGTGAAAGAGGATGCGATGACCGGAACTTCTGCAGGATACAAGCGCGTTCTTCTCAAGGTTTCGGGCGAAGCCCTCATGGGCAAGGGCTCATTCGGTATCGAGCCGCAGATGGTCGAGGCCATCGCGAACGATGTGGCTTCTGTCTCACGCAGCGGCATCCAGGTCTGTCTGGTGATCGGTGGCGGAAACATCTTCCGTGGTGTGGCCGCCGCAGCGAAGGGCATGGACCGCGCCCAGGGTGATTATGCCGGTATGCTGGCAACCGTCATCAACGCTCTGATGATGCAGAATGCTCTTGAGCGCGCAGGGATCGATACCCGCGTGATGTCCGCCATCCAGATGTCCTCCATTGCCGAGCCCTATATCCGTCGTCGTGCCGTGCGCCACATGGAAAAGGGACGCGTGGTCATCTTTGCTGCCGGTACGGGCAATCCGTTCTTCACGACTGACACAGCGGCAGCACTGCGCGCCAACGAGATGGAATGTGATGTTCTGCTCAAGGGTACGCAGGTCGATGGTGTCTATTCTGCTGACCCGCGTCGTGTGCCGGATGCCGAGCGTTATGATGAATTGTCATACATGGACGTGCTGTCGCGCGATCTGAATGTGATGGACGCAACTGCCATTTCGCTGGCGCGTGAAAACCGACTTCCAATCATTGTTTTCAATATTCATGCCCCCGGTGCGTTTGCGAGTGTCATGCGCGGTGAGGGGCGTTTCACCCGTATCATCGAAACGGCCTGAGCAGGGCCATCTGCCGGGTGTTCCGGGGGATCTCGCGAGGGCTCATGGCCTTCGGGATAACCCGGCAATGCCATACCGCCACTTAAGGGACACTTCCCCGGTCCGGACGCCTGAACCGTATTGAAGGAGAGACCAATGCCTGCCGAACTGAACGATCTGCTTGACGATCTGACGCGCCGTATGGATGGCGCCCTCGAAAGCCTGCGTCGCGATCTGTCTGGCCTGCGCTCGGGCCGCGCCAGCCCGAACCTGCTCGAGCCGGTTCGCGTCGAGGCTTATGGCAGTGAAGTGCCGCTGTCGCAGGTGGGCTCGATTGCCGTTCCCGAAGCACGCATGCTGACGGTCTCGGTCTGGGATCGCGGTCTCGTAGGTGCCGTTGAGCGCGCTATCCGTGATGCCGGTCTTGGCCTCAATCCGGCTGCGGATGGACAGACCGTACGCGTGCCGATTCCCCAGCTGACGGAAGAGCGTCGCACCGAGCTGGCCCGCGCTGCCGGGCGCTATGCCGAAAACGGCAAGATAGCCGTGCGCAACGTGCGCCGCGATGGCATGGACCAGATCAAGACGCACGAAAAGAAGAGCGAAATCAGCCAGGACGACATGAAGGTGTGGTCTGATGGCGTGCAGAATCTGACTGACCAGTACATCAAGAAAGTTGATGATATGCTGGCGGACAAGGAACGCGAGATCAAGCAGGTCTGATTGAAGGCTGTGTCCTCCTCACGCGCACATAATGCTCCGGCTGCAGGGCTGGACCCCGCGACGGTGCCTCGCCACGTGGCCGTCATCATGGATGGTAATGGGCGCTGGGCGCGAGCGCGGGGCAAACCGGTCATGGCCGGGCATCGCGCAGGCGCAGAGGCCGTCAGACGCTGTGTCAGGGCGGCCATCACCGCTGGCGTGCGTTATCTGACGCTTTATGCCTTCTCGTCGGAGAACTGGAATCGTACCAGCGAGGAGGTTTCGGACCTGACGTCGCTTCTGCGTTTCTATCTTCGGCACAAGGTTGCGGAACTACACGAGCAGAATGTCCGGCTCGATTTCATCGGTGACCTGACCCGGTTCGATGCCGGGTTGCGGGCCGAGATTGATCGTGCGCGCACGCTCACAGCGCGAAATACCCGTCTGACCATGATCCTTGCGCTGTCGTATGGCGCACGTCACGACATGCTGAGCGCGGCGAAAAAAATGGCCATCGCCGCCTCGCGTGGCGAAATTGACCTGGATGGCTTGGGCGAGGCTGCTTTCGGCGATTTTCTTCAGACCTCTCCTTTTCCCGATCCGGACTTGATCGTGCGAACCAGTGGCGAGAGGCGGCTGTCCAATTTTCTGCTTTGGGAGTCGGCCTATGCCGAACTCGCGTTTCTGGATGTGATGTGGCCGGATTTTAATGAAGATCATTTCGCTGGCCTCATGAGCGATTTCTCTCGACGCGAGCGCCGCTTCGGCAAACGCCTCGCACCGGATGGCGCCCTGTGAGTCAGCAAAGTGCCGCCCAGCGCTGGTCTGATCTGCGCCTGCGCCTCATTTCAGCAGCTATTATCGTTCCTGTGGCGGTATTCTGTATCCTCATGGGCGGGCTGGCCTATCGAGCCATGATCCTGCTCGTCAGCCTCGGGCTTGTTTATGAGGCTATGGCAATGGCGGGGCTGCGATGGGGGCGCGGTGCCTTGCACTGGCGCGGCTGGCTGCTCCTCGCCTGGCCGTTGGCGGCACTGCTCGCTGCCATGAGGGGCGAGTGGCGCGTTGCATTTGCTCTTGTATTCGCGGCGGGTATTTTCGGCGCTGCCCAGTGGGCCTGCGTTGCTGTGGCAGCGTTGGGGGGGCTCTCCCTCTTCTGGCTGAGAGAGCCTTCGCACGGCGCTGTACTTGTGCTTTTTGTTGTGGTGGTCGTTATCGCCAGTGATAGCGGCGCCTATCTCGCGGGACGTGTTTTCGGCGGGGCAAAGCTCGCGCCGCGCATTTCTCCTGGTAAGACCCGTTCTGGCGCGGTTGGTGGCCTGGTGGCGGCCGGTATAGCGGGCATGACAACAGCGTTTTTCTCTGGTCTCGGCTCACCTCTGGGTGGGCTCCTGTGGGGCATGGTGCTCGGCTGTGCCTCGCAATCCGGCGACCTTGCCGAAAGCGCGGCCAAACGTCGGGTCGGGATCAAGGACTCCGGCAAGCTTATTCCCGGTCACGGCGGTTTGCTTGACAGGTTTGACGGGCTTCTTGCTGCCGCGCCTCTTGCAGCGCTGCTTTCCCTGTGCGTGCCCACACATGTTTTCTGGGATGCCACGCCCCATGATGTGATCGTGGCTTTGACACATTACCTCGTTTCATCTTCTGCTTCATCGCATTGATCTGGAGTATCCTGGGATCATGACCGTCTCACCACGCAGCATCACCGTTCTCGGCAGTACTGGCAGTATCGGCTGCTCGACGATCGATCTCCTGCTGGCAGAACCGGCACGTTTCCAGATCCGGGCCCTTGTTGGTGGGCGCAATGTTGCCTTGCTGGCAGAGCAGGCAATCGCCCTGCATGCGGAAATTGCCGTCATCAACGACGAATCCCTGCTGGAGGAACTGCGCGACCGGTTGAAAGGGAGCGGCGTCCAAGCGGCGGGTGGACGCAAGGCGGTCATCGAAGCCGCTGCCATGGAGGCCGACTGGACGATGGCCGCCATTACCGGGGCCGCAGGGCTTGAGCCAACCCTCGCAGCGACACGGAATGGCCGCGCTATCGCGCTCGCCAACAAGGAGGCGCTCGTCAGCGCCGGTGACGTCATGCTGCGTGAGGTTGCGGCAGCAGGGGCGACCCTTCTTCCTGTTGATTCCGAACATAACGCCATCTTCCAGAGCCTGACAGGCAGCCCGATCGAGAGCGTCGAGAAGATCGTGCTGACCGCGTCCGGCGGGCCGTTCCGTTGTGCCTCGATTGAAACCATGCGTGCCGCCACACCGGAACATGCGCTCAAGCATCCGACGTGGAGCATGGGGGCCAAGATCACGATCGACTCTGCCTCGATGGCCAATAAGGGACTCGAAGTGATCGAGGCCGCCCGCATCTTCGGCCTGAGCAACGAACAGATCGACGTGCTGGTTCATCCCCAATCAGCTGTTCATGGCATGGTGCAGTTCCGCGACGGCAGCCTTATTGCGCAGCTCGGTGCGCCCGATATGCGCGTGCCCATCGCCAACACCCTAGCCTGGCCCGAACGTATGCAGACCAACGCGCCGCGTCTCGATCTGGCGGCGCTTGCCCGTCTGGATTTCGAAGCGCCAGACGAGGTGCGTTTCCCCGCACTGCGTCTGGCCCGTGAGGCCCTTTGTGCCGGGGCGGCCTCCCCCACCATTTTCTCTGCGGCCAACGAAATCGCCGTCGAGGCCTTCCTCGGCCGTCGTATCGGGTTCCTCGGGATCGGGGACACGATAGCCTATGCCATGGAAAAGCTTGGGGCTCCCAAGCTCGATACCCTTGATGAGGTGCTGCACTGGGATGCAGAAGCCCGTCGCGTAGCCGAGGCCTTCGTATCGCGCGAGCGCAGCAATTCCCTGAACGGTGCGGAGACGCTCCATGCATGAATTCGCGGTGACGATTCTTGCTTTCGCCCTCATCCTGGGGGTGCTCGTTTTCGTTCACGAGATGGGGCATTACCTTGCCGCGCGCTGGCGCGGTGTGAAGGTCGATACGTTCTCGATCGGCTTCGGGCCTGCGCTTTATCGCTGGCATGACCGCACGGGCACGGAATGGCGTATCTCGGCCGTTCCACTTGGTGGTTTCGTCAAGCCGCATGGGTTTGAAGACCCCGAGGATGCAACGCCTGAGCAAAAGGCGGCGTGGGTCCCAGGTCAGACGTTCCACGACAAACCAGTCGGCTCGCGCATGTTGGTGATCGTCATGGGCCCGGTATTCAACTTTGTTTTCGCGATCCTGCTTTTTACGGTGCTGTATATCTCGGTCGGCAAACCCGAGTTGAAGAACGAAGTCTCGCAGGTTGTGCCGCATAGCGCCGCGGAAAAGGCCGGATTGCAGAAGGGTGACGTGATTACCCGGCTGGGATCGCTGGATGTGTTCAATTTTGCCGATATCCAGGCGCATGCCGTGAAGATGCCGGGCGAGAGCACGACGCTCGGGATTCATCGCGGTGACCAGGACCTCAGCCTCCCCATCACCCTGGACCGCGTTCCGGGCAAGCTGGGTGCCCCGGACACGGGCAGCATCGGCATCATGGCACAGTTGGTGCCTGGCAAGCCGATGGGTTTTGCAAGCGCTGTTACGGCAGGGCTGCATGAAACCTGGCTGGTCTCGGTGCAGACATTACAGGGCGTCTGGCAGATCATTACGGGTCATCGCAATGCGCGAGAGCTTGGTGGGACGATCCGGATTGCCCAGCTCTCAGGGCAGGTGGCCCATTACGGCTTTGCCAGCATCCTGTCTTTCATGGCGCTTTTGTCCATCAATCTGGGCCTGATCAATCTCTTTCCCATCCCACTGCTCGACGGTGGGCGGCTCGTCTTTTACGCGGCTGAGGCTGTGCGGGGGAAACCTGTCTCACGCAAGGTACAGGAAATCAGCTATCAGGCCGGGTTCGCCATCATTGCTGCGCTGTTCCTGTTTTCTACCTTCAACGACCTATCGAATCTTGGTCTGTTTCGCTAGGAAAACGCTGGAAGTGCCTGTCACTGACACAGAGTGTTACGACACTTCATGTGGCAGGACGCTTGCTCAGGGGGGCTAAACCGGATACGTCCGGATGAAGTGGGCCAGCTGCGGAGTAGTCGCTTCGTTGCGGAAATTTAAATTGTCTGAAATAAACCTTCACGTCGGGTTGATGAAGTTAAGGAACGTCCGTCTTGTCAGGTAAACGCCTCGTTCTCCTTGCTTCGGTCTGCATACTCCCTGTTTGGGCAGGGAAGGCCGAGGCTCAGAAAACCCGCCGTCCTTCGCATCACCAGGCAGCCGCATCGCGGCAGGCCAATGGGCAGATGATCGAGGCGATCGACGTGAAGGGTAACACCCGCATCGAAACCAGCACCGTGCTGTCCTATATGGTGGTGCAGCCCGGTGACCGTTTCAACCAGGACGATCTCGATCGTTCGCTCAAGACGCTGTATGCGACCGGCCTGTTCAAGGACGTGACGCTGCGTCGCACGGGCGGCACGCTGACCGTGGACCTGATTGAGAACCCTATTGTCAATCGCATCGCCTTCGAGGGCAATCATGCGGTTAAGGACGAGGATCTGCGCAAGGAAATCGCCATGCGACCGCGCGCCGTGTTCTCCTCGCAGGCGGCTGCGGCTGATCGTCAGAAGCTGCTCGATCTCTATGCCTCGAAGGCCCGTTTCGGCGCGACCGTTACGCCGCAGATCATCAAGCTGTCGCATAACCGTGTCGATGTGATCTTCAAGATCAACGAAGCGCGCCAGACCCTGATCAACAAGGTCGTGTTCGTCGGCAACAAGGCGTTCAGTGAAGCCCGTCTGGCCTCTGTGATCTCGTCCAAGGAGACAGAGTGGTATCGCTTCTTCTCCTCATCGGACGAGTATAACCCTGAGCGTGTGAAGTACGATGCCGAATTGCTGCGTCGCTTCTATCTGCATAATGGTTATGTGGATTTCCACATGATCAATGCGACGGGTGAACTCTCACCTGACCGCAAGAACTTCATCATCACCTTCACGGTGGATGAGGGGCCGCGTTACCGCATTGGCAAGATGGATGTGCGTTCCAGCCTTCGTCACGTCGAAGGAAAGGATCTCAAGCAGTACATCGATCTGTTCCCGCATCAGTGGTACGATGGCACTGCCATCCAGAACAACGTGACGGGTATGCAGGAGCGTCTGCAGGCGACAGGCCATCCGTTTGCGATGGTTCGTTCCGAAATTGCCCGCAATCCTGAAAAGCGCATTGTCGATCTGCTGTTCGATGTGAACGAAGGACCGCATGTCTATGTCGAGCGCATCGACATCAACGGCAACACGGTGACCAAGGACAAGGTCATCCGTCGTGCGCTGCCTATGGCAGAGGGCGACCCGTACACCCCGTTCGATCGCAAGTACTCAAAGGCTGCGCTTCAGGATCTCGGCTATTTCAGCACGGTTTCCGTCGATCAGACCCAGGGTTCGGCACCGGACAAGGTGAACGTTGCGGCGAACGTGGTTGAGAAGCCGACCGGCGAATTTTCGCTTGGTGGTGGTTACTCGACCGACGTTGGTATTCTCGGTAACGGCTCGGTCAAGCAGCATAACCTGCTTGGCACGGGCATGGATGCCGGCATCTCCGGAACGGTTGCGTATTATCAGAAACAGGTCGATCTCTCGCTGACCGATCCCTACTTCCTGAACCGCAATATCGTTGCTGGTATCGATATCTTCGGTATCGAG
>NZ_AYXS01000012.1:236580-236734 GCF_000505765.1 Asaia sp. SF2.1 | reverse complement strand
AACAACTATCAGACCTATCAGTCCTATAAAGAGGGCCGTTACGGTATGACGCTGCGCATGGGGTATTCGTATAACAACTACCTCTCGCAATCCTGGAGCTACTCGCTGATCGATCGTCGCGTCGGCAACATCTTCAGCCAGAGCGATATTGCGA
>NZ_AYXS01000012.1:229512-236520 GCF_000505765.1 Asaia sp. SF2.1 | reverse complement strand
CCTACGGCTATCAGTATGTGCCGTCCTATTATGTGCAGGATTCGGCAGGCTGGTCGCTGCTCTCGCAGCTGAGCACCACGCTCACCTATGACCGTCGCGATAACCGCATGCGTCCGCGCAAAGGCTATGTGCTGAACCTGAGCGGCGATTTCGCCGGCGTGGGCGGCGACGTGAAGTATCTGCGCGCCAAGTTCGATGGCCAGTATTATGTGCCGCTCGATTCCGTGACCGGTAACCATGACTGGGGCCTGCAGTTCAAGGGCGGCGTCGGCTATATGGGCGACTGGTCCAAGAGCAGCAATGTCAGCATCATCGACAACTTCTATCTTGGTGGTGAAAACCTGCGCGGCTTCCTGCAGGGTGGTGCCGGTCCGCGTACGGGTCATACAAGTATCGATAACCCGCTACCGGGTCAGGAAGATCTGATCGGTGGTCGCTTCATCTACACGGCGTCTGCCCAGCTTAACTTCCCGCTGCCCATGGGTGAGGATGTCGGGATTTCCGGACGTTACTTCGTCGATGCCGGTAGCCTTGCAGGGCTGCGCGTAAAGAATCTCTACACCAACCCGACGCAGGCCAAATACACGCCTGTCACGGGTAACACGCTCACACCGCGTGTTACCACGGGTCTTGGTATTTCCTGGAAAAGCCCGTTTGGCCTCGTAAATATCGACGCCGCCGTGCCGATCCGCAAGTCGCGCAACGACCGTCTCTACCCGATCCGTTTCGGCTTCGGGCAGCAATTCTGATCTCCGCTTACCGCTCTGTGCTATCGCCCGCCAAGAAGGCGATAGCCACCCGGTCTTGAACAGAGGTTTCCATGTCCATTTTCTCGGCAGCCCGTTTCGTGGCTGCTTCGGCACTGCTCGCTTCCGTCAGCCTGCCGAGCCTGGCCCAGGCACAATCTGCCCAGAACGCCTCCGGCAATGGTGGCTGGTTTGTTCCCAAGACAGCCCAGCAGCCGGCTCCTGCCGCGCCGCATCCGGTTCGTCGCGTTCCTGTCGCGCAGCCTGTGGCGCAGGATGCTGATGAACCGATGCAGCAGCCGGAAACACCGCCCGTTCTGCCGCAGCCCCCTATTCCTGACTCGCCCGATCTGCCCAAGGCTGCACCGCCGCCGGCCGCCCTGCTCGGTGTGATCAGCATTCCGACAGTCATGCGTCTCTCCAGCGCGGCTGCCGAGGCGCAGCGTGTTCTGGGCGAGCGCCGCGACAAGCTCGCCGCTGCGGCCCAGAAGGAACAGGCTGGCTGGCGTGCCGAGCAGCAGAAGCTGCAGGAAAGCGCGCGCACGCTGACTTCAGAGCAGATCCAGCTGCGTGAGCGTCATTTGCAGGAGCGTCGCGCCAAGGCGCAGCGTGATTTTGCCAATCGCGCCCGGATCATTCAGGAAGCAGCCAATGTTTCCCTGAACCAGATCGAGCGTGAGCTGGTTCGTATCGTGCGTCAGGTTGCTGCATCCCACAGCATGAACCTCGTTCTGCATAGCGAACAGGTCGCCCTGCATGTCGATGGTCAGGACATCACGGAAGAGACAGCCAAGGTCCTGAACAAGGTGCTGCCGCACGTCTTCATCCCTGCTGAGGATGTCGATCCTGAAGTGCTGGCAAAGTCGGGCAAGATGCCGACCACTGCGGATGAAGATACGAACTCACAGGTTGGCCCCGGTCCCGCCGCAGCACCGGCGGCTCCTGCGCCGCAAGCCGCTCCTGCCTCCATCCTCAGAAAGCACTGATCTGACATGACGCTTTCCCTGCCAGACGCTCTCCCCGGCGATCCCCGCTTCTTCGGACGTCAGGGACCGTTCTCGATCCAGTCGCTTGCCGAGTGGGCGGATGCCGAGATCGTGGGGCAGGGTGAGGCGGGTCAGCGCATGTTGCGTGGTGTGGCGCCTCTTCAGGCGGCCACCGCGCAGGAAGTGAGCTTTCTGGATAACAGGCGCTATCTGCCGCTCCTGGCAGAAACCAGGGCGGGTGCCGTCATTCTCGCTCCGGCGTTCAAGGACAAGCTTCCAGAGGGCGTTGTCGGGCTGGTCAGCAAGTCACCTTACCTCGCCTGGGCCCGTATCGCTGCCCGTTTCCACCCGGTGGCTCCATCGCGCCCCGGCGTACACCCGACAGCGTTTGTCGATGAAAGCGCCGTGCTGGGAAAGGGCGTCGAGATTGGTCCATTTGCGACGATCGGCGCGAATGTGCAGATCGGGGCAGGGACCGTCATCGGTCCTCACGCCGATGTGGCGCAGGGTGTCGTAATTGGTGCCTCGTGCCGCATCGGCGCGCATGTCTCACTGTCTCATGCCATTCTCGATGATCGTGTCACCCTCTATCCGGGTGCGCGTATTGGACAGGATGGCTTCGGCTTTGCTGTCGGACCGGCAGGGTTCGAGACCGTCCCGCAGCTGGGGCGTGTCATTCTGGGTCATGATGTCGAGATTGGCGCGAACTCAACGATTGACCGTGGTTCCATGCGCGACACGGTAATCGGGGCGGGAACGCGCATCGATAATCTTGTCCAGATCGGCCACAATGCTCAGCTCGGTCGCTGCTGTATCGTGGTATCGCAGGCTGGCATTTCCGGTTCGACCGAACTGGGTGATTTCGTCACGATCGCTGCTCAGGCTGGTCTGATCGGGCATATCAAGATTGGTGAAAAGGCCCGTATCGGCGCTCAATGTGGCGTGATGTCGGATGTCGAGGCCGGTGCGGATGTCATTGGCAGCCCCGCCATGCCCTTCCGCGAATTCTTCCGCAATGTCGCTTTTCTGCGCAGACTGGCCAAGAAGGACGGCAAGCCCGACGCCTGAGCACGACTGGTCGGGCAGTGGTCATGACTACAGAGTTTTGCTAGAAGCAGGCGGACACGTTAAACCTGTTGTCATGTAACTGACAATTGGGCGTGGTTGGCAGGGCCGACCCGCTCAGGAACGAGAAGTGAGCAGAACATTGGACGCCTCTGCGGAAGAGAAAAACAAGGAAGTAACGGCGCAGGCCGGCACGGCTGACAACGGCGCAGCCGAGGTCGCAACGGTGGATATCGAGGCTATCGATATCATGCGTATCATGGCCGCTATCCCGCATCGCTATCCCTTCCTGATGATCGACAAGATGGTCGATATCAAGCTTGGTGAGTCGGCGACCGGCATCAAGAACGTTACGATCAACGAGCCTTTCTTCACTGGGCATTTCCCGGCGCAGCCCGTCATGCCGGGCGTGCTCATTGTCGAGGCCATGGCCCAGACAGCGGCAACGCTGGTCGTGCTCACACTGGGTGAGGCTTTCGAAGGCAAGCTCGTCTATTTTATGACAATCGAGGGTGCCAAGTTCCGCCGGCCGGTCGGCCCCGGTGACCAGCTGCACATCACTGTCGTGAAAGAGCGCGCCCGCGCCAATGTCTGGCGCTTCAAGGGCGTTGCACGCGTCGATGGTGTATCGGTTGCCGAGGCGACCTTCAGCGCCATGATCATGGGTTAAAACAGCTTCGTGGATCGTTCCGTGTCAAATTGGCCCAGCACTGTCAGCATTCATCCCAGCGCCCTGGTCGCACCCGAGGCGATACTGGGTGAGAATGTCACCATCGGGCCCTGGTGTTCCGTTGGCCCCGATGTCTCGATCGGCGAGGGGGCCCGCCTCCATGCCAATGTCATCATCGACGGGTTGACCGAGATCGGTGCGCAGGTCGAAGTCTTCCCATTCGCCACGATCGGTCTCGCGCCGCAGGACCTCAAATACAAGGGCGAGCCGACACGCTGCGTGATTGGTGCCCATACCGTCATTCGTGAAAACGTGACGATCCATCGCGGGACCGCACAAGGCACAGCGCTTACCCAGGTCGGCTCGCGCTGCCTGATCATGGCGAATGCCCATGTCGCGCATGACTGCATGATCGGTGATGGCGTGATTATCGTGAACAATGTGGTCATGGGCGGTCATGTCGAGATCGGTGATGGTGCCCGTGTCATGGGGGCTGCTGCGCTGCACCAGTTCGTGCGTATCGGTCGCGGTGCGCTGGTTGGTGGCGTGTGCGGTGTCGAAGCTGACGTCATTCCCTATGGCAGTGTGCTCGGTAACCGGGCGCGTCTCGTAGGATTGCACTGGATCTGGCTGCGCCGCCAGGGCGTCAGCGCCGAAGAAATCCAGCAGATGCGTCGCGCTTTCCGCATTCTTTATCCGCGCACTGGCCGCAATGAGCAGGTGCTCGAAGCCCGCCTTGCGGCTGTAAAGCGTGACTTTCCTGACAGCCCTCGCGTGCAGGAGATCATCGCTTTCATGGAAGTCCAGAGCCGGCGTGGTCTTGTCCGCGCAGCCAGCCCTGCGCAGATCTCCGCCGAGACGGAGGGCGTGTGACTACCACATCGGTCGGTATTCTGGCAGGGGGCGGTCCGCTCCCTTTCCAGGTGGCCGATTCAGTGCGCGCCCAAGGGGGCGAGGTTTTTATCATCGGGTTTCAGGATTTCGTTGATCCCGACCTGATCCGTGCCTGGCCACATCGTATCATCCGTCTCGCTGCGGCGGGCGAAATTCTCTCCACACTTCGTGCTGCCGGTTGCCGCGATATCGTGCTTATCGGCCCGGTAAAGCGACCGGCCCTGCGTGATCTGCGTCCCGACGCCGAAGGCGCGCGTCTGCTCGCCCGGGTCGGGCGCGCGCTCTTCTCCGGTGATGACGGATTGCTCGGCGCGCTCGTGCGGATTTTCGGTGAAGAGGGCTTTCGCGTCCGAGGCGCCCATGAATTTCTGACCCGCTCGCTGGGTCGCCCCGGCGCCATGGGGCAATACGCACCGGATGATCTTGCACTGAGCGATATCAGGCGCGGTGTTGCTGTCGTGCGTGGGCTGGGTGCGCTGGATATCGGGCAGGGGTGCATCGTGCAGGATAGCCTCGTTCTGGCTGTTGAAGCTATCGAAGGGACGGATGCCATGATTGCGCGGGCAGGGGGGCTGCGCCAGCCTGGCCCCGGTGGCGTGCTGGTGAAGATGCTGAAACCCGGCCAGGAAAAACGGGCCGACATGCCAACGATCGGCCCTCGAACCATCCAGAACGCCGCCTCTGCCGGGTTGCGTGGCATCGCGTTCGAGACGGGAGGCACCCTTCTGACAGATCCGGTCGCTTGTGAGGCAACCGCCGACCGCTCAGGTCTGTTTCTCTATGGTCTGAGCCCGGCCGAACTGCTGGGCGCTGACTGATCATCCTGTCCGGTGTGCAGCGCATTCCGGACCCAACTGCCCGGGAGAGCCACAATGGCAAGCTATCTGCACACGATGATACGCGTTCAGGATCTCGATAAGAGCGTTGCTTTCTACAAAATTCTGGGGATGCGTGAGATCCGTCGTCGCGAAGTGCCCGATGGTCGCTACACGCTGGTTTATATGGGGTTCAACGACAACGCCCATGGTGAGGCGGAAGTCGAGCTTACCTATAACTGGGATCAGGAAGGTCCTTACGAGCTCGGGACGGGCTTCGGGCATTTTGCGATCGGCGTGCCTGATGCGGCCCGTACAGTCGAGACGGTCCGAAGCAATGGCGGCAAGGTCACGCGCGAAGCTGGGCCAGTCAAGTTCGGCACAACAATCATCGCCTTCGTTGAAGATCCCGATGGCTACAAGATCGAGATCATCCAGAAGGACACGTTCTGAGGGAAAGATCGGGCGGGTGCATGACTTACCCGCCTTGCGCCTCGCTCGGACATGGGGCGGGGCGTCTGGTGACCCTAGTTCGCCACGCGCGAGCGCTTGAGGCGTTCGGTCGCCTTTTCCAGCGCTTTGACGATGCTGGTGGCGTGCCGTTTGACTGTCTCGTCACCATGCGACGTCAACAGGTCGGCAGCGAGAAGGGCAGTCGCCAGATCGTTGCGCAGATCATGACGAAGCGTTTTCAGTCTCGCTTCGGCATCGGTTGGTGGCGTTTCATCGCGCAGTGTCATGGTCAGACTCCTTGATTTGATTGACAGCGCAGTTTCAGGCCCGTAAAAGCCCGCGCACAGAGGAAGATGGCGTCAGCCTTGTGTCGTCTTCTTGTCGGGGGTGGAGCCAGGGGCCTCACCATCATTCATTGCCTTGAGGAATGACGCCATGAAGCGTACATATCAACCGTCCAAGCTCGTTCGCAAGCGTCGCCACGGCTTCCGTGCACGTATGGAAACCGTCGGTGGCCGTCGCGTCATCAACAACCGTCGCGCCAAGGGCCGCAAGAAGCTCTCGGCCTGATTCCAACTTGGCGGGTCTGCCTCAAAAACTTCGGAAAAGACCCGAATTTCTTCGGGTTGCGAGCCGCGGGCGCAAGGTCGCCACATCGGGGCTCGTGCTTCAGGTTCTGAAGACCGAAGACGAGAGGCCGGCCCGCGTCGGTTACACGGTTACCAAAAAAGTCGGGAACGCCGTTGTACGTAACCGCACCCGCCGCCGCCTTCGGGCAGCGTTGGCGCATGTAGCGCAGGACCATGCGTTGAGCGCTGTGGATCTGGTGCTCATCGGACGCGATTCGACACGTGGCCGGCCCTTCGGCAAGCTTATCGCCGATCTCGAACACGCCCTGAAAAAGGGGCAGGCCCTGTGATCGGCTTGGGCAGAAAGCTTCTGCTTTCGTGCCTGCTCGGCGGTCTGCATGTCTATCGCCGCTATATCAGTCCCCAACTTGGTACGAATTGCCGGTTTCACCCCTCCTGCAGTGCCTATGCTCAGGAGGCGTTGCGCCGACACGGTCTGGTGCGCGGGATATGGTTGACCGTGAAGCGGCTACTGCGCTGTCATCCCTATTGTTGCGGCGGGTATGACCCTGTGCCCTGAACGGGGCGGCTTTGGATGGTGGCAAGGGGCCGTAAAACGCCTAATTCGCCTTCGCCCTATTGTTTTGTGACCCGATTTCGGTCACTTCAACGGCTGCGACCGTGGCATCCTGCCGCCGGGCGCTCAGAATTGTTTACTTTCATGGAAAGACCGGCACTCGGCTGATGGATATCAAGCGCATCCTGGTGGCAACCAGTCTCTCGCTCGCGATCGTGGTCGGCTTCGATTAT
>NZ_AYXS01000012.1:221874-229391 GCF_000505765.1 Asaia sp. SF2.1 | reverse complement strand
CGCATTGCCATTGAGGGGCCGGATGCAACCGGATCCTTCAGCCTGCGCGGGGCCCGTTTCGACAATCTGGTGCTCACGCATTATTTTGAGACGCTGGACAAGAACTCGCCGCTCGTTCGCCTCCTGGAAACGGATGAAGGGCCGCAGCCGAGCTTTGTCGAACTGGGCTGGCAGGCGCCATCAGGCTCCACGATACGCCTACCGGATGCCAATACCGACTGGTCGAGCGATGACAAGACGCTCTCGCCCGACCACCCGGTTTCCATGCAGTGGGATAACGGTCAGGGTCTGATTTTCCGAATTCAGATCAAGCTTGATCGTCGCTATCTTTTCGCGATCACCCAGAGTGTCGAGAACAAGGCCGGTGGGCCGGTTTCTCTCACGCCCTATCAGCGCGTCGAGCGTGATTACAAGCCGCTCGAGACTGGCGGTATGATCGTGCAGGAAGGCCCGCTTTCGGTCATCAATGACCGTCTGGACGAGGAATCCTACAAGACCATGCGCAAGGGCGCTGGCAAGCCCGACAACACCGCCTGGTCGGCTGATGGCGTGGGTGGCTGGGCCGGTATCACCGACAAGTACTGGCTGACGGCCATTATCCCCGACCAGAAAGCTGCGGTGACCGTACGGTATCGCTACGTGCCCAATGCCAAGGAAGGCTCATATATTGTCGATACGCTCTCGAGCCAGCCGATCCAGATCGCGCCGGGTTCGAATGTTGCCACGACAAGCATGATTTTTGCCGGTGCGAAGGAAGTCAATCTTCTCGATCAGTACACCGACGATCTGCATATTCCCTATTTCTACAAGGCCGTGGATTTCGGCTGGTTTGCGTTCCTGACGCGCCCGATGTTCCATGTGCTGCACTGGCTCTACAGTCATGTCGGCAATTTCGGCATCGCCCTGCTGATCCTGACCCTGATCATCAAGCTGATCCTTTACCCCCTGGCGACGAAATCCTTCGCCTCGATGGCGCGTATGCGCACGCTGGCCCCCCGTATCCAGGCCATTCGTGAGCACAACAAGGGCGATCAGCTGGCGCAGAACCAGCAGATCATGGCGCTTTACAAGGAAGAGGGTGTCAATCCGGCGGGTGGCTGTCTGCCGCTGCTTGTTCAGGCCCCGGTCGCGTTCTGCCTATACAAGGTGCTGAACATCACCATTGAGATGCGTCACGCGCCCTTCTATGGCTGGATCCGCGATCTGTCAGCGCCCGACCCGACCACCATTTTCAATCTGTTTGGCCTTCTGCCGTTCAATCCGAGCTTTATGCCCGAGATGCTCCATATCGGCATCTGGCCCATCCTGTTCGGCTTCACCATCTGGCTGATGCAGCGTCAGAGCATGGTGAGCATGGACCCGGCTCAGCAGAAGATCATGCAGTTCATGCCGGTCATCTATACGATCTTCCTTGGTCGTATCTCGGCAGGCATCATCATTTACTACACATGGAACAACGTCCTCAGCTATGGTCAGCAGAAGCTGATCCAGAGCCAGATCGATCGTGCCCAGAAGAAAGGCGGAAAGGCCGTCAGCAAGTCGTGAGCCAGAAAGAAGATCCGACAGTCTTCAGTGACGAGCAGATCGAGGAAGGTCGTCTGCTTTTCGCATCGGAATGCGAATTCTTTTTCGGTGCGCAAAAGCTCGACCAGCTTCCCCCGCTTGCCGGTCCGGAAGTGGCCTTTGCCGGTCGCTCCAATGTAGGCAAGTCAAGCCTCATCAACGCCCTGACCGGACGTAACAGGCTGGCCCGCGCCTCTTCCGAGCCGGGGCGCACCAAGCAACTCAACTTCTTCAATCTTGGCGATCGTCTCGCTCTGGTGGACATGCCGGGCTATGGCTTTGCCAAGGCGGCCAAATCGGTCAAGGAAGAATGGCAGACCATGATGTTTGCCTATCTGCGCGGACGCCCGACGCTCACGCGCGTCTTTCTGCTGCTCGACTCCCGTATCGAGCTGAAGCAGGCAGATCGCGACGTGATGGAAATGCTCGACCGCGCCGCAGTGCTGTTTCAGGTCGTACTGACCAAGGCAGACTCGATGGGGTCGAACAAGCTCAAGGCCAAGATGGCCGAGGTGCAGGCCGTGCTGGCCAGACATGCCGCGGCCTATCCACATATCGCGACCACAAGCAGCGAGACCGGACTGGGCATCGAGACATTGCGTGCCGAGATCGCCCGGCTTATCGCTGGTGCGTCACCTGAGGGGATGCAGGGATGAGTAAGGATATCCCGGAGCTGACGCTTCCGGACATGAGTGATGAGGGGCAGCAGCAGGCGGCTCTTTTGGCCAGCGCATTGCCGTTTCTGCGGCGCTATGCGGGCGATACCATTGTCGTGAAATATGGCGGAAACGCCATGGGCAAGGATCATCTGTCCAGCGCTTTCGGGCGCGATATTGCCCTGCTGAAGCTCGTGGGCATCAACCCCATCGTTGTGCATGGCGGCGGCCCGCAGATCAGCGCCATGCTCAAGCGCCTGAACATCGAATCCCGCTTTGTCGATGGCCTGCGCGTGACCGATCAGGCTGCGATCGACGTGATCGAGATGGTGCTTTCGGGCAGTGTCAACAAGCAGGTGGCCGACCTCATCAATCGCGCCGGGGCTCTGGCTGTCGGCATTTCGGGCAAGGATGGTGGCCTGCTGCAGGCGCGCAAGCTCCTGCATTACTGCCGCGATGCCCGCTCGGGCAATGATGAGGCGCAGGATCTCGGTTTTGTGGGTGAGCCCGTCAAGATCGACCCCCGCGTTCTGTTTTCCCTGCTGGGTTCGGGGCTTATTCCTGTCATCGCACCGGTTGGCGTAGGCGATAAGGGCGAGACCTATAATATCAATGCCGACACGGCGGCTGGTGCCATCGCTGGTAGCGTCAATGCGTCGCGCCTGCTGATGTTGACCGATGTGGCGGGTGTGCTTGACGAAAATGGCAAGCTCATTCCCGAACTGACGGCTGATGAGGCGCGTCGCCGCATTGCCGACGGGTCGATATCGGGTGGCATGATTCCAAAGGTCGAGACCTGTCTCGCTGCGGTCAAGGCAGGTGCCAGTGCGGCTGTGATCCTCGACGGTCGTGTGCCTCATGCCTGCTTGCTGGAGCTTTTCACGCATAAGGGATCAGGCACGCTCATCCGCGCCGCCTGATCACGCGCTTTCATGCGCGAAGTACCAGTCCAGGTTTGCCTCCTGGGCAATCGAGAGAGCCATGCGGGCTCTCTCGAAAAACACATCGAGCGTATCATGCGATCCTGGCTCACGCGTCACGAGCCCGATCTTGACCGAAACAAGCGGATTGGCGCCGGCTGAGCACATATATTTACGACGGCAGATCTGTTCGGCCCGCTCGACCGAGGCAAAGCGGTCTCCGCCATCGAGCCAGAGAACAAAGCTTTCACGATCCAGCTGTCCCATCAGATCTGTCGGGCGTATGGCGCGTTGGAGAAAACTGATGGCGTCACGCACATGGGCGATCTGTTCCACAGCTTCATCGGCCTCGACCGTTTCGCTGGGTGTGTCAAGCAAGCCATGGAAACTTACGAGCATGAGCGTGGCCGGGATCTGCTCGCGGTCCAGCCGTGCAAAACGCCGCTCAACCTTTTCTCGAAACAGCGACCAGACTGGCAGATGGGTCAGCGGGTCGAAGGGAAGGGCACGTAGGAGCGCACGATAGCGATGATCCACCTCGATCATGGCCGCCGCGGTCTGCGCCAGCGTGTTGAGGATACGGCGGCACGATGCCGTGCGCCGGCGCGACATGCGACACCCATAATAGACGACAAGGCCAATCTCTCCCTGATGGCGTATCTCCGCAATGGCCCGCAGACAAAGATTGGTTGTGGTTCTGATGCCGCCCAGACGGCTGCGGAAATCGCCGTCGCGTATCGGCCACGAGTGGAGGATATGGATTTGCGGTTCAGTGGGCGGCGGTATGACGAGAGGGCCTGAGCTCATGATCAGACCGCGCTCTGGGCGCGTGACGAGGCAAAAATGGTCGAAAGCCTGTTTCAGTCCGTCCGGAACCGATATGGCAGAGCGGAGGATTTCGAGAAGTCTGGCTTCAAGAGCTGCCTCTTCTGCATGAGGGTTTTGTCTGCGGCGTGGGGAGGGGAAGGCGCGTGACAGGCGGATACGAGCCGAGCGCATGATGTCGGAAAAAAGGGCGTCCATCATGATTGTTCCTGGAACCGGGGGGTGGCCTGTCAGGCCAGCAGCGAGAGACCGAAATTGATAGCAGGGCTTTATCGGTGACGGCTCGCATTGACTATAAGCCGGGGTATTTAATTACTCCTTAACGCATCGTTTGCGGAAGATTCGTTGACTTCCGGGTGCGTCCTGAGCATGGTCCGCTCACTCGAGTAACCCTGTCAAAGGATGGCTGATAATGCCTGTTTCCGATCTCCGCACCGTGATCGACTCCCTATGGGAGCGTCGTGACACGCTCAACGCCCATACGGAAGGTGAGGCGCGTGAGGCGATCGAACAGGCCCTGACATCACTCGATGAGGGCAAGCTGCGCGTGGCCGAACCCACGGATGGTGGCTGGGTTGTCCATGAGTGGCTCAAGAAGGCGGTGCTGCTTTCCTTCCGTATTACGGATAGCCGCGTGGCTGAACGTGCCTGCGGAGGCGTTCCCGGCTTTGACAAGGTACCCCTGAAGTTCGACGGCTGGGACCAGTTCCGCTTTGCAGAGGCCGGGTTCCGCGCCGTGCCGGGCGCCATCGTGCGTCGCTCGGCCTATATCGCTCCCGGCGTGGTGCTGATGCCAAGCTTCGTCAATGTCGGGGCGCGCGTTGATAGCGGCACGATGGTTGACACCTGGGCCACCGTGGGCTCCTGCGCCCAGATCGGCAAGAACGTCCATATCAGCGGCGGTGCCGGTATTGGCGGCGTGCTTGAGCCGCTCCAGGCGGCCCCTGTGATCATCGAGGATGATTGCTTTATCGGCGCGCGTTCCGAAGTGGCCGAAGGCGTGGTTGTCGAGCGCGGCTCCGTGCTCTCCATGGGTGTGTTCATTGGTGCGTCCACCAAGATTGTCGATCGTGCCACCGGCGAGATCTTCATGGGTCGTGTGCCGGCCTATTCCGTCGTTGTGCCGGGCACGCTGCCGGGCCGTACCCCCGATGCGCCGCATCTGGCCTGCGCCGTCATCGTCAAGCGGGTGGATGAGCGCACGCGCTCCAAGACCTCCATCAACGAATTGCTGCGCGACTGATTGTGCCGCTCGATGCCGTGACCCTGGCGGGCCAGCTGATTGCCTGCCGTTCCGTAACCCCGGCGGATGACGGGGCGATGGATGTCCTGTCCCGCACGCTTGAGGGGATGGGCTTTACCTGCGAGCGGGTCGACTGCGGCCCGGAGGGCGAGCGCACGCCCAATCTCTTTGCACGGTTTGGCGCGTCGGGGCCGCATCTCTGCTTTGCAGGACATACTGATGTTGTGCCGCCTGGCCCAGGCTGGGTGCATGACCCGTTTGGTGCCCAGCACGCTGATGGCATGCTCTACGGGCGTGGTATTGCCGATATGAAGGGCGGCATCGCCGCCTTTGTAGGGGCTGTCGCCTCTTTGCTGGTCGAGCGTCCGCTCAAGGGGTCTGTCAGCTTTCTGATCACAGGGGACGAGGAAGGGCCGGCACTGCACGGCACAAAAGAAGTCCTCCCCTGGATGGTGGCGCATGGGCATCGTCCCGATTTCTGCCTTCTGGGTGAGCCCACCAACCCCGCCCGCATGGGTGAGGTAATCAAGATCGGGCGTCGTGGCAGCCTCAATGCCTGGATCACCGTCGAGGGTGTGCAGGGGCATGTGGCCTATCCGCATCTCGCAGATAATCCGGTGCATCGCCTGCTGCCGATACTGAGCGAATTGACCGGGCGTGTGCTGGATGAGGGTAATGAGCATTTTGCGCCATCATCGCTGCAGGTTGTCAGTGTCGATGTCGGCAATCAGGCGACCAATGTCATTCCTGCCAGGGCCACGGCGCTGCTGAACATTCGGTTCAATACGGCCCACAAGGGGGACGATCTGGTTGCCTGGATCAGGGAGGTGGTTGCGCGTCATGCGCCTGCCGGTCATGTCGAGGCCAGCATCAGCGGTGAAGCGTTCCTGACCACACCCGGTGCGCCCGTCGAAGCCCTCTCCAGTGTCATCGCCCGTCATACGGGGCGTGTGCCTGCCCTCGATACAGGCGGCGGCACGTCCGATGCGCGGTTTATCGCGTCCTATTGCCCTGTGGCGGAATTCGGTCTTGTCGGTGCGACCATGCATAAGGCAGACGAATGTGTGGCGATTGCCGATCTGGAAATGCTTGTCCTGATCTATCGTGATTTTCTTGAGGCCTTCGGATTGTGACACCCGGTTCAACTCCTCCGGCGGAAACACCTGGTGGTGCCGCAACACGGATCATTCGTGGCGTGGTGCGTCTGGGCCGGGGCAAGGCCGAAGGGATCGAGTCTTTCGGCAATACGCCTGAAGCTCTTCTCTCGGCGATTGCACCGAGTGCCGCCCTTTTTCTGGTTCTGGCCCTGTCGCAATTCGTGCAGGGATATGATGCCACTGAGGTCACCAAGGTTCTGATCCTGATCACGGCGCTGCTGCTGCGTCTCGTGGTTTCCCAAGCTTTGGCTTCGGTCTGGGGGAAGGCGGAGGGCTGGTTGCGCTACGCTACGGCATTGCTGTGGTCAGCATGGCTGCCGATGGTGTTATCTCTGGTGGTGTTGAGCATCGCGCAGATCATCATGCCCGGTATCGTGACATCACGCCCTGCGCTGGCTGTCATCATGATTGGTATCGAGGCCTATGAGTTCTGGCTCTCATGGTTCGTGGCCAAATCCGGCCTGGGGCTCAAGGGCGGCAGGGCGGCACTGCTTGTCGTTGTGGTGAACCTCGCTGTGGCGTCGCTCTATCTCATCGCCATTGCGCTTCCGCCGCATTACAACGCGCTCAAGGAACTGATGGGTCCGCTGCCCAAACCGCATCCCTGATCGCCTGAGCCCCTGCGCAGGGCAGGGCTCAGGTGAACGGGTCCAGCTCGTAGCCTACACCGATCAAGCACAGGCCATCCGGCGGGGCTGTGGGGCCAGCGACACGCCGGTCGCAGGATTCGAGAACGTCACGGATACGGGCGACCGGCCACTGGCCGCTACCGACAAGCTGCAACGAACCCGCCAGATTGCGTACCTGATGATGCAAAAAGGACCGTGCCTCCACGTCCAGCCGCACAAACGTCCCCTCACGGGTGACATCCAGCCGGTCCAGCGTGCGGATCGGGCTGCTCGCCTGACAGGATGCGGCTCTGAACGATGAGAAATCGTGCCGCCCCAGCAGGCTCTGGGCTGCCTCATGCATCGCCCCGGCATCGAGGGGGCGCCGTACATGCCATACGTGATTGAGGTCGATCACCGGGCGGGTAGGGCGGTTGAGAATGGTGTAGCAATAGCGACGCGAGATGGCGGAGAACCGCGCGTGCCAGCCCGGGCGTGCCTGTGCCGTCTCCAGGATCGCCACGCGATGCGGCTTGAGGTGAAAG
>NZ_AYXS01000012.1:219375-221772 GCF_000505765.1 Asaia sp. SF2.1 | reverse complement strand
CCATGGAAGAGGCATGCACCCCCGCATCGGTACGCCCCGCCGTGGCCGTCATGACGGGGGCATCCCCGACGAGGCGTGATGCAGCCTCTTCCAGCAGGGCCTGCACCGACACGCCATTGTTCTGGCGCTGCCAGCCAACAAGCCCCGTACCGTCATACTCGATTCTGAGCGCCCAGCGGCGATAACCGCCGGCCGGTTCATCACTGCCCAAGGCACGTGCCTTTCGGCATGGGGGTGCCACGCAGGTAATCGGTCGCGTTCATCATCGCCTTGCCGGGGCGCTGAAGCCGCAGAATCTGCAGGGCATCGTCACCGCATCGTACCGTCAACGCATCATCCAGAACTGTGCCAGCCGAGACATCCGCCCCATCTGAAGCAGCGAGCGGGACAAGCTTTGCCTCACCGATCTTGAGTACAGTCCCGTCCTGTGTGGTGAAGGCACCCGGCCAGGGTGTCAGACCGCGTATCTGGCGGTTTATGATCGTCGCAGGCTGGTTCCAGTTGATGCGGCCTGTCTCTCGGGTGAGTTTCTCGGCGTAGGTCACGCCCTGCTCAGGCTGCGGGACCGGGGCAAAGGGACGGCGGAGCGTCTCGAGTAACAGTTCTGCACCCAGAAAGCTGAGGCGATCATGCAACGTTGAGGCGGTTTCGGAGGGGGACAATTCCACTGCGGCTTCCGCCAGTACGTCCCCGGTGTCCAGCCCCGCATCCATCTGCATGATGGACACGCCCGAGCGGCGATCACCAGCCAGGATGGCTGACTGGATGGGCGAGGCGCCCCGCCAGCGCGGCAGCAGGCTCGCGTGGATATTAAGACAGCCCAGTTTTGGGGCATCGAGCATACGCTGGGGCAGGATCAGCCCATAGGCGACCACAATGGCGCAATCGGCCTGAAGGGACTCGAAAAAAGCGAGTTCTTCCTCGTTCTGCCGGATCCTGACCGGGGAGCGCACGGCGATGCCTTCGGCCTCGGCGGCGCTCTGAACGGGTGAGGGACGTAGCGCCTTGCCGCGCCCAGCCGGGCGCGGGGGCTGGGTATAGACCTGCACGACCTCATGCCCGGCTGCGATCAGCGCCTTGAGAACCGGCACCGAGAAATCAGGCGTGCCCATAAACACCAGACGCATGGTTTCAGCGGCCTTTCTGTTCCTTGGCGAGGCGGCGCATGATCATGTTGCGCTTGAGCTTGGAAAGGTGGTCGACAAACAGGATACCGTCGAGATGGTCGATTTCGTGCTGAAGGCAGGTGGCCAGCAGGTCATCGGCCTCCATCTCGATCACTTCACCCTCGAGATTGCGATAGCGCATCCGCACGCTCAGGGGGCGGATGACCTCTGCATACTGGTTGGGCAGGGAGAGGCAGCCTTCCTCGCGGGCAGCGAGCTGCTCGGATTCCTCGATGATTTCGGGGTTGATGAGCACCATCGGGTTGCGCTCGCCCTCATCGGCCACATCGACAAGCGCAAAACGCAGGCCCAGACCGATCTGCGGGGCAGCAAGGCCGATACCCGGCGCCTTGTACATGGCAGAGAACATGCCCGGCAGGTGGGACTTGACGAGAGCCATGTCGTCAGCCGTGACCTCACGGGCGACCGCCCGCAGCACGGGCTGCGGCGCAACGAGGATGGGCGTAGGCGTGATGGACTCGATGTCCGGGAGGAAGGAGAGCGCTGTCATGATGGAGCGGATGTAATCGGTCAGGTGCCGGAAAACCAGTTCTAAACGGGGCATAAACCTCAAAGAACGGCAATTCCTTCAGGGGCTCTTGCTTGCACCACGCACCAAACATGACCATATCGGGAAAGCGATCCGGCGCCGCAATCAAGGGCTGGATCCTGTTACCGTCTCGCTCATGGAGGAGGCTGCATGTCAGGCCGTCTGTTTACGTCACCCATGTTTCTCGGTTTCGATCATCTGGAGCAGATGCTCGAACGGGCCTCAAAAACAGCCTCTGATGGCTATCCCCCCTATAATATCGAGCAATTGAACCAGACCACCCTGCGCATCACACTGGCCGTCGCCGGGTTCGTGATGGACGATTTGCACATCACGCAGGAAGATAACCAGCTGGTCATTCGTGGCCGCCAGACTGATGACAGTCAGGGTCGCGTGTTCCTGCATCGTGGCATTGCAGCGCGTCAGTTCCAGAAGGCGTTTGTTCTGGCCGAAAACATCGAGATTGGCGAAGCCTGGCTCGATAACGGTCTGCTCTATATCGATCTGTTCCGCCCCCAGCCCGAAGTGCGGGTCAAGCGCATCGAGATCAGCGCCGGGCGTCGCGAGACGGGTGTGACGCGTGCCACCCATATCGAAATGCCCAAACCCCGTCGCACCCGCGCCATACGCGATCTTGACGACGATTGAGGGCGATCAGGGCCTTATTCGGGCAACTGGCGA
>NZ_AYXS01000012.1:217559-219249 GCF_000505765.1 Asaia sp. SF2.1 | reverse complement strand
CCCGCCCCGGTTGCCGATCTGCGTCGCATGTCGCATGACGATTTGAAGGCGTTCGGGATGAGCCATGTCGCCTATGTCAAACCCGTGGTTTACGAGGGCGAAGCTGCCTTTGCGATCCACGCGGCGGATGGCACCCCGATGGCGCTGGCGGAAGACCGTTCGAGCGCCTTCGAAGCCATTGTCGACCATGAAATGATTCCGGCCTGGGTACACTGACCATGACCACCACGCCTGACACCATCCAGCGTTACGCCGAGGAACACCGCCTGAGTGGGGCGGTGCGTCATGGCAATACACTCTATCTGGCAGGGCAGGTTGCAGATGACGCATCGCTCGATACCGAAGGCCAGACTGCCGATATCCTGCGTCAGATCGATGTACTCCTGACCGAGGCAGGCACGGACAAGACCAAGCTCCTTTCGGTGCAGGTCCATCTGACCGATATCACCGAGATTGATGCGATGAATCGCGCCTGGGATGCCTGGCTCGACCATGACCATAAACCGGCACGGGCGACAGTCGAGACGCGTCTCGTCGATCCGCAATGGGCTGTCGAGATCACAGCTATCGCCGCCATCTGAGCCGACCATCCCCGTTCGTTCACCCTATGCTTGCGCCAAGCGACGCGGCATGGGGGTGCGACCAACGCATCACGAAGCCATTCGGGCTTTCATGCGAAAATCCCGGCGCCTCTGCGCCGAGCCTGCAATGCCGAGGGCTTCACGATATTTGGCGACCGTGCGTCGCTGGATGGCGATGCCGCCTTGCTGAAGCATCAGGGTAATCGCCTCATCGGACAGGATCGCCTCAGCCGTCTCGGCTGAAACGACTTGCCTGATCCGGTTCTTGATCGCCTCGGCACTCGTCTGATCCGTCTCATCGCCCAGTCCGGTGGAAAAGAACCGCCGCAAAGGAATGACGCCGTGGGGCGTGCCGATCATGCGTGTCGCTGTGACGCGACTGACGGTGCTTTCATGAAGCCCCGTCACCTCGGCAATGCGGGCCAGAGTCAGAGGGCGCAGGGCGTCGATACCGTCATGCAAGAACAGGATCTGATGACGCGCGATTGCTGTGCAGATCAGCAGGAGCGAGCGGGCACGCTGCTCGACAGCGCGTAACAAATTTTGCGCCTCCTGCTTTTTTTCCTGAGCCCAGCCACGGGCTTCGCGATCAGCGGTCTGTAACCGCCGATACAGACGTTCATCAATCGTCAGCCCCGGCCATGTGGCCTCGTTAAGCGCGACAATCGGCTCTCCCTCAACGAGATGAATGAACAGATCCGGCGCAGGCTCGGGGGGCGGGGGATCGAACCCTGCGCCGGGTCTGGGATCGCAGCCGCGTAGCTCCTGCAGCAGCTCGGCGTAGTCCTGGCTGTCGAGGCCACAGGCTTTTTGCAGACGTTCATGCTCGCCTTTGGCAAGCCAGTCGAGATGACCCAATAGCGTGGTGACTGCAGGATCGAGGCGGTTCTTAGCCCTGAACTGGGCGGCGAGGCATTCGGCCAGTGACGTGGCGAAACATCCGGCTGGCTCGAAAAGCAGCATGATACTGCGCACCTGCTCGATGCTTTCCATCGATACGCCGGTAAACGCAGCGAGATCGGGTATCGGGGTATCAAGGCGTCCCGATTCATTCATTGCGTCGAGCAGAGTCAGCGCCATATGACGCTCGGCTGGCTGCGCAAAGGCCT
>NZ_AYXS01000012.1:217312-217479 GCF_000505765.1 Asaia sp. SF2.1 | reverse complement strand
CTTTGATCTGCCAGAGAAACTGCTCAAGGCGTGTCGGTGCAGGGGCCGATAGCTCACGGCTGGTCGGTTCGTCACTGTCGTACACGCCATGACGAAGAATGGGGTCATCATCCCAGGAGGCGGCATCGCGCCAGTCACTGGCATCAGGCTCGAGATCGCCCGGCAGA
>NZ_AYXS01000012.1:207005-217246 GCF_000505765.1 Asaia sp. SF2.1 | reverse complement strand
TCGCCATCCCGCCAGTCCGGGTGGGCCATCGTGTCGGGTTCCGTGCTGCCGGCTTCTCCCGCAGGGGGGCTGACAAGCAGGAGCGGATTGGCTTCGGCCAGAAGAGAGAGTTCGGCCAGCAATTCATGGTTCGATAGCTGCAACAGGCCGATCGCCTGTTGCAGCTCCGCGGTCATGACAAGACCAGCGGTCTGACGCGCCTGAAACGTGAGGCGCGCCATCAGGACTCAGAGGGAGAAATTTTCTCCCAGATAGACGCGTCGTACGTCCTCATTGGCCACGATCTCCTCGGGGATGCCTTCCATCAGCACCTGACCCGAATGCATGATATAGGCCCGGTCGATGACCTCAAGGGTTTCGCGAACGTTATGATCGGTAATCAGCACGCCAATGCCACGGTCCTTGAGGTGGGACACCAGATCGCGGATTTCGCCCACGGCAATCGGGTCGATACCGGCCAGAGGTTCATCGAGCAGAATGTAGTTCGGCTGGCTGGCGAGGGCGCGAGCAATTTCAAGACGGCGTCGCTCGCCGCCTGAGAGGGCCAGAGAGGGCGAATGACGCAGATGCGAGATACCGAACTCGGCCAGCAGCCCATCCAGCATGGTCTGGCGGCGGTCGTAATCGGGCTCGACCACTTCCAGCGCCGCGAGAATGTTCTGCTCGACATTGAGGCCGCGGAAAATGCTGGCTTCCTGCGGAAGATAGCCGATACCGAGCCGTGCACGACGATACATGGGCAGCTGGGTGATATCGGCGCCATCGAGCGTGATGGTCCCTGTGTCAGGCTGAACCAGACCCACGATCATGTAAAAGCTTGTCGTCTTGCCAGCACCGTTCGGCCCCAGAAGGCCCACGGCCTCGCCACGCTGCACCTGGATCGAAACGTTTCGGACCACCTGACGCTTCTTGTAGCTCTTGCCGATGCCGTGCGCGATGAGTCCCGTCTGCACGGTGGGGTCATCGTGGATCTGCTGCAGGATGACGGTCTCGTTGTCGCTCATCAATGCGCGTCTCCGGGCTTGCTGCTGCCAGCTTCGTTGGGGATGACCAGACCTTCGATACGCTGGCCGGGTGCGGGGTTCATGATGGCAACGCCCGTCTTCATGTTCACGATGGCCGAGGCGCCGTTATTCTGGTTCTGGCCACTCGTCACGTGCACATGGCCGATAAGCCGCGCCATCTGCGTGTCGAACACATAGACGCCCCTGTCGCCTGTCGCGGTTTCATTGGGGGTGCGCAGCATGACATGGCCCCAGGCATAGGCGCGATCGAGCTTTGAGCTACGAGCGGTGCCATCGCCACCCGGTGCGGGCGCAGGGGCAGGACTCGCGCCGGCGGGGGGCGTGGAATCCGGCTTGCTGAACGCCACCAGCACATCAGCCTTGATGCGCTTGCCGTCATTGGTGGTTACGGTGGCATCGCCACGACCGACCGACATACGGGTCTGGCTGTGATATTCCATCACATCGCGCGCGGTCATCACATCCTGCGGCGTGGTCAACTTGAGCGCCTTGCCTGTCATGACGAGAACGCCCTGATCAATGTCGTAAAGCGCCTTGTCGCCCCAGGCCTGGTCGGTGCTGGTATAGATATGAACGTGCCCGATGGCCTCCATGCGATAGAGCTCCATCGATCCGCCCATGGCGCCGTCATCGCCAGGCTTTTTCTCGCCGTCCTGCTGCGTTGAATCACCCTGCGGCTTGGGGGCGTTGGGATCGGGCGCCTTCTTGCGCAGAAAACCGATGAGCTGATCCGCATCAATCGTCACGTCGCCACGAACAGCGCGCGCCTGATCGACGAAAGTGACCGTCTGGGCATCGTGATCATAGGTCTGGGGACCAGCAGAGCTGATATTGACCTGCTCGCCATGCGACATGTCGAGCGCCTGGGCATGAGCCTGCGGGCAAAGGAGGGCCTCAAGCGGGACGCCGGCAAGAGGAAGACCCATAAGGAGCGATCCCAGGGTCAGGGCAGGAATGAGGCGGCGCATCATGGGGCCTTCTGCGTGGAGGAGGTGCGGGCAGGGGAGGTGAGCGAGGGCATGGCATCCTGACGGTCATCATTGCGTATGACACGCTGCGGCCCCACGAATTGCAGAAGATTGGCGTGCTGGTCGATAAAATAGCCCTGGGCGTCGAGTATGCCAAATGGCCCCTCTGCATGAACCCAGTCATTCGACGCGATCACGCTGCGATGAAGGTCGATATCGGCGGTCAGACCGTTCAGCAGCGTGCCGTCGTCCCTGTACAGCACGACATGATCGGTCAGATTGAGCGTTTGCTCGTGCTGCATGTAAACGCCCTTGTCCGCCTTGATTTCGGCCCAGCCGCCGCCCGCCATATGCGTGTCGGCTACCGGGTCGACCAGATCGACACGATCGGGACCGTTCTGATGGGCGATGCGTGCCGTGATCATATAGGGGCGGTTATGGGCATCGAGGCCGCGATAGATAGCCCCTTCGAGATTGCCGCTCTCGACCCGCATCTGCGCCATTTCCTGCATGACGGCACGGTTGGCACTGAGCCAGCGCGCGATTTCCGGCCAGACAGCGATCGAGCCGAGAAGAACAGCGGCCGTGAGCGGAAGCGCCCATTTTGCCGTGTCGAGCAGGCGACGGCGCGAGGCAAGGTCCGACGATGTTGGGATATTTCGCTGGCGGGACTGCCCCTGTTCACGCATGGCCTCGCGCAGGGCGGCAAGCTTTGCCGCATCACGCGCAAAATCTTCGCGTTGCGGCGGCTTGCGGTCCTTGTTCTCCTGCGTTTCGGTCATGCGACGCCTGTGCGAAGCAGGTCGTGCAGATGGATGATACCGACCGGTCGCTGTGCCTCATCAAGCACGAACAGACTATTGATGGCCTTGCGCCTCGCGGTCATCAGATGAATGGCCTCCTGGGCGAGCATATCGCCACGGGTGGTGATTGGCGCGCGGTTCATGATGTCACCCGCCGTTGTCCTGTCGAGGTCGCGGGTCAGGGCCGGACGTAGATCGCCATCGCTTACGAGGCCGATGAGAACGCCGCTGGGGTCGACGATGCCCATACACCCGAATGCCTTGCGTGTCATTTCAATGATGACGCCCGATAGGGGCATGTCAGCCGTGCCAAGTGGCATGGCCTCGCCCTCATGCATCAGTCGGCGTACCGGGCGGAGCAAGGCGCCAAGGGAACCGCCCGGATGAAAGGCGCCGAAATCATCAGCAGTAAACCCGCGTCGTTCCAGCAGGGCAACGGCGAGGGCGTCACCAAGGGCAAGTTGCATCACCGCGCTGGTCGTGGGGGCGAGCCCCATCGGGCAGGCTTCCTTGCTGCGTGGCAGACAAAGCACAATGCTGCTGGACCGGGCCAGCGTTGAGCTGGGCGAGGATGTCATGCCGATGATGGTGATCGCATGGCGCGCGGCATGTTCGAGCAATGCGGCCAGTTCGGCCGTTTCACCGGATTGGGAGAGAAGCACCAGCACGTCGCGCGCTTCGATCATGCCCAGATCGCCGTGGGCTGCTTCAGCAGGATGGACGAAAATGGAGGATGTGCCGGTAGAGGCCAGTGTCGCCTGGATTTTTCTGCCGATATGGCCCGATTTGCCGATACCGGAAACCACGACGCGCCCCTTTGTGGCGGCGATACAGGCAACGGCCTCGCTGAAATGGTTCCCCATCGCCTCTGGCAAGGCGAGCGCGGATCGCAGTGCGGCCAGTCCGGCGGCCTCGGCGGCAAGGGTGGCCTGGGCACTCTCGATTGCCGCGTTGCGGGCGCGCTCGGAATCGGTACTCAAAGCGGAGCTGGAACGTGAAAGCTCGGTCATGCGTCCTCTTCCCGCTTTGCTGGCCTCAGGTCAATTACCCTGCCACGCCAAGCAAGGCGTTTCTATGACACGCCATGCGAATATCACACCGAGCGGAGCAGAGCAGAAGGGGAAGCGCGTCGGGGATCAGGCGCGATGGGAGAAGATATCGGGCTCTTCATAGCCCAGGATATCAAGCTGCCCACGGGCTGGCAGGAAATCGTAGCAGGCCTGGGCAAGCTCACGCCGGCCTTCACGGATGAGCAGGGCCTCAAGCTTGGCCCAGAGTGCATGCAGATGAAGCACATCCGAAGCGGCATAGCTCAGTTGCTCAGGGGAGAGAACTTCCGAACCCCAGTCAGACGTCTGCTGCTGCTTGGCCAGATCGACACCCAGCAATTCGCGGCACAGATGTGCCAGACCATGACGATCGGTAAAGGTGCGCACCAGACGGGCTGCAATCTTGGTGCAGATGACGGGCGCCACCTTGATGCCAAGGGCGTGCTGAAGCAGTGCCACGTCGAAGCGCGCGAAATGCATGAGCTTTGTCACGCTTTCATCAGCCATGAGCGCCTTGAGATTCGGGCAGTCCTCGTAGCGACCCCCCAGCGATTTCGGACGGATCTGCACCAGATGGGCTTCGCCGTCACCGGCAGAAAGCTGCACGAGGCACAGACGGTCGCGATGCGGGTTGAGGCCCATGGCTTCGGTATCGACGGCGACGACCGGACCCAGATCGAAATCGTCGGGGAGATCACCATCGTAAAGATGGATCGAAGCGCTCGGTGCGGCCATGTCTGGAAAACCCTGGGGCTAGAAAAAACGGAAGCCGACGATTTCTCGTCGGCTTTTCCGTTTTTCGTATGGTGCCCAGAAGAAGACTCGAACTTCCACGTCCTTGCGGACACAGGTACCTGAAACCTGCGCGTCTACCAATTCCGCCATCTGGGCTCAGAGGCTGTCCGGGGCGCCGTTTTTTTTCGGCATCCCGTTCGGTGAGGTGGCGTTTACCGGTGGATGTGGGGGGCGTCAACACCCCCCGTTGAAAAAAGAGGATTTTTTTATGGAAAACCCGGTCATCACCTTATTTGGCGGCAATGGCTTCATCGGGCGCGCACTCGTGCGCCAGCTTGTCGCGAAGGGGCATCATGTCCGCGTGGCCTCACGTGCGCCGCACAAGGCGGGCTCTCTTGTCGCCGAATCACCGCCGGGAACGGTCTTGCCTGTTTATGCCTCGGTGACGGATCGTGCGTCGGTGCGTGCAGCCCTGCAGGGTGCCGGGGCGGCCATCAATCTGGTCTCGATTCTGACAGAGAAGGGCGGGGCGACTTTCCAGCGCATGAACGCCGAGGCACCGGAACGCGTGGCTGAAGAGGCGCGTGCTGCAGGCGTGAAGCGATTCGTTCAGGTTTCGGCCATCGGTGCTGCGCCTGATTCGCCTTCACGTTACGGGCGTAGCAAGGCAGAGGGCGAGCGCAGGGTAAAAGCCGCATTCCCTGAGGCGACAATCCTGCGCCCAAGTGTTGTGTTCGGTCCGCAGGACAGCTTTCTGCGTATGTTTGGCCTCATGGCAAAAGTCCTGCCTGTCCTGCCTGTCTACTTTCCCGGAACGCGCCTTCAGCCCGTCTATGTCGAGGATGTCGCGAAGGCTGCCGCGCTCGCCCTGACGGAAAGCGGTCTGGGCGGAAGGCTGTTCGAGCTCGGCGGTCCTGATCGTCTCACCATGGCCGAGATCATGGCTTTCGTGGCGCAGTCCGTGGGGCGCACACCCCGACTTCTGACGGTGCCAGAGCGTGTTGCCCAGATACAGGCCAGTGTGATGGAGGTTCTACCGGGTAAGTTGCTGACGCGGGATCAGCTCGCGATGCTTTCGCAGGACAATATCGTGTCATCCGGGGCTGAGACCTTCGAAACCCTCGGAGTCGTTCCCCGGAGTGTGTATGATGTGGCACCGGAATATCTGAGCCAAATCAGCGCGTTGAGAATGATTCGCAAATAAATGGTCCGTTTCGGACCTAATAATTTGATATTTCTGTGTGTCCGCGCCATAAATCGTCAATATGGCCAGTGATAGGTAAGCATTGATGACTTATACGGGTCGTGAGCTTGTCTTACCTGTCCGTCATGTTTTTTGAGCGAGGCGACATGCGTCCGCTCGCCCTTGGGGAGGACGTGTCGTGGCCGAACGTATGCTGCAATTTGTGTCATTGCCGCAGGAGATGCCTGAGAAGCGTGACGCTGCCGAACGCCGGGAGGATTTCGGTGAAATCTACCGCGCTTTTGCGGTTGATCATGCCGAGCGTCAGGCCAGCCGTTGCTCGCAATGCGGCGTACCTTTCTGTTCGGTCCATTGCCCCCTGGGCAACAATATTCCCGACTGGCTGAAGCTGACGGCCGAGAACCGTCTGGAGGAGGCCTATCGTCTCTCCTCGGCGACAAATACCTTTCCTGAAATCTGCGGGCGCATCTGCCCGCAGGATCGTCTGTGCGAGGGCAACTGCGTCATTCAGAAGGATTTCGAGGCGGTTACGATCGGTGCCGTCGAGAAGTTCATCACTGAAACGGCTTTCGAGCAGGGTTGGGTCAAACCGCGCCTGCCGTCTTGCGAGCGTTCACAGAGCATCGGCGTAGTCGGTGCTGGTCCGGCCGGGCTTGCTGCGGCAGAATGGCTGCGGGCCCTTGGCTATCAGATTCATGTCTATGACCGTCATGATCGCGTCGGCGGGCTGATGGTCTATGGCATCCCGAGCTTCAAGCTCGAAAAGCACGTGCTGGCCCGTCGTCATGAGTTGCTCGAGGCACAGGGCATTGTCTTCCATCTTTCCACCCCCATAGGGGAAGGTGAGGGCGGCCTTTCTTTCGAGGCGCTTCGTGAAAAACACGATGCGGTCTTTCTGGGGACGGGCGTCTATCGTTCGCGTGAGGTTGCCGTGCCGGGCAGCGGACTAGGCGGTGTGGTTCAGGCGCTCGATTTTCTTACGGCGTCCAACCGCCGTGGTTATTATGAGACGCCGGGCGATGACTCCGTGCTGCACGCCAGGGGCAAGCATGTGGTGGTGATCGGTGGCGGTGATACGGCCATGGACTGCGTACGTACCTCCATCCGCCAGGGCGCCGAGAAAGTGACGTGCCTGTACCGCCGTGACCGGGCGAACATGCCGGGCTCGGTGCAGGAAGTGAAGAACGCCGAGGAAGAAGGCGTGAACTTCGCCTGGCTTGCGGCTCCCGAGGCTTTTCTCGGCGACGGCACCGTTAGCGGCGTGCGTGCCCATAAGATGCGTCTGAGCCTGCCCGATGCGTCCGGCCGACAGTCGGTCGAGGCCGTGCCTGAGAGCAGCTTCGTGATCGAGGCCGATCTGGTGATCAAGGCGCTGGGTTTTGACCCTGAGGATCTGCCGGGTGACTGGAATGCGCCGGAGCTGGCCGTGACCAAATGGGGCACGCTCAAGGTCACACCGGGACGATTCGAGACAAGCGTGCCAGGCGTTTTCGCAGGCGGCGATATCGTGCGCGGGGCCTCGCTTGTGGTTTGGGCCATTCGCGACGGACGTGAGGCCGCAGCTGAAATGCACCAATTTCTCTCTGGCACAGAGAGCATGACATCAGACCATGCCGCACAGGCAGTGGCGGCGGAGTAAGGGCCATGACCGAGAAGAGCTTCATCCAGTCCTATCAGGACAATGTCCGCGCCCTCGAAGGCCTTTATGACCCGACCATGGAGCGTGATGCCTGCGGCGTCGGGCTCGTGGCGGCACTGGACGGCAAGCGCCGTCGTGACGTGGTTCTGGCCGGTATCGCGGCGCTCAAGGCGCTCTGGCATCGCGGTGCGGTCGACGCCGATGGCAAGACCGGCGACGGTGCGGGCATCCATGTCGAGATCCCGCAGGATTTCTTCGCCGAGGCGATTCACAGCGCCGGTGATGACCATATCGAGGGTCGTATTGCCGTTGGCATGATCTTCCTGCCCAAGACCGATCTAGCCGCGCAGGAAGCAGGACGAGCGATCATCGAAAGCGAGATCCTCGATTTCGGCTATGGCATCTATGGCTGGCGTCAGGTGCCGATCGACACGGCCTGTATTGGTGAGAAGGCTAACGCGACGCGTCCCGAGATCGAGCAGATCATGGTGCGTAACCGCCTGAACCGTTCGGAAGCTGATTTCGAGCGCGATCTTTACGTCATCCGCCGTCGTATCGAGAAGGCTGCAGCAGCGGCTCAGGTCGATCTCTATGTGTGTTCGCTGTCGTGTCGTTCGCTCATCTACAAGGGCATGTTCCTTGCCGAGAACCTGACGGATTTCTATCCGGATCTTCTCGATGAGCGTTTCATCTCGCGCTTTGCGATCTACCACCAGCGGTACTCGACCAATACCTTCCCGACCTGGAAGCTGGCACAGCCATTCCGCCGTCTGGCGCATAATGGCGAAATCAACACGCTTTCGGGTAATGTGAACTGGATGCGCAGCCACGAGACGCGTCTCGCGAATGCCGAACTCGACCCCTATATGAGCGATCTCAAGCCGGTCGTTCAGGCGGCGGGCTCAGATACCGCCATGTTCGACAACGTGTTCGAGCTGCTCACCCATGCCGGGCGCGATGCCCCCATGGCCAAGACGCTGATGGTACCCGCCAGTGCCGGTGGCAATGCCGCCATGACTGACAAGCATCGGGCGCTGTTCTCCTACTGCAATGCTGTGATGGAGCCGTGGGATGGCCCTGCCGCCATCTGTGCGACCGATGGGCGCTGGGTTGTTGCCGGTCTTGACCGCGCGGGTCTGCGCCCGCTGCGCTATACCATCACGCAGGACGATCTGCTGATCGTGGGTTCCGAAGCCGGTATGGTGCGCGTGCAGGACGCCAATACGCGCATGAAGGGACGCCTCGGGCCGGGCGAGACGCTGGGTCTCGACCTTCAGGAAGCCAAGCTCTATGCGCCGCAGGAGCTGCTCGATCTTCTGGCCGAGCGTCAGGACTTCACCGCCTGGACGAAGCATATCCGTAATATCAGCTCCGTTGTGCGGGGCGATGTCGCCGAGCCGGTCCTGTTCAGCGCCGATCAGCTGCGCCGACGCCAGCTGGCCATGAGCCTGACGCATGAGGAAATGGAGACCATTCTTCATCCCATGGTCGAAACATCGGCAGAAGCCATCGGCTCGATGGGTGACGACACACCGCTTCAGGTTTTGTCGAGCACCTATCGCGGCTTGGCCCATTACTTCCGTCAGGGCTTCAGTCAGGTCACAAACCCGCCTATCGATTCCCTGCGCGAAATGAACGTGATGAGCCTCGTCACGCGCCTTGGTAATCTGGGCAACATCCTCGACCAGTCGCCCGAGCAATGCGACCTGCTGCAATTGCCGAGCCCTGTGCTCACCACGGGTGAGTTCGAGGCGCTGCGCAATTTCTGTGGCAAGGACGGCGCGACGGTCGATTGTACCTTCCGCGCCGCCGATGGCGAGGCCGGGCTGCGCGACGCTATCGCGCGCATCCGCCATGAGGCCGAGGATTATGTGCGCGGCGGCTGCACCCATCTCTTCCTCTCCGATGAGGGACAGAATGAAGAGCGCGTCGCGATCCCGATGATCCTCGCGACCGCCGCCGTGCATATCCATCTCGTGCGTCAGTCCCTGCGTACCTTCACCTCGCTCAATGTCCGCTCCTCCGATGTCATGGATGTACACGGCATGGCGGTGACGGTGGGCGTGGGCGCCACCACGGTGAACCCCTATCTGGCGCAGGAATGCATTGCCGATCGCTTGCAGCGTGGCCTCTTCGGCGAGCTGTCGCTGCGCGAGGCGGTAGAGCGTTATCGCAAGGCGCTCGACAAGGGTCTGCTCAAGATCATGTCGAAATCCGGCATTTCCATCGTTTCAGCCTATCGCGGTGGCTATAATTTCGAGGCCATTGGTCTGTCGCGCGCGCTTGTGGCCGAATTCTTCCCCGGCATGCCGTCGCGCATCTCGGGCATCGGTCTGCCCGGTCTGGCCCGCAATGCGCTCAAGGCGCATGAAACGGCTTATGCGGGCGGTGTGGACGCCCTGCCGATTGGCGGTTTGTACAAGCTGCGTCGCAAGGGCGAGGTTCACGCCTTCAGCGGCCAGCTCATCCACATGCTCCAGACGGCCGTCTCGACCGACAGCTTCTCACTGTTCAAGCGTTACGCCGATGCCGTGCGTCGTCAGCCCCCGACCGCTTTGCGCGATCTGCTCGATTTCCGCCGCGTGCGCGAGCCGATCCCTGTGGAAGATGTCGAGAGCATCACCTCCATCCGCCGTCGTCTCGTGGCTCCGGGCATCTCGCTTGGCGCACTGAGCCCGGAAGCGCATGAGACGCTCGCAATCGCCATGAACCGCATCGGCGCAAAGTCGGATTCAGGCGAGGGTGGTGAGGATGCTTCGCGCTTCACGCCGCGTGAGAACGGTGACAATGCCAGCTCGAAAATCAAGCAGGTGGCCTC
>NZ_AYXS01000012.1:206689-206963 GCF_000505765.1 Asaia sp. SF2.1 | reverse complement strand
GGGGCGCTTTGGTGTCACGGCGGAATATCTTAATAATTGCAGCGAGATCGAGATCAAGGTCGCCCAGGGGGCCAAGCCGGGAGAAGGCGGACAGCTGCCTGGCTTCAAGGTGACGGAACTCATTGGCAAGCTGCGCCATGCCACGCCTGGTGTGACGCTCATTTCGCCGCCGCCGCATCATGACATCTATTCCATCGAGGATCTGGCTCAGCTCATTTACGACCTGAAGCAGATCAACCCGGAGGCGACTGTCACCGTCAAGCTCGTGGCCCGT
>NZ_AYXS01000012.1:201861-206621 GCF_000505765.1 Asaia sp. SF2.1 | reverse complement strand
ACAGGCATTGGCACGATTGCCGCCGGTGTGGCCAAGGCGAAGGCGGATGCGATCATGATCTCGGGCCATTGCGGTGGCACGGGGGCGAGCCCGCAATCCTCCATCAAATATGCGGGTCTCCCCTGGGAGATGGGGCTGACCGAGGCCAATCAGGTGCTGACGCTCAACCGCCTGCGCCATCGCGTGACCCTGCGTACCGATGGCGGTCTCAAGACCGGGCGTGATGTGGTGATGGCCGCTATGCTGGGTGCCGAGGAATTCGGCATCGGGACAGCAGCCCTCGTGGCCATGGGCTGCATCATGGTGCGCCAGTGCCATTCCAATACCTGTCCGGTGGGCGTGTGCGTTCAGGACGAGGCGCTGCGCGCCAAGTTCGAGGGTACACCCGAGAAGGTAATCAACCTCTTCTCCTTCATTGCCGAGGACGTACGCAACATTCTGGCCGAGCTTGGCTTCAAGAGCGTCGAGGAAATCATCGGCCGTACCGATCTGCTGCGTCAGGTCTCGCGCGGCGCGGATTATCTGGACGATCTGGATCTGAACTCGCTGCTGGTTCAGGCCGATCCGGGGCCGGATGCACGTTATTGCACCCGTGAAGGGCGCAATGAGGTGCCGGAGACGCTCGACGCGCAGGTCATCGCCGATGCAACGCCGCTGTTCGATCATCGCGAGAAGCTGCATCTGCACTACACGGTGCAGAATACGCATCGCGCCATCGGCACGCGCGTTTCGTCGCTGATCACCCGCAAATTCGGCATGAAGACTCTGCCTGAGGGGCATCTGACCCTGCGCCTGCGTGGTTCGGCCGGTCAGTCGCTGGGTGCTTTCGCAGTCCAGGGCCTCAAGCTCGATGTCGTGGGCGATGCGAACGACTACGTTGGCAAGGGCCTGTCGGGTGGCACCATCGTCGTTCGTCCGTCTCCCACCGCACCGTGGCGGTCGGAAGACAACGCGATCATTGGTAATACCGTGCTTTACGGTGCCACTGCCGGGTCGCTTTTCGCGGCGGGGCAGGCAGGCGAGCGCTTCGCTGTGCGTAACTCGGGCGCGACAGCTGTGGTCGAGGGCTGTGGTTCTAATGGCTGCGAGTACATGACTGGCGGTACGGTCGTGATCCTCGGCCATATCGGCGATAATTTTGGTGCCGGCTTTACGGGCGGCATGGCTTTCGTACTCGACAAGGAAGAGATGTTCGAGCGCC
Organism: Asaia sp. SF2.1; assembly: GCF_000505765.1. Taxonomy (NCBI): domain Bacteria; kingdom Pseudomonadati; phylum Pseudomonadota; class Alphaproteobacteria; order Acetobacterales; family Acetobacteraceae; genus Asaia; species Asaia sp. SF2.1. The sequence goes on along the minus strand of NZ_AYXS01000012.1, from coordinate 205,420 downwards.
GTGTGAACCCGGATACGCTTCTCTGGGCGCGTATCGAGCCCGGCAGCGTATGGGAAGAGAACCTCCGTTCGCTCGTGCAGCGTCATGCCGATGAAACCGGCAGCGCCTATGCAGCCGAGCTTCTGCATCGTTGGGATCGAGTACTGTCGCAGTTCTGGCAGGTGGTTCCGCGCGATTATGCCCGCATCATCGGCTACGAACTGCCGGGCAAGCAGGAGGCGCTTTCCGCCTGAGCGGACAGGGCATCACGGGATCGCTTGAGGCGACGCCCGTAATGCCCATTCATAGCCAAACAGGCATATATTGCCTCTGAATATCTATTTTATTACCGAAAAGTCATTCGGTAGGGTCTAGCCCTCTCCCTCGGTCAATAGATCGCAGGGTCTCTTCTTCGAGGGTTATTCATGCCGTCTCAAGTCTCGACTTCAAAGGGCGTGGCGTCATCGGTCGCCGCTCTGGCCCTGTTATCGAGCGTCTTTTTCATGTGGGGCTTTGCGACTGTCCTCAACGACATTCTCGTTCCCCACCTGAAGGCTGCCTTCTCGCTCGACTACACTGCCTCCCTTCTGGTGCAGTTCTGCTTCTATCTTGGCTATCTGGTCATATCCCTGCCTGCCTCGCGTCTTGTTTCGGCCCTGGGCTACAAGAACGCGGTCATTCTCGGGCTTGTCGGCATGGCAGCGTCCTGCCTGCTTTTCATCCCTGCCAGCGCGTTTTTCTCCTACGGGTTTTTTCTGGTCGCGCTGTTTCTGCTGGCTGCGGCCATCACGCTGCTTCAGGTTGCAGCCAATCCGTATGTGGTGGTGATTGGTGATGAGGCCTCCGCATCGAGCCGCCTGACGATGGTTCAGGCCTTCAATTCGCTCGGCACGACGCTTGCGCCGCTGTTTGGCGGCATCCTGATCTTCGGGCGCAGCCATGAGAACTCGACAGGCGGCCAGCTTGCCGAGACGGCGGGGCAACACATCCAGGATGCCCAGATGGTGCAATTGCCGTACGGGCTGATTGCACTCGTGCTGCTGGCCATGGCGCTGGTTGTCTGGCGTTTCCCACTACCGTCCATCGATGCGGGCAGCCGAAAGGTGACGACCTCCGGGACGCAGCACAGTGTCTGGCGTCATCGCAATCTGTTCTGGGGCGTGCCCGCCATATTCCTCTACATGATCTGCGAGATTGGCATTGGCAGCACACTGGTGAATTTCATCTCACAAAAACAGATTGGCGATATGAGCCATGCCCAGGCAGCGCATTACGTGGCCTTTTTCTGGGGTGGGGCCATGGTGGGGCGCTTTGTCGGTGCGGCACTCATGCGGCGTGTTAGCCCGCATCTGATGCTGGGTCTCGCCAGCCTTGCCGGGGCCATGCTCATTCTGGTGGTTGTCTCGTCGAGTGGCGGGCTGGCCATGTGGGCGTTGCTCCTGACCGGGCTGTGCCACTCCATCATGTTCCCCACGATCTTCTCGCTCGGTGTCGCGGAACTCGGCCCACAGACAGAGCAGGGGGCGGGGTGGCTCATCATGGCCATTGCCGGTGGGGCAGCTGCGATTTTCCAGGGCGTGCTGGCAGACCATATCGGTCTATCCCTGTCCTATCTCCTGCCCTTTGTCTGTTACCTCTACCTTCTTTTCTATGCCAGCTGGGGGTCCGTGCCGCGCCGCCATGCGTCGGCAACCCGGGAGACGATATCATGATCAGGATTGCCGTTATCGGCGTCGGGCAGATTGCACGTCAGCAGCATCTCCCCGCCCTTGCTACGAGTTCGGCTTATCATCTGGCGGCGGCGGTATCACCCGTGCCGGTCACGATGGAGGTGCCGGTATTTGCATCCATAGAGGCCTTGATCGAAAGTCATATCGACATCGATGCCGTCGCTATCTGCACGCCGCCTTCCATGCGTTATGATCTCGCCATGCAGGCGCTGGAGGCGGGGTGGCATGTGCTGCTTGAAAAGCCCCCGACCCTGACGCGAAGCCAGGCGCAGGCTCTGCTGGCCGTCGCGCGTCAGCGCGGACTCACCGTGTTTGCAGCATGGCATTCGATTCATGCGGCGGCTGTGCCGAGTGTTGCAGCTTACCTGAAAGAGAATGACCCGGTCAGGGTAGAGATTAGCTGGAAGGAAAATGCCGATAAATGGCATCCCGGCGCGGACTGGCTGTGGCGCCCCGGTGCGCTGGGGGTTTTCGATGCAGGGATCAATGCCCTGTCCATTCTCTGCGCCGTCAGCCCCGAGGCACTCGTTTTCGAGCAGGCCTCGCTTGATTTCTTTGCGCAGCAGCAGGCACCGGCGCGGGCCCGTCTCGCGCTTGTTGGTGCGCGGACCCGTTGTCCCGTATCAGCCAGTTTCGACTGGCGGCATGAGCGGGAAAACGAGATATGGGAAATTATCTGGACCATGCCGGATGGGGCGCAGCTTCTTATGTCGGAAGGGGGCGCGAGGCTTTCTCTGGGAGGGAAGGTGATGCCCCTCGCCGAAAGTCGCGAATATGACGGGGTGTATGACAGCTTTGCGGCGCTGATTACGGCGCAGGACTGCGCTCTGGATTTGAGACCGCTGGATATTGTGACAGAGTCACTAGCCTATGGAACGCGCCATCACCGGGCAGATGAATTTCAATAAATATGTAATACAATTTGTCAGATAGGCCGATCATCTGTGTTCGCTAGCCTGTAGCACCTGACAATCACCAGATTTCAGGTAATGCAGGCTCTGGATACTTGCCTTTCTGTCCTGTCGGGTCCATCAAAAACGCTACAGGTCAGACAAAGAGGCGTGGTCCATGACGCGGAAATTCCCCGGTATCTCTGCAAGGGTCGCAGTGCTTTGCGCGCCGCTTCTCGGTTCGGTGCTCATCAGCGTTCTGGCCTCGGGGGCCGCGTTTGCCGCGCCTATGCAGTTTCAGCGCAGTCTGCTCAATACCGGGGGTAAAAGCCCGGAGTTCTGTCTGCGCTTTGCTGCGCCGCTCGATAGCCAGGCAGGCCCCCATTATGCCGATCATGTGCAGATTACGCCCAGCCTGAGGCCTGAAATCTCGCTGCGCAACCGCGATCTGTGCCTTGGTGGTCTGGCCTGGGCCACCCGATATAATGTCACACTCACCAGCGGCATGCATGATGCGCGCGGCAACGTGCTGGCTGATCCGGTGGTGGTCAGCATGGCGACGGGTGACCGGACACCAAGCCTCAGTCTTGCAGGTGAGGGCTTTATCCTGCCCCGTCACAGCGTGGCCGGCCTTGATGTGCAAACTGTCAATATCGAGCGTGTACGTGTAAGTGTGTGGCGCCTGTCGCCTGTCGCCACCCAGAGCATGACCAGCGATGAGAGTTATCCTCGCGTCGATACGGGCGTCACCTCGCTCGAAGGCTATGAATTCAACAATCTGCGCGAAAAGCGTCTGAGCCAGATCTGGACCGGGACGATGGATACGCCGGGCACGCGCAATGCCACGACCGTCACGGCCTTTCCGATTGCGCGTGTGATTGCGGGCAAGAAGCCTGGGCTTTACCTCGTTACGGCTGAAAGCGCGCGCACGCCCAAGAGCGATAGCCGTATCGCTGCGCC
>NZ_AYXS01000012.1:201648-201798 GCF_000505765.1 Asaia sp. SF2.1 | reverse complement strand
TCATACCCCGCCGCGTACCAGTGACAGCTATGATGAGAGTGAGAGCCTCTCCATTGCCGCTCATTGGGTGAATGTGAGCGACATGGCGCTCACCACCATGCGTGGCGCGGACGGCCTGCATGTCTTCGCCAGAGCGCTCTCGACGGCGCT
>NZ_AYXS01000012.1:199889-201563 GCF_000505765.1 Asaia sp. SF2.1 | reverse complement strand
GCCTATGAAGGGTGTCTCGATACGGCTCGTGTCTCAGGGGGGGGATGACCTTGGTCAGGCGGTCAGCGATGCAACAGGTGGGGTTGCGTTTCCGGTTGGGCTGATAAAGGGCAAGGGGGCAGATCAACCGGTCTCACTCATCGCCATGAGCCCGACCGGAGATTACGCGACGTCCTCCCTCACTCAGGCGTGGTTCGATTTTTCCGACCGCGGGGCTGAAGGGCACAAGGCACCGGGGCCGCAACAGGCAGTGATCGCGACTGATCGCGGAATCTACCGTCCCGGCGAGACCATCAATACGACCCTGATCCTGCGCGATGCGCAGGGCCGTGCGCTGCCGGATCTGCCGCTCGACCTCGTCCTGCGTCGACCGGATGGCGTAAAGGCGCAGACCCTTCACCTGACACCACAAGCCTCTGGCGGCCTTGTGACCAGCCTTGCCCTTTCGGCCGCAGCGGCAGCGGGAAACTGGACACTTGAGGCCTATGTCGATCCCACGTCACCGCCCGTGGGACGCGCCTCGGTTCTGGTGCAGGATTTCGTCCCCCAGACCATTGCGGTCGATGCCACCCCGGCTAGCCCTTTCATTACCGAGGGGCAGAAGCTCGGCATCGCGGTTGAAGGGCGCTATCTCTATGGTGCCCCGGCTGCGCATCTGAGGGGAGAGGGCGTCTTGCGTGTCATGCGTGATGGGACCCCCGTCGCAGAGGCAAAAGGCTTCGTGTTCGGGTTGCAGACCCAAAATTTCAGCCCTGACCAGCAGAGCCTTGCAGTACCCGACACGGATGATTCAGGCCACGCTGCACTGAGCGTCCTGCCCGAAATCCCCAATGGGCTCACACTGCCGCTCAAGGCAGAAATCCGCCTCAGCCTGTTCGATCCTGCCGGGCGCAGTGTCAGCAAGATCCTGACGCTGCCCATTCGTCGCAACAGGCCGCTGATCGGTGTGCGTGTCACCCCACCTGCAAGTGGGGGGGAACTGGAAACCCGCTCGGTCCCCGTTGATGTGATCGCGCTCAATCCCGATAACAAGGCATTGGCCAATCACGTCCTCAAATGGACAATCGTGCGTGAAAACGAGACCTATGACTGGATCAGGAACAGCCAGGGTTGGCACTTCATTCGTCATGTCATTGATGAGCCGCTCCAGAATGGCACGCTGACAACAGATGCCTCGGGGCGGGCGCATTTCGCGACTGAACTGGATGGCGGGCGCTATCGCGTCATTCTGAGTGACCCGCAAAGCAACGCAGCGAGTTCATCCCGCTTCGCCACGGGTTGGTGGTCGGATTCTACCGAAAAGCCCAATGCGCCTGATCGCCTGAGCCTGACCGTGCGCGACAAAATCCTGCCGGTGGGTGGTGAAACCGTTGTGCATGTGCAGGCGCCTTTTGCAGGCGAAGCACAGATCGTGATTGCGACAGACAAGGTCGAGAGCACAAAAACGGTCACCCTGCCCAAAGGCGGACTTGATATCCCGGTGAAAGCGGAAGCGGGCTGGCCCGGTGGCGCCTATGTGCTCGTTACAGCCTATCGACCGCTCGATACGCCTGTGCGTCCGCATGAGCCGTCACGGGCGGTGGGGCTTGGCTATATCGGTCTGGACCAGTCGGCGCATCACCTCAAAATCGCACTCGATGCACCGGCTGTGCTGAGGCCGCAGGGTCACGCAGT
>NZ_AYXS01000012.1:179179-199801 GCF_000505765.1 Asaia sp. SF2.1 | reverse complement strand
ATTCTCGCCCTGACGCAGTGGAAGCTGCCGGATGCGTTCGATCTGGTTTATGGGCGCCGCGCCTTCGCGCTCGATATACGCGACAGCTACGCGCATCTCATGACTCCGGTCGGACAGGGCGGCGAGATTCGCGAAGGTGGTGATGAGGGCGGCGATGGCGGGGGCGGGCTTTCTGTCACGTCCACCCGTATCGTCTCGCTGTTCTCGGGCATAATCACCACGGATGATGCGGGTCATGCTGCCATACCGCTGGATATTCCCGATTTTGAGGGCACGTTGCATCTGATGGTCACGGCCTGGTCGGACGACGCCCTGGGCACGGCGGAATCCGACGTGCTCGTTCGTGACCCGGTCTTTGCCGATCTTACCCTGCCGCGTTTCCTGGCGCCGGGCGACGTGACCGACAGTCTGGTCTCGATCGTCAATACCGAAGGCGAGGCTGGACGTTATACGGCAACCCTGAGCGCCACAGGGCCGATCCGCATTACGGGGCCCGGGCATTTCGAAGCCAATTTCGCAAAGGGCGCACGCCAGTCGTTTCGTGCCGGTTTGCAGGCCGGTGACTCGGGCATCGCCCACATGACGATCAGGGTGCAGGACAAGGCCGGTCGGCCTGTGCTGACACGAGGCTGGGATCTTCAGGTCAGGCCGGGCCATCTGCCCTTCACCCGCTCGGTGGTCAAGCCGCAGGCACCCGGTGAAAGCTACGAGGCTTCGGCCGATCTGCTGGCACCGTTCGAGCCCGGCAGCTCGCGGGTGACGCTGGGCTATTCCGGGGTGCACGGGATTGATACGATCGGCCTGCTTCAGACGCTCGAGGCCGGATATGGCACTGACAGCGTTTCGCTTGCAGCCTCGGCACGCGGGCTTCTGGCCTTCAAGGGACACGATGAGCTGGCACGGCTGACCGTGCCCGAAGGGGCGGATAAACGGATCAACAGTGCCATTGCCATGCTCGTCGATCGCGAGGATGCCGGTGGGCGTTTTGGCTCATGGCGCTTGAATGATGGCCGTCTGTTCCCCTGGGAGCAGCTCTACGTCGTCGATTTTCTCGTCCATGCCAAAGAGGCTGGATACGGGGTGCCTGCGCCTGCGCTCGATCGTGCGCTGGACTGGCTGGAGACTTCCCAGGCCCAGAGCCCCGGGGATGCGAGCCGTGATGAACGCAATAGCGAAGGCGCGGTCACGCCTGAGACACGCGCTTATGCGCTCTATGTTCTCGCCCGCGCGGGAAGGCTGGATATCGGTGCCCTGCGTGCGCTGGGTGACCGTACGACGGCAAGGACAAGCAATGGCGTATCGCGCATCTATTGGGGTGATACGGCAGCTAACGCGGCTTTCGCCGATGCGCTGGCGCTTGGACATCTCGCCGGTGGGCTCTCGCTGGGGAATGAGCGTGGCATGAGCAACACGCTGTTCGGGATGGCGGTCGATGCCCTTGGCCCGGTCCGCTCGGGTCGACCGGCGGCTTCCGATCCGTTCTACTGGATCTATCTGCGTGATCTGGGCGGTCTCGTGCCGCTGGCGGCAGAGAGTGGCAACAAGGGGCTTGCGCAGAAACTGATCGATCGCTTCGGCCAGCTCGACGTCTCGCTCTCGTCACTGCCTGCCGAGACCACAACAGCAATGCTCGAGGCGGCCCGCGCCATGGAACGCCCCGACCCGGCGCGCGGGATTGCCGTCAACGGCAAGGAGATGCCCCGTCCCATCGCCATGCCTGTTGCCTTCGCGCCCGAGCCATCGGCACTGCAGGGTTATCGCCTGACCAATACCGGCACGACCCCGCTCTGGCTGACCGAAACCGTGACGGGCACCCCGCGAGAGGCGCCGGACGCCGTTAATGCGGGAATGACCCTTCGTGTATCCATGCTGACCATGAGCGGCGATCCGTACGATCCCGGCCAGGGGCATCAGAATGACCGGTTCATCGTGCTGGTGCAGGGTGAGGCGCAGGACCGGAACGCGCATCACTGCCTTCTGACCGATCTGCTCCCGGCAGGCTGGGAAATCGAGAGCCTGGTGCAGGCACACGGGCATGGCATGGGTCGTGACCGGGACGGTGATGAGGGAACCGACGATGATGACGGGCGCGAGGCTTCGCAATCGGGTGGCTCCATGTTTGCCTCGTTGGGCGAACTTACCGTGCCGCATCATGTCGCGATCAGGGATGATCGTCTGACGGTTGCTTTCGATATCGCTGGCGGCTCCTATCGTCCGAGCGATGCCAATCTGCTGGGCTCGAATGCCTTTCGTCTGGCCTATATCGTGCGCGCCGTGGCGCCGGGGCAATTTCTGCGCCCTGAAACGATGGTAAAGGACCGTTTCAGCCCGTCAGTGATGGCGCGCAGTGCTTCGAGCCGGATTGTCATCGCCCCACGATGAACGAAGGGCGCGAGATACCGGCGGTTAGTCCGGCGCGCAATCCGGCGCGCTGTCTGGCCCGGTCGGGCCGGATGGTCTGCGCCCTTCTGGGTTGTGTCATCCTGACGGTGGCGCTGCTCTGGGGGGCAGACAGGCTTTTTCCGCCCGATATGTCGCGTGCCCGCGCCTTCGCCCTGTTGATGCAGGACAGGCGTGGCGAGGTAATGGACGGACGGGTGAGCCGCGATGGCGCATGGCGTTTCGCCACACCGGCCGCATCGGTCGATCCGCATTATCGCGCCATGCTGCTCGCGATCGAGGACAGGCGTTTCTGGCTGCACCCCGGAATAGATCCCCTGTCGCTGTTACGAGCGGGTTATCAGCTCACCACCCGCGGCCATATCGTCTCGGGCGGCTCGACGCTGGCCATGCAGACGGCCCGGCTGCTCAGCCCGCATCGCCACAGCTGGCGTGGCAAGATTCAGGATATGGCGCGGGCGGTTCAGCTTGAATGGCGCTACGGGCATCGGGGTGTTCTGGATCTCTATCTGACACTCGCGCCGGAAAGCCGGAACATCGAGGGCATACGCGCGGCGTCGCTTCTCTGGTTCGGGCATGAGCCCCTGCATCTGAGCGATGAGGAGGCGGCCCTTCTGATCGTGATGGCGCGTCATCCGGAAGCCCTGCGCCCGGACCGTCATCCGCAGGCGGCGCACAGGGCCGTTGCAGCCCTGCTTGCGGGCCATCCATCCCTGCGCACCGCAGGGGAGGCAACGCCCTTCGCCCTGATACCCGCCGGAATCGTTCACGAGGCTCAGGGTGCGTTGACCTGGCAGTGGCGGCAGGGGACGCGCAACGTCTATCAGGCGTCGCTCGACCGGCGTATCCAGAGCAATCTCGCGCGTATCCTGCGCCAGACACCCCCGCCGGAAGGGGGCACATGGGCTGTTCTGGTTGCGCAGCGCGACGGGGGTATCGCGGCATGGCAAGGCAATGCCGGCAATGCCTGCTCGGGCTGCGCTGCGGATATGATCACCTCATGGCGCTCACCGGGGTCGACGCTCAAGCCTGCAATCTATGCGCTCGCCTTTCAGCTGGGCTATCTGGCGCCCGATACGCTCATACAGGATCGCGCTACCCGCTTTGGCGGCTACGCGCCACGCAACTACGACCGCGTCTTTCATGGCACCACCACCATACGCAATGCCCTGCAACGGTCGTATAATCTGCCAGCCGTGAGGGCGCTCGACATGATCGGCGCGTCCTATTTTGCCGGAACGCTCGATGCCGCCGGCATAAGGCTGAAACTTCCCCCGGCGACACCGCCAAGTCTGGCCCTCGCACTGGGGGGTGTTGGCATTACGCCGCTCGATCTGGCGCGGCTCTATGCCATCTTTGCCAATCACGGCATGTCACGTCCGGTCGGACTGGACTGGCCCGTTGCACCCTCTGAAGGGATGAGGATGATCGGCGGTCATGCCGCCCATCAGATCATGTCCATCCTGCGCGGCACGCCGTTGCCTAAAGGACGCCTCGACACGCAGGACAAGCGCGTGGCGTTCAAGACAGGCACTTCATACGGGCAGCGCGATGCCTGGGCAGTTGGGGTGAGGGGGGACTGGATTGTCGTGGTCTGGGGCGGGCGGCCCGACGGTACCGCCGTGCCCGGCATTACCGGCCTCGGTACCAGCGCACCGTTGCTCATGAACGTTTTCGACATCCTGCCTCCTGAAGGTGATGAAGGCCCGGATGCCATGGCGCCCGCAGCCTCGTTGTCGCCCGCTCTGGTGAGGGCGCGTGACAATGCAGGGCCGCGTATCGTGCAGCCGGGCAACGGGGGCGTGGTGGAGTGCTTTGCTGAGGATGGTCAGGTCACCCCGCTAGGGTTGGTGGCCAGCGGGGGAACGGAGCCCTATCGCTGGCTCGTCAATGGCGTACCACTCGACACACCGGTGGGGATCACGCCGTCATGGAAGCCGGACAGCCCCGGCTTTGTGCATATTGCCCTCGTGGATGCCACCGGTGCGGGCAGTGCGGTGGATATCAGGGTCCGTTGAACGCTGTGCGGAAGAGCGGACCCTCTTTTCTCACACCGCGCGCTTTTCGGTTGTCATGGCCTATCCGGGCTCAAGACCTGTCGTCATGGGTGGGGAGGGGGCGCACATCCTTGGGCGGAGTCCAGCCGCCGCCTGCTGCCTGATAGAGCGTGGCGATTTCGGCCAGTCTCGACGCTCTGACCTGAACAGTCTGAAGCTCGGCTGACAAGGCTGCGGTTTCGGCATTGGCGACATCGAAATAATTGACATAGCCGGTCGCGAGTTCCTTGCGGGCATCCTCGAGGGTGTGGCGTCGTGCCTCAAGGCTGCGTTGCAGACTCTCTTCCTGTGCCGCCAGTCGGGTTACGCCAGTAAGGGCATCCTGCACCTCGCGAAATGCCTGGACCGCCACCTTGCGGTAGCTCCATGCGGCCTGGTTGCGCTGCGATACCGCCATGCTTTCGCGGGCGCGCAGAGCGCCGCCCTCGAAGATAGGCGCCAGCATATTACCGCCCAGAGACCAGATCGTGCCCGAGATGGGGGTTGTGCCCCCCGCCGTGCCGATGCCGGGATTGATGCTGATATCGGGCAAAAAGGCGGCACGGGCGGAGCGCAGGGAGTGATCGGCTGCGATGATCTGATCTGCTGCCGCAATAAGATCGGGCCGGTTGGCGAGCAGACGCGCCGGAACGGGGGTTACCGCTGGAGGGAGCGTGAGTGCAGCGAGCGGTTTGCCTTGCGTCAGACGCGCCATCTCGTCACTGGGCATTTCGCCCAGAAGCACGGCAAGGGCGTTCTCCTGCTGTGAAATCTGCAAGCGGGTCGACTCGATCTGGGACTGGGCGTCGCTGACCAGAGCGTTCGCCTGATCGAAAGTGCTGGTTTTTTCATAGCCGGTGGCAAGCTGGTGGCGCACGCGGACCAGTTCATTCTGCCGAACGATCAATGTGCGTTGCAGCAATTCCAGCGCCGTGCGCGAGGCCTGAAGTGACACATAGGCACGTACCGTATCGCCGATCAGCGCCAGACGGACGGCTTCCCTGTTCGCCGCGCTGGCAAAAGTCTGGATCCGGGCCGCGCGGGTCTGCTCGCGCAGCTTGCCGAACAGATCGAAATCGAATGTCAGGCCACCGCCGAGAATATACTGGCTGAAACTCGATCCGAAGAGGCGGCTATTGCCGATACCAAGAGCCTGACCGTCGATATGGGGAAGCTGGGCACTGAGGGCGAGGCGCATTTGCGCACGCGCCTGCATGACATTTTCAGCCGCCAAAGCAGGATCGGGGTTGTTGTCCAGCGCATGGGCGACAAGAGCCACCAGAACAGGGTCGCCGAACTGTCCCCACCATTGCGGGTCGAGCTTCGTGTGCATCGCTGCCTGGTCACCCTGCCGCCATTGTGCCGGTGCCACCACGGCAGAGCCTTTAGGCAGGTTGAAATCCCCCTCCTGACATCCTGTCGCACCGAGCGATAAAAGGCACAGCCCGATCAGGATTTTGGCGGGATAGTATCGCCGCGAGCCATAACCAGTTTTCATGGCGTCTGGGTTCCCGCTGTGCCGTTGTCAGCCGTGGGCCGGGCGCTATCCGAAGACGACTGAGGCGGCGTGGCGACGTAGGATTCGACCGACATGCCCGGAGCGAGGCGATCGGCGTTGGGTTGGTTCGGGTCAACGGCTATATAGATGCCGATACGCTGGGGAATTTTCACGAAATTGCCCGTCGCATTATCCGGTTTGACAACTGCAAATTCTGAGCCCGTTGCGGGTGCGATACGGAAAACCCGTCCTGTGAATTTCTGCCCGTTCAGGCCGTCCACGGTGAAAGAGGCCGCCTGACCGATGCGGATATTGCCAGTCTGGGCTTCCTTGTACTCGGCAACCACCCAGCGCTCACGGGGGACCAGAGAGAAGAGCGCGGTGCCCGCGCCCACATAGGCGCCAATATGCGTGCCGCCCGTGCGGCCAATCACACCGTCACTGGCCGCGCGTATATGGGTACGCCCGAGGTCGATGCGCGCCGAGTCAAGGGTTGCAGCCGCCTGACGAACCTGCGCGCTGAGAACTTCTTCCTGCACATCCGCCGCTTTCACATCGGCCTGTGCGGCACGGATATCGGCCTGAGCCTGACGCAATGCCGCCTGGTCGGAACGCAGGGCATCGAGGCCGGAATCATATTCCACACGCGACACGCTCTGATCGCCCACGAGGGCCGCCTGTCGCCGATGATCCGCCGTGCTGCGGGTCAGGTGGGCCTGTGCCGTCATCAGGGCCGCCTGACGCTGGTCGAGCCGCGCACGGGCCGAGGCCTGGTTCTGTCTGTTGTTGTCTAGCGCCGCCTGCCTGCTTGCAAGATCGGCTTCGGATTGTGCCACGCGGGCGCGATAGGTGCTTTCGTCAATCTGCACCAGAAGCTGTCCCTTATGCACCGGGGCGAAGTCGGTCACGAAAACCCCCTCGATATAACCCGGCACTTCAGGCGCCACGATGGTGACATGGCCCTGCACATAGGCATCATCCGTGCTCACACCCTCGGTCCCGAAAGGGGCTAGGCCGAAGGTTGCCAGCACACAACCGATGGCGATGAAAGCCAGCAAGGCCACCACGCTCAATATGGTGATGCTGCGTCGGGGGGGATGCCAGACCGCGCCTGATGGGGGCGCTGCGGGCACCCCTCCCGATGCTGTCTTGCCGGGAGGCGGTGCATTCTGGTCGGGGGGGAGAGGATGTGTGTCGGTCATGAGAGGCGCTTGTTCGTGAATTGCATGAGATGCCGCCCGATGAGGAAGAGGCCGATCAGAATGGCGGCGCAAAGCGCCAGGACGGCCACGAAACCGAACAGGTTCAGATACCCCATGATGGCGGATTGATCCGAAAGGGTGCTGGAAACACCACTTAGGCCTCGACCCGCCGTGGCGAGGGAGAGACTGGCTGTGTCGTCGAGGCGTGAACTGAACCCGGTCAGGGCATAGCGTTCGTAATAATACTGGATACTGCCCAGCAGGGCCGCCCCTGTGACGCTGCCGATACTCTGCGTGATGGCAAAGACATAGATGGTGGAGATGAAATGGCTCGTATCCGATTTGAGCACCAGAATGACACCATAGAGCAGGGCCGGCCCGACGAAGAGCGTGGTGCCGAAGCCCAGCCACCATGCCCAGAATCACCAGCAGATAAAGCGTGTGATACTGGTCATTGAGCAGCCCCGCATGACCGAGCAATCCGATAGCACCGGTGTTCTGCTCTGACAGCAGGAGCCGTTCCATGATGGCGACAAGCGCAAAACGGAAAATCGTGCCGGTACTCAGCCAGTCGATCTGGAGCAGCGGACGCGTGCGGCAGAGCTCAACAGCCAGAGCCGCAGCGCCAAAACCGATTGTGCCGACAAGCAGCCACCCGATCCAGGGGGTGTCTGTCCACCACATGGTGCGCCCGAAAGTCAGGAACGAGGCCAGGCAGATCGACATGCCGCACAGGAGCAGGGCTGATATGCCGTCCATTTTCTCGAAAACGCGGCCCATATTGGTTTTCGGCAGGGGTAGCAGCAGAACAAGGGCAAGTTGCAGGGCAGCGAAGGCTGTGCCGAGGCACGCAAAGCCATAATTGCCCGAGCGGGTTAGTGCTTCGACGGGGATAAGGGCCGCCAGCGGGATGGCAATCTGGAGGGAGGTGATGGCAATGGCGATGGCCATGACACGATGCGATTTGGGGAGCGTCTGGATCAGGTAATAAACGCCCCCCGCAACGCTGGTCGACACCATGAGCCCGTTGCTGGCACGGTTGATGATCAGGGTCGCGAAACACGGGGCGGCGATCAGCAGCAGCCCGGTCGCCACATTCACCCCGAGCAGGGTGATGAGAAAGAACATGATGCCGAATTGCTGGCGCCCCTTGATGACAACCAGATTGGCAAAGGCTGCCGCCCCAACAAACGCGGCGATCAGCCATTCCGCCTCGGCTGTGGTCAGCCCGGCTTCACCGGCTGCGCTCCCGAGATTGCCCGAAAGGAGGGCGTTCTGGGTTGAGGCAATGATGGGCATGAAAATGCCCATGCAGGCATAGAGAACCCGACGCCACATAGGGTGATGGGCGATATAGGGAGCGCCCAGAAGAGGAGGGCGCTCCAGTCCGGCGGTCGATTGGGCGTCGCTCAGAAGATCACACCTTCTGCAGCCAATGTCCTCATGCAGTCATACGGAAGAAGCCGCCTGTCTGGATACAGAATCGCCGCAGGGAGTTCGGACTGTCCAAGTAAATACAACATCGATCTGTGCATGACAGGTCGATTATATGGCAGACTATTTATGAGTGGGTGCGTGACAATGGTGTGATGCGCGTTAATTAAACGCAACCGTCATAGTATTATGGTGGCGTATCTCTGTTCTGAGGGCGTTTCGAGCTCAAGACCCTATCTTCTGGCGCGAGGCTTCATAGCGTAACGGTGTGGCACCCGCCGCCTGATGGGCCAGGGCGCCGTGGCGCTCGATAAAGGCTTGCTGCTCGAGCCTCTCGCAGTAATCGAGATAGCGGATCATGGCCCGTTCAGCCCTTTCAGTCGCGCCATGCACTTTCTTGTAGTGGCGCCACAGTGCCAGAGCGTTGACAGACCAGGCATCATAGACATGCTCGGTCAGTCGAAGGCGAATGGCGCGGGGCAGGGCATCGAAAGCCTCCCATGAATCGCCTTCCAGCCTGCGCCAGATCGTTTTGCGGCAGGTGCCGTCATTATCTGCGGATGCCTTGCGTCTGGACGCCCTTTTTCCGGCAGCCCCGGGGGTGAGTCGGCTTTGCACGTTCGCAGAACGGATAGCGGCAGGCGAGGCGGAATCGTGATGGCTCATATCGTTATGTTATAACGTACCGATATCTGCGTCTATCGTCGTTCTGCAGTTCGGGCTAGCCTGATCGCAACCCTCTCAAAAGCGGGCTGAAAAACGGGAAGGATGCAGGATGAGCGTATCGGATCAGGATGGCATGTTCGACCAGGTCGGTTCAGGCTTCATGCCGTTTCATGATGCCGAGGCAGCGCTTGACCGGATCGAGGCGCTTTATGACGAGGGTGCATCCCGGCTGCGCAAGGCCTTCGAGGCGCGTGAGCCCTCGGAGTTTTATTATCCCTATCTCGCTTTTTCTCTCGCGCGCGGATCGATCCCCCATGATGTGAAGCCGCGTTTTGGCGTTCTGCTTGAGCCCGGTTTCTATGGCACCACCCTGACGCGGCCTGCGCTGTTTCGCAGCTACTGGCGTGCCCAGATCGAGAATTTGCTCGAATGTTATCGTCAGCCTGTGCATGTCGGGCTCTCGCGTCGCCCCATGCCGCTGCCCTACGTCATGGAAGAGGCTGTGACTGGCCTCACCGAGAGTGATTTGAAGATCCTGCAGGATAATTACGCCTTGCCGGATCTGCATGCGACAGATGACCGCATTGCCAATTGCGAAATCATACCGGACCCCGACGCGCCGAGGGCTCTCGCACTTTTCACCGCAGAGCGGACAGATTATTCGCTTGCGCGGCTGCATCACTATACCGGCACGGCGCCCCGTCATTTCCAGCGCTTCATTCTGCTGACCAACTATCAGCGTTATGTTGACGGCTTTCGCGATTATGCCCGTGCACAGGTCGACGCCGGCGGCGAATACAGCGCCTTCGTCGAGCCGGGCGATGCGATCTACAGCAAGACCGGTATGTCGGGGCAGCCTTCAGCCTCTTTGCCGCAGATGCCCGCCTATCATCTCTGCCGCCCGGATGGTGATGGCATCACGCTCATCAATATCGGTGTTGGCCCTTCCAACGCCAAGACGATCACCGATCATCTGGCTGTTCTGCGCCCTCACTGCTGGCTTATGGTAGGCCACTGCGCCGGGCTGCGTCGCACCCAGCTGCTGGGCGATTACGTGCTGGCGCATGGCTATGTGCGCGACGACCATGTGCTTGACGACGACCTGCCGACATGGGTGCCCGTCCCCCCGATTGCAGAGGTGCAGGTGGCGCTGCAGGAGGCGATGGAGCGCGTGACCGGGCTGGACGAGCGCGAGATCAAGACCAGGCTGCGCACAGGCACGGTCATGACGACCGATAACCGCAACTGGGAGCTCCGTTTGCGGGCGCTCTTCACCCAGATCAATATGAGCCGATCCATCGCCGTGGATATGGAATCCGCCACCATTGCGGCCAACGGATTCCGGTTTCGCGTTCCCTATGGCACGCTGCTTTGTGTGTCTGACAAGCCATTGCATGGCGAGCTGAAGCTGCGCGGAATGGCGAATGCGTTCTATCGCGAGCGGGTCAGCCAGCACCTCATGGTGGGGATCGAGACCATGCGCCTGCTGCGTGAGCGGGGGGTGGATAGTCTTCATTCGCGCAAGCTGCGCGGCTTTGACGAGCCGGCTTTCCGCTAGGGCATCATTTCCCCGACGCGACACGCACTCTTCCACGGCAGGGGCGATACCCCTCTTTCTGTCCCATCTGGTCGTCACCAGATGGGATGGGACAGACAAAGATAACAAGGACCCGACGACATGGCCCAAGCCGACAGCCCTACCTTGCCCCGCTGGGATCTCTCGGATCTGTATGCCGGCCTCGATGACCCTTCCATCGAGCACGATCTCGCCTGGTGCGATAAACAGGCAAAGGCTTTCGCCGAACGCTGGAAAGGCAGGCTGGCTGAAGCGAGTGCCAGCGATCTGGCCTCTGCCATCATAGCGTATGAGCGGATCGACCAGCGCATGGGCCGCTTGGGTGCCTTCGCGCAACTTGGCTTTGCGGCGCGAACGACCGACCCGGCCACAGGGCGCTTCTCACAGGGCATGACAGAGCGTCTGACGGCAATCTCATCGCATCTGCTGTTCTTCACGCTTGAGCTCAACCGACTGGATGATGCCCATCTGGAAAAGCTGCTGGAGGATGCCGAGCTTGCCCGCTGGGCGCCCTTCCTGCGTGATCTGCGTGTATGGCGGCCCTATCAGCTTTCTGATGAGGTGGAACAGGTACTGGTTGAGAAGTCGGTGACGGGCAGGGCTTCGTGGAACCGGCTTTTTGACGAGACCATGGCCTCCCTGACGGTCACGCTCGATGGCGAGGAGCGCCCTCTGGGTGACGCGCTCAACCAGTTATCGAGCCCCGATCGGGAGAAACGTCGTATCGCAGCCGGTGAGGTGAGCCGCGCTCTGGGGGCTAATCAGCGCCTTCTCGTGCTGATCACCAATACTCTCGCCAAGGACAAGTCCATCGAGGATGGCCTCAGGGGCTTCCCGCGCCCCTCATCGAGCCGCAACCGGGCAAACATGGTTGAGGATGGAGTGGTCGATGCGCTCGTCTCGGCAGTCGACGCCGATTATGCCCGGCTGGCACATCGCTATTACAGTCTCAAGGCAGGATGGCTTGGCCTCGACAAGCTGCAGCATTGGGACCGCAACGCCCCGCTCCCCGATGACGAAGACAGGCTGATCCCGTGGGAAGATGCCAAGACCATCGTGCGCGATGCCTATGAGCGTTTCGACCCGCGCCTTGGTGCGCTCGTGGGGCGCTTCATGGAGAATGACTGGATCGACGTGCCGCCAGTGCCGGGCAAGTCATCCGGCGCCTTCGCCCATCCGGTCACACCGGACACCCATCCTTACGTGCTGCTCAACTATCACGGTCGCACGCGCGATGTCATGACGCTGGCGCATGAACTGGGACATGGCGCGCATCAGCTTCTCGCGGCAAAGCAGGGTTATCTGCAATCCTCGACCCCGCTCACCCTTGCCGAGACAGCCTCGGTGTTCGGCGAGATGCTGACATTTCGTGCTCTGCTGGACGCGGAAGACGACCCCGCGCGCAGGCGCCGCATGCTGGCCGGCAAGGTCGAGGACATGCTCAATACGGTTGTGCGCCAGATTGCCTTCTACCAGTTTGAGGTGAAGGTGCATGATGAGCGCCGTAACGGCGAGCTGTCTCCAGAGCGTCTGGGCGAAATCTGGCGCGAGGTGCAGACGCGCAGTCTTGGTCCGATTTTCGAGTTCACTCCCGATTATGACACCTACTGGTCTTACGTCCCGCATTTCGTGCACTCACCGTTTTATGTTTACGCCTATGCGTTCGGGGATTGCCTGGTGAATGCGCTCTATGGCGTTTATCAAAGCGAACAGGACAAGCAGGGTGGAACAGCCGCGTTTCAGGATCGTTATGTGGCGATGCTGGAAGCCGGGGGCACAAAGCGCCATGCCGATCTGCTGGCGCCTTTCGGTCTGGATGCGACCGACCCGGGGTTCTGGCGCAAGGGCCTGGATGTGATCTCCGGCTTCATTGACGAGCTTGAGGCTCGGGAAAAACAGGACAAGAGCGCTTAACCGATGAGCACACCCAAGGATCTGGATCAGACTGGCCTGTTTGGCGAAATCAAGCGCATGGCGCGTGCCTCGGGCACGGTCGGGGGTATCGCGACGCGCGTGATTGGCAACAAGCTTGGTTTTAAATCCAATCAGGCCATTCATGCCAATGACCTGCGTGCGGCTCTGGGAGGGCTCAAGGGGCCGCTCATGAAGGGCGCGCAGATACTCTCCACCATCCCCGGTGCCCTGCCCGAGGAATATGCCAACCAGCTGGCAGAACTGCAGGCCAATGCCCCGCCGATGGCCTGGAGTTTTGTGCGCCGCCGTATGGTGACTGAACTCGGTGTGAACTGGGAGCGGCAGTTTCGCTCATTCTCCCATCAGGCCATGGCGGCGGCCAGTCTGGGGCAGGTGCATCGTGCGGTAACGGCAGAAGGGCAGGATGTCGCCTGCAAGTTGCAGTACCCCGATATGAACGCTGCCGTGGAGTCCGATCTGCGTCAGTTCAGGGTGGTGGTCGGGCTCGTGCAGCAGTTCCTGCCAGCCATCAAACAGGATGAAGTTGTGCGCGAACTGGAAGAGCGCCTGCGTGAGGAGCTCGATTACGAGCGTGAAGCCTCGCATATGCGGCTCTATCGCGACATGCTGCAGCATATTCCGGAGGTCACGGTACCACTGCCTGTCGAAGCGCTTTCCACCCGTCGCTTGCTGACGATGGAGTGGGTCTCGGGCAGGGGTATCCAGAAGATCCTGGATACGAACCCGACCCAGGAAGAGCGTAATGCCATTGCGACCGCGCTGTTCAAGGCGTGGTACACACCGGTCTATCGCTACGGAATTATTCATGGCGACCCGCATATGGGCAATTTCACCATTCGCCCCGATTGGGGGCTTAACCTGCTCGATTTCGGTGCGATACGGATTTTCCCACCGCATTTCATCAAGGGTATCATCGACCTCTTCAATGCGCTGCGTGACAACGATGAGGACATGGCCTTTGCAGCCTATGAGGCCTGGGGCTTCAAGGGGCTGTCGCGTGAGACAGCTTCGGTGCTGAATGAGTGGGCGCGTTTCATCTATGGCCCGCTGATGGATGACCGCGAACGTTTCATTCAGGAAAATGACGACCCCAATTTCGGGCGTGATATTGCCGAACGCGTTTATGAGGGGCTCAAGCGCACGGGCGGCGTGCGTCCGTCACGTGAGTTCGTGCTGGTCGATCGCTCTGCCATCGGTCTGGGGAGCGTTTTCCTTCGCCTGCGCGCCGAGTTGAACTGGCACAAGCTTTTCCAGGAACTGATTGCGGATTTCGACGAGGTCGCTCTTGCGGAGCGACAGCAGGTGGCACTCGCCGCCGCTCGCGTGCCGCCGCCGCTCAACGGTCTATAAGTCCTCCCCGGCTGGCTTCTGATCAAGACGACATGCCAGCCGGATGTAGGAACGGTGTCTTTCGCGCATTGTTGTGTTCCGCCTTCTCGCTGAGGGAAGGGAGGGCGAAGCCTCTTTATCGCAGGGCATAGTGGTGAGGGGTCTGTGACGTTGTTCCTACCCCTCTGCTGCCACATGCGACGGCACTACGTGGGATGCGGTGAAGCCTTCGTGGTGACTGGTGTCTCGGCGAACAGCGTTCCTGCATTTACAGGAAAATATACCTTTCGCGAGGTTAAATAATGAATAACGCAATATAGATTATTCATTGCTATTATATCGTATTGCCTCAGTGGGGATCATTGATGCGCCGTCTAGGGGAGGCATAGTATGATCATCTCACGTGGACTATAATGAATTTTGAAAAATACCATCCGTATCTCAGACGGTCTTGGTCTCTTATTCCATGAATTTTGATATATACATGCATTCATTTGACATCTATGCAATGTAAATTCATAGAATATCTCGCTTATGTGAAGGTATTAACGTCTCCATAATCCAAATCGGAGTAGTCGCGATGCGGCAGCTCGGTTATTTAACGGGGATATTGACGAGCACGTGCCCATTGCTTCGGGCAAAGCAGAATAAGAGTGTCGTAAAATGGTTCAGCCCCTACTGCCTTATGAACTGACCCAGGGTCGCTATGGGCCGATGCTGGCCAATAAATGCGATTTCTTCATCGGGCATGCCTTAATTCGTTACGGCGAATATGGCGAAGGCGAGATGGAGCTTCTGCGGCAGTTCATCAGGGGGCCGGGTACCATCGTCGAGATCGGCGGTAATAACGGCAGCATGACGGTGGCTCTCGCCCAGGCTGCCGCAAGGGTCGGGGCTGATGTCGTTGTTTTCGAGCCTCAGCCTTTCCTGTTCCAGAATCTCTGCGCCAATCTGGCTCTGAACGCGCTTGATAATGTTGTCGCCTGGCCTTTTGCCTGCGGTGCGGAGCGCGGTGTGCTCGGGTTTGAACGCCCCGATTACCGGCAGCTTGGCAATTTCGGTCGTGTTTCCATGAGCCACGACACCAAGGCCGAGCAGGTGAAGGTTCCGTGTGTGCGGGCCGATGACATGCTGACGGACAAGCACCCGTTGCTCTTCAAGATCGATGTCGAGGGTTTCGAGCTTGAGGCATTGCAGGGCGCCTCGGAAACCATAGCCCGGTGCCGACCGGTCATTTTCGTTGAAAATGACCGACCAGATCGCTCAGTAGAGTTGATAAAGCATCTTTGGGCGAAGGATTATATTCTATATTGGCATGTAACGGCGCTTTATAATAAAAACAATTACCGTAATGACCCGGAAAATATCTACGATAACACAGTGTCCTGCAATATGCTGTGTGCGCCCAAAGAGCTCAATCTCAACGTGCAAGGCATGATCGAGGTCGTGGATTTGAACTTCCATCCTTTCGCTCACGAACAGACTTCATAACCCGAGCGCTTACGGTTGGACCTGAGGCTTTACGCCTTGGGCTACCGACGCTCCCTGATTACGTGCCGTTACCGCCATCAGCAGGGGCTTTGCCGGCCGTATGGTGATTTCCATCCGGCCGGGCGGGGCCTCGCGCAGCATCGGGGTAAGGGTGACATGGCGCAAGATGAGCGCCATCACCACAAGGGCCTCGGTTTCGGCAAAGCTTGCCCCGATACAGATGCGTGGACCAGCACCGAAAGGCAGATAGGCAAAGCGATCGATCTGTTTTTCCTTGCCATCGTCCTGACTCATGAACCGCGACGGGTCGAAAATCTCAGGTGCCGACCATAGACTCCTGTGCCGGTGCAGCGCGCAGATCGGCACGATCAGCCGCGTGCCGCGATGGAGTTGCACCCCCTCCAGCGCGAAAGGCTCGCTCACCTCACGGACGATCATCGGCGCCGGTGGCGTCAGACGCATGGATTCACGCAGTACGGCGCGTGTGAGGGTGAGCTTCTGGACCTGCTCCATAGCAAGCGCATCGCCCCCAGTGCCATTCACATCATCAGTTCCCAGCACGGCATCAATTTCCACCTGCACGCTGCGTGCGATCTCGGGGTGACGACCGAGACGGTCGAATGTCCAGGCAAGCGCCAGCGCCGTGGTCTCATGACCTGCCGTCAGGAACGTCAGCAGGTTATCGATGATTTCCTCATCGCTCATCATCCGGCCAGTCTCGGGGTCACGCGCTGCAAGGAGCCGCGCAAGCAGATCATCGGGCAGGGGTGACGGCCCACTTTCCTGCGTCGAGAATTCGGACGGCGTACCATGCGTCATCGCCGCGCGGCGGCGTGAGATCTGGGTCATCGCCTCACGACGCAAGGCACGGGCGGCGGCAAGGCCGCGTGCCTTGCCCGGATGGGGCATCCATTCGGGGGTGCCAAGCAGGTCGCCCAGCAGGCTCCATCGCGTCTGATGAAGGAATACCGCCAGACCGTCGGCCATGGCGTCGGCATCGACGGCTTCGGGGTCAGACAGCATCGTCTCAATAATGATGCGTCCCGTAAGCCGCATCATGATCTGCTCGATAGCAACCTCGCCGCCCTGTCTGGCCAGATCGTGCACGCAGGCAAGAGTAGCCCGCGTCATGGCAGGCAGGAAGGCAGCTGTGGCATTGGCTCTGAAAACCGGGGCAAGAGCCTGACGCTGCCAGCGCCAATGGCTGCCCTCGGCCGTCAGCAAGCCCTGCCCGAGCCCGGGCCCGATGGCACGGCGTAGCCCTTCGCCCTTGTCGAGTGCATGGCTGCGGGTCACGAGCGCTTCTCGTATCAGGTCTGGCGCACAGACATAGACGATATGCTGTCGCATCAGGCGACGCTCGACGAGGCGCTCGTGATAGACCGCCTCGGGCAGGGCCTCTACCGGGTTTTTCATCGTGGCGTGCAGCGCCTTGATCTGGCTCGGCAGGGATCGGACGGGGTTGAGCAGGGATGACATTGCGGATGGACTCCGTTATCTAAGGCTAACACCTTAAACCATATAAGGTGATCACCTTAGAAAGCGAGCGTAGATATGGCGCGGGGTCCTTCCACACGATCACGAATCCTTGAGGAGGCGCGCGTCGTTGCCAATGAAGTCGGGTTTGATCGCCTTACCACGCGTGAGCTTGCCGAGCGCTGCGGCATCAATGAGGGAAACCTCTATTATTACTTCAAGACGAAGGCCCAAATCGTGCAGGCTCTGTTTGCCCTGTTTGAGACGGATGCGCGGGAGATCTTCTCCTCCGGGCCATTCATCCATCGGCAATTCAATCGCGCCGAACTCGTTGCCGCCATCGAGCAGGCCATCAGCCTGTTGCGCGAATGGTGTGTGCTTAGCTGGCATTATCGGGCGCTGATGCGCGACGGTAACGCGGTATTCCGCCTTGCGCCGGAGATTCAGGACGCCGCCATGAGCCTGAATCGCGATCTGTCGGCACGGGTCACAGGTCTTGTCCTGGAACTCAGGCGGCTTCGGGCACTGTCGATTGAGGATGACGCCATCCCGCCGCTCGTCGCCAATATCTTCATCGTATCAAGCTACTGGCTTGGCTATGTCATCCACCAGACAGGCATTAGCGATCCAGATGACAGCCATCTCTCATGGGGTTTCAGCCAGATCATGGCGCTCGTCTTTCCCTATCGCACCTGGCTTGCGCGCCTGATCATGACAAGGCACCCGGATATGATCGCTTTCAACGGGCGAAACAGTGATGGAGGCCAGGATTAGACTGCCTCGAGGAGGGCTGGCGGGCGGTCTGCCAGCATGTGGCCTGTCTTGGGGGGCAACCCCGCCACGCTCTTCGCGTCTTGACGGGTTGAAACCGTCAAGCATGTAAGGAGAGCAGGCCACATGGATCAGGGAAATGACGCACCGCTTATCCTGACGCTGGAATTCGACCCGGCTACGCAGGATTGGGCGCAGAACATGCGCAGCACGCATTTCCCAGCAGCCCGTAATATCGTCCCTGCTCATGTGACCCTTTTTCACGCCCTGCCATCATCGTGTCGCGGCCTCATCGGCGCGAATCTGGCGACGTTGGGTGAGGCACCAGAGATCACGATCGGTGCACCCTACCTTCTGGGGCGCGGTGTGGCCTATGCAATGAAATCGCCGGAGCTCGCCCGGCTGCGTGAGGATCTCGTCTCGATAGTCGGGAAAGAGAGCCTGACCCGTCAGGATGCCGCGTCATGGCGGCCCCATCTGACAGTTCAGAACAAGGTGTCCCCGGAACAGGCCCGTGCGCTTCTTGCAGACCTACAGACGGCCCCCCATCCGGTTAGGTGCCACGCGGTGACTCTTCGTCTCTGGCGCTATGAAGGCGGCCCCTGGACGTTGCTCGAGCGGTTCGCGTTCATCACCGCCTGAGCGGGGGACAGAAAAGACGCTGCGACCCTATCGGGGCGCAGCCGCCGCCTCGTGAGGGAGCAATTCCGAAGGGCGACAGGCTGTTATCGCTTAGGGCTGGATGTGGCACCGGGTCTGGTGCGCCGTCTTGCATAAAAACCGGGTGATCCTTCCCGAGGCGTTGGGCTATCGGGAAAACAGGATCACGCCATCTGCCGGGTGCTTGATGTCGCACCCGGCAGATGGAAACGGATCAGACGTGAAGGCCTGGAGCTTCCTGACCCGTGGCTGCGACATATTCATGATAGCCACCGTCATAGCGGTGCAGCCCTTCCGGCGTGACTTCGAGCACACGATTGGAAAGTGCCCCCAGAAAATGCCGGTCATGCGAGACGAACAGCATGGTGCCCTCGTAATTGGACAACGCGCGGATCAGCATTTCCTTGGTGTCGATATCCAGATGGTTGGTGGGCTCGTCCAGCACGAGGAAGTTCGGCGGATCGAACAGCATCAGCGCCATGACGAGACGGGCTTTCTCGCCGCCCGAAAGGACGCTGACATATTTCTCCACATCATCCCCTGAAAAGCCGAATCCGCCTGCCAGAGCACGCAGCGAGCCTTGGGCGGCAAGCGGGAAAGCGTGCTCCAGTGTCTCGAAAATGGTGCGGCTGCCATCGAGCAGATCCATGGCATGCTGGGCAAAATAGCCCATTTTCACACTGGCCCCAATGCTCACACTGCCTGAATCAGGCTCGCTGGCTCCTGCAATCAGTTTGAGGAGCGTGGATTTGCCAGCACCGTTCACGCCGAGGATACAGCAGCGCTCCTGACGGCGTATCAACAGGTCGAGATCCTGATAGATCACGCGTGAGCCATAGGCCTTGCCAACCTGCTTGAGCGTGGCAACAGCATCGCCAGAGCGCGGTGCAGGGGCAAAGTCGAAAGACAGGGTCTGGCGGCGGCGCGGCGGCTCCACACGATCGATCTTGTCGAGCTTCTTGACCCGGCTCTGCACCTGGGCGGCATGGGAGGCGCGTGCCTTGAATCGTTCGATGAAGGCGATTTCCTTCGCCAGCATCGCCTGCTGACGGTCGAACTGCGCCTGCTGCTGCTTTTCATTCAGCGCACGCTGCTGCTCGTAAAATTCGTAATCACCCGTATAGGAGGTCAGCGTCCCACCGTCGATTTCGAGGATCTTGTTGACAACACGGTTCATGAAGGCGCGGTCATGCGACGTCATGAGAAGCGCACCCTCGTAGTTTTTCAGGAACTGTTCGAGCCAGATCAGGCTTTCCAGATCAAGATGGTTGCTCGGCTCATCAAGCAGCATCACGTCAGGCTGCATGAGCAGGATGCGGGCCAGCGCGACGCGCATTTTCCACCCACCCGACAGAAGCCCCACATCGCCGGACATCATTTCCTGCGAGAAACCGAGGCCGTGCAGCACCTCGCGGGCGCGGCTGTCCAGCCCGTAACCGCCGAGTTCCTCGAAGCGCGCCTGCACATCGCCAAAGCGTTCGAGAATGGCGTCCATCTCATCCATTCTTTCGGGATCGCACATGGCGGCCTCGAGCTCTGCCAGCTCCGAAGCAATCTTTGCGACTTCGCCTGCGCCGTCCATCACCTCGGCCACGACCGAGCGGCCATCCATTTCGCCCACGTCCTGGCTGAAAAACCCGATGGTGATGCCGCGGTCCTGGAACACCTGACCTTCATCGGGAGATTCCTGCTTTGTGATCAGCCTGAACAGCGTGGTCTTGCCGGCGCCATTAGGCCCGACCAGACCGATTTTCTCGCCCTTCTGGAGGGCAGCGCTCGTCTCGATGAAAATGACGCGCTGGCCGTTCTGCTTGCTGATCGAATCGAGACGGATCATGGAACCTCTGGGTCACGGGGGAAGGTGGCGTTGATACGGGCTCGACCCGTAATGTGCAATTACGATCACGCTGCGGATATTTGACGCAGGCGTCAGATCGCGCTTCCCTTGCTGTAACGTGCCCCTGCAACCTGGCACCATCATGGGAAACAAGAATGAAAAAAGGCAATCGCCTCCCTGAGCGGCTTTATGGGCTGGCCATGTGGGCCGTTTCAGCTGCGTTTGCGGTGTTTCTGATCGGGCTTGGCGGTCTGGTTATCGATGATCTGCCGCGCCGCGCAGGGGATGTCGCCTATAAACCCGTCTATCCT
>NZ_AYXS01000012.1:176874-179140 GCF_000505765.1 Asaia sp. SF2.1 | reverse complement strand
GACACACTGACGCAGCATGCGCGTTCGATCAGCACCGAGGAGAATGCGCTGCGCGCGCAGCGCGAAAGCGGTGAGATCGCGCTGGAGGCGGCACATAGTGCAACCAGCAGCGCGAAGGAGGCCTTCCAGGCCTGGCTTGAGACTCGCAAGGCGACGACCGACCCGTGGCAGGACACTGAACTGACCCGTCGTACCGAGGCGCTCGAGCAATTGCAGCAGCGCGAGCATCAGGCAACGCAGAAGATCGAGGCGATCGATCAGCGTGTGCATGAGCTCAGCCAGCAGAAAACGGCGATCGAGCAGGAACGCGATACGATCGCGCAGGCTTACCGGCCTGTCTATGCCCGCGCTGTCTTCATGGCGCAGATGCGCGTGTTTCTCATGCGTCTTGCATTTACCTTGCCGCTTCTGGTGCTCGCCATCTGGCTGGTCATGCGCAAGCGGCAAAGCGCTTACTGGCCACTCTATCGCGGCTTCGTTCTGGCCTCGCTTTATTCGTTCTTTGTCGAGCTCGTCCCCTATCTGCCGAGCTATGGCGGGTATGTGCGCTACGGCGTGGGCGCAGTCCTGACGGTTGCTATCTGCGTCGTGCTGATCAGGAACATGCAGGCTTATCTGGCGAGGCGCCGTATTGCTGAAGCAGAGTCGGAAAAGGAGCGCCGTCAGCGCGTTGATCGCGAACAGGCCTATGCCCGTATCGAGAAGAAGATCTGCCCCGATTGCGATCGGCCTATCCTGCAGGTCGAGGGCATGGACACGAATTACTGCGTCCACTGCGGTTTGACGCTCTATCAGCATTGCCTGCGCTGCGACACGCGCAACATGGCATTCAACCGCTTTTGCCTGAGTTGTGGCGCGAAGGATCTGGGACAGGTGCCTGAGAAAGCCTGTTCAGATGTCGGCCCGGCTGAGGGGGCACAAATTGCTGGCGCAGGGCCTCAAACGGCAATCTGAGTTATGCTCAAGGCGTGGACGCGCATTGCACCGGCCGGGAATGATGCGTGAAGAGGCTTCATCAGGGAGTAGGGAAATGCAGGACGCTCTGCGCATTGCGCGAATTTCAACCGAAGATTGTCTGCCTTTGCGCCGCGAGGTGCTTTGGCCAGCCCTGACTGAAGATGAGTGTCGCGTGCCACAGGATCCCGAGGCCACGCATCTCGGGGCGTTTGTCGGCGAGACGCTGGTGGGCTGTCTCTCACTTTGCCCCATCGGGCCGGGACTGTACCAGCTGCGCAAATTCGCCGTGACGGGGCGCTGTCAGGGGAAGGGGATCGGGACGCAACTGATGCGCGAGGCGATCGACACCTGTCGGGTGCTGGGCGTCACGCGCCTTGAACTCGATGCCCGCAGCACGGCACGCGGCTTTTACGAGAAATTTGCCATGCAGCCGATGGGGGATCTGTTTTTCAAGGGGCCGATCGAGCATCAACGCATGGCGCTCGTCCTCTGACTGTCGCTGCGGGGCCGATATGATGGCCCCGCTTCGCAGCTCTTTCCGTGTTTCAGGCTCTAAGGGTTTTCCTTGCCTCTGAGGCTGGGGTCATGAACTCACGTCTGATCAGCTCAATGACCCATGCCCACAGCATATGGCCGATTGTCTCGGACAGGATTTCCGCTCGCGGGAGATTCCACAGGGCGGGTGCCCAGTGCCCCAAAGGCAGCACCATGCCATGGAACAACACCGTGACGACCAGCCCGAAGGCAACACCCTGCCAGAGCGCAATGCGTGGCTCATAGCGCCAGATGACGCAATAGAGCAGCGCGAAAACGATGGAAAAGAGGTGATGCACGAGCAGGACACCGCCCTGCACCAGATGGTCCGAGTAGTGATAGACAAGGCCACGAACGTCGATGCCGAAATCACGTAGCATCTCGGCGGGTGGGCTGGGGCGGTCCGGCGTGCGGGGCGGCAGGGGAACTTCGGTTCCCCATTTGACGAAGCTGGACAGGTTGCCACCAATAAATCCTGCCCACAGAGCCTTGTTAAGGGAGGCCTTTTCGGTCTTGTTCCCGGTCAATTTGAATGTCCATCGATCTGTTGAGGTGAAGCTTCCCCACCTGTCTCGCAGGCAGGACGCTTCATACGATAGATTGTTGTGGCGCCAGAAACAGGACGGGAATTGCTGAAGGCCAGTTCATCAAGACGTGAGTCGGAAATATAGAGCCAGTCTTTCGCAATTGCGAAGCCATCGGCCCAGTCCAGAACCGCCGGGTTGCGATAGCTGAAGTCGATTTTGGGTGTCGTCGCTCCTTTGGGGAAACTCAG
>NZ_AYXS01000012.1:162648-176787 GCF_000505765.1 Asaia sp. SF2.1 | reverse complement strand
CCGCCGCTCATGACCGATTGGCCAAGATACTCTACCCGTTTGTCCAGCTCCGCATCGGTGAGCTTAGCATTGCGCAGATCCGAGGTCGCGATGCGCCAGTAATGATGGTCGGTGAGCGGGCGATAATAGAGCCACTTGCGGTCGGGTGAGAGCGCGATGCCATCATCCTGTGTGACGGGGAGCGTCTTATCTTTCTTGCGCGCAAGCTCCCCATAGATGTGAAGATGCTGTTTGGGATCGGCGATCCCCGAGCGCGTATTGGCCAGAACCAGACGATAGGCCCCGGTATCGAGATCCATCACCACCAGCCCGCCACGCCCCCATTCATTGGTGATATAGGCAGTGCGTGTGCGCGTATCCACGCGCACATCGTTGAGTGAGTCAGCCGGAGTGATGTCGGGGCCGAAATGATAGATCTGGTAGAGTTGCCCGGTTTCGGCGTCGAATTCCGCCAGTTTGGGCGGCAGGGTTTTCTGGTCCACTGAAGGGAGCGATGAATCCAGCACCCAGAGATGATTGCGGTCGTCCACCCATAGGGCCGGTACAGAAACCCATACTTCCTTGTCCACCGGATGCGGGTCAAAGCGGTTCCAGCCCGCATCGGGAAACGGCTGGAGGGCGCCCGTCGCAGGGTCGACCCGCACGACACTCGCACTGTAGCGCTTCATGGTTGCCGGGGCAGAGGCATAGACGATGCCGGAATGCGAGACCCCGACCCCGATCATGTTGAAATCCTTCGGGAAGCGCTTGACGACCTCCAGCGCCGTCGTGCCGTTTTTCGAAGCGATGCGCTGTGTGACCGCATCCGGCTTGGTTGTATCGGGTGCTGGCGCAGCAAGTGCGCGAGGCGCGGCAGAGAGGGCAAGCAGAGCGATTGCGCTCCCCCCGATCAGGCATCGATAAGGCATTTTCATGACAGGCCGGCTCCCTGTGTGGCGACATCGAGTGTGAAAATCGTGTTTTCAGCGCACATGAACAAACGGTCGCGCTGTGTTCCGCCGAAGCACAGATTGGAAACACTGCGCGGCAGGCGCAGGCGGCCGATCATCTTGCCTGCCGGGTTATAGACAAACACACCGCACAACCCGAGCGGGCCATTGGCCGCGACCCAGAGATTGCCCAGCCGGTCTGCCTTGATACCGTCCGGCATGAGCTTGTGACCACCCAGCGTCATATCGGCAAAGACGCGCTGGTTCGTAAGGGCCGGGACGCCATTCGTGCCGGGTTGAGTGCCCCCCGGTTTCTGCACGTCAAATGCGTAGATGTTGCGATACCCGCCACCTTTGGGGCTGAGGGCGCCTTTTTCGCTGGAGACGATATAAAGCGTCTTCTGATCAGGAGAGAAGCATAGCCCGTTCGGCCCCGCTAGGGCGTCGCCATCGAGAAGTGCGGTGAGGTGACGCTTCTCGGGGTCAAGATGAAAGACATGGGTTGCCTGTGCATGCTCACCCCCTATCTGCTCGGTCGCTTCCAGATCCAGATTCCAGGTGAGATTGCCTTTTGTCGGCGTGGCCCCGTCAGGAGCATCCGGGTGCCCTTCCCATAATCTGTCGCCATAGGGCGGGTCGGTGAACCAGATCCCGCCCTCATGATCAACCACGATATCATTGGGTGAGTTGAGGCGTTTGCCGTTAAAGCTCTCCGCGAGCACCGTGCAGCGCCCGTCATGCTCCCAGCGGATCACCCGGCGCAACCCGTGCTCGCAGGTGATAAGCCGTCCCTCACGATCGAACGTATTGCCGTTGGAGTGGTAGCTTTCCTTGCGGAACATCGTCATGCAGCGTTCTTCTGGCAGGTAGCGGTACTGTGTGCTTCCCATGACATCACTGGTGATGAGAAACCTGCCCTCGTTTGACCATGCAGGCCCTTCCAGCCAGAGCACCTTGCCTTTCCACGCCTGAACAAGCGGCGCGTTATCAAGAATCACCGCCGAGAAGGACGGGTCGTAGGAAATGATATCGGGGTCGGGGGTGAAGGCGACGGGAGCTTCGGGCCCCCAGAGGCGCGGCGGTGTGCTGACAACACTCGGCGGAGACAGCGCCGTATCAGCTGGAACGTCATGGGCCGAGGCTTTCCGCCGCATCAGGGGGGCCACAAGCGCTGCGCCCAGCGCGGCGCTACCGATCCGGATCAGCCTACGCCGTGTTGGGGAAGGAGCCGAACCTGCCGGGCCTGGATCGTCGGCGCCGGAAAGCTTCTTTTCACGGGTAGCGACTTCTGGGGCGGGGGGTGTGGCAGGTAGCATGAGGCGTGTTCCTTTCGCAGGCTCGGTTCCATGGTCGCCGCGCAAAGCGACGGCAACGGGACGGGATCAGTCATTGAAGGCCGGGGGCGGGGTCAGGTTCCGGGCGGATCAACAAGGGTATCAGGTGGAAATGTGATGCTTGTGTTATAAATCACGCTAAATTAGTGATCAGGCTGTGGCCAGTCGCAATGAAGAATTGCCCGATTACTATTCGTGATCGATACGAGACCAGTGCTGTGCCTGAAGATCCGGCCTTTCTTCTTGTGAGGTCAGACATCATCATGGGGGCGCTCTGTTCTGACTGATACAGCACTTCCGCTCGGCGCCATTTGGCGCAGTCATTCTGCCGCACCGATGAAAGGGCTCGTAATTTGCTCCTGATCACTATTGCGCGTGTCCGATGATGCGCACGTGTTACGAACTGGCTGACAGATGGCGGATCTGTCATGGAGGGCGGGCTTACGGTCCGGTGTCAGCACCTCATGCTCAGCCGGGCTCGCTCATTGCAGGATGACCGGAATGGACAGTTTTCTCGCGCACCCTCTGGGGGCCATCATTGTATTCACGATTATCGTCGGCGTCGTCTCGACCCTGATCCTCGATCTCTACGCGCTCGTGCTCGACAAGGCTCTGGGTCTCCCCCAGACCAATTGGGGCGCGGTCGGCCACTGGCTACAGGGCATGAAGCAGGGGCGCTTCGTGTTCGAACCGACGGCAAGCGGGGTCTACACACCCGGTGAACACGGGCTTGGCTGGCTGTTTCATTACGTGGTGGGCTGTGCCTATGCCGCCATGCTGCCGGTTTTCTGGGGTGTGGCTTTCATCGCGGCACCTACGTGGCTGCCGATCATCCTTATCGGCGTGGTCCTGACCACCATTGCGGGCCTGACACTTATGGTACCGGGTATGGGAGGCGGTTTTCTCGGGCTTAAGACGCCCAACCCGGTGAAGCTGTACGGTCTCGTGCTGCTGGCCCATGCAGTCTTTGCCATCGGGCAATATGCGGCAGCGATAGGGTTTGCGTCCTGCTTTTGAGGGACATGTTTCCCCGGCCACGAGTAAGGGGCTGAATAAGGCCGGGATGCAGGGGCTTTCCCCCGCATCCCGGTTCGGATCATACGCCTGCTGGCCGGCTCAGGCTGCCTGATCGCGGCGCGCAGATGTGACGCTCGTCGTCTCACGGGGAGGGGTCAGGGTGCGACGCACCGCATCTTCCCAGCCGCGCAGCAATGTCAGGCGCAAGGCGCCGTCGATATCGGGCGTGAAAAGCCGCTCCTGCTCCCAGATGGTGCCGATTTCCTCCAGAGACTGCCAGACACCCGTGGCCAGGCCTGCCAGAAAAGCGGCGCCAAGAGCCGTTGTCTCCAGATCCAGCGGACGTTGCACGTCCGTATCGAGGATGTTCGCCAGAAACTGCGAGAACCAGTCATTGGCTGACATACCGCCATCGATACGCAATGTCTGGGCCTGCATGGCGCCGTCCTCACGCATGGCGTGTGCCAGATCGAAAGTCTGATAAGCGACCGATTCAAGCGCTGCACGGGCGATATGCGCCTCGGTTGAGCCGAGCGTAAGGCCACAGATCAGACCGCGCGCTTCCGGATCCCAATGGGGGGCACCCAGGCCGACAAAACCGGGCACCATGTATACTCCGTGGCTATCTGGCACACGCGTTGCCATGTCGTCGGTCTGTGAGGCATGGGTGATGAGGTGCAATCCGTCACGCAGCCATTTGATGGCAGCCCCGGCCACAAAGATTGAGCCCTCCAGCGCATAGGTGGTCTTGCCACCGATACGATAGCCGATTGTGGTCAGAAGCCGATGATGCGAGGTGACGGGCTGCTCACCCGTGTTGAGCAGCATGAAACAGCCTGTTCCATAGGTTGCCTTGGCCATGCCGGGTTTGAAGCAGGCCTGCCCCACAAGCGCTGCGTGCTGATCGCCCGCCATGCCGCCGATGGGAATGGACTGGCCGAACAGGGCCGGATCGGTCATGCCCAGTTCACCGCTATTGTCGCAAAGAGCGGGCAGCAGGGCCTGAGGGACGTTGAACAGGGCCAGAAGCTCTTGGTCCCATTCCTGTGTGTGGATGTTGAACAGAGCCGTGCGGCTGGCATTGGTGACATCGGTGGCATGCACTTTGCCACCGGTCAGGCGCCACAGGAGGAAGCAGTCAATTGTGCCCATAGCGAGTTCGCCGGCCTCGGCCCGCGCCCGCAAGCCGGGAATATTGTCGAGCAGCCAGGTGATCTTGCTGGCAGAGAAATAGGGGTCGAGGAGCAGGCCGGTCTTGGCGCGCACCATTTCCTCCGCACCATCGCGTTTGAGCTCGGCGCAGAAGGCGGCTGTGCGCCGGTCCTGCCAGACGATGGCGCGATGCACCGGCTTGCCTGTGCTGCGCTCCCAAAGCACGACGGTCTCGCGCTGGCTGGTAATGCCTAGCCCGGCAATTCTGTCGATACCTCCGGATTGCTCGATGGCCTCGCGTGCCGTGTCGAGCGCATCGCGCCAGATATCCTCGACATCATGTTCGACCCAGCCGGGGCTGGGATAATGCTGGGTGAATTCACGCCGTGACAGAGCAAGAGAGCGCGCCTTGCTGTCAAACACGATGCTGCGTGTGGAGGTCGTGCCCTGATCGATGGCGAGGATATGGGTCTTGCGGGTCATGGTGATGGTCCTTGAAATACGCGTGGCATGTCGGTGCCGGTGCAGGCTGTCTTATGAAATCGGGTAGGGGTGGCCGATCGGATTGTTCCGGTCGGCCGGTGCCTCACAAGGCTGGATCTAATGGAGCGTCGTGGCCTCGTTGACCCGCGAGGCAAACACGGGTGCCGGGGTAATGACGGGGGTGGTGGCAACGGGGTCGGGCAATGTCTGGGCTGCGCCTGTCGTCGCGCCTGGGTTGTAGTTCGGCATGAACGGGCGGAGCGTGAACTGATAGATGCCAGCACCCACCACGCCACCAACCAGCGGGCCTGCGATGGGAACCCACCAGTAATGCTGGGGTGCCGGAAAAGCGGAAGCTCCCCAGCCGGCAAAGAAGGCAAAGGTACGTGGGCCGAAATCACGTGCGGGGTTGATGGCCCAGGCATCGAGGAAGCCGGAGGAGGCACCGATGGCTGCAACGAGCAGACCGATGATGAGGGCACCCGAATTCGCCTGTGGGGCCTGGGTGTTATACTGGCAAGTGATGGCGAAGATGCCAAATACCAGCACGGCGGTCAGGACGATCTGCACCACAAAGGAATGCATGGCCGTCACGGCAAGGCCGGGATGGGTAAAGAACACCCCTGCGGCCCCGCCATCACCCGCACGGGTGAAGTGATGGGTCATGTTGTAGTGATCGATGACCGGATGGAAATTGAGATAGACGACCGCAGCCCCGGCAATGCCGCCCAGCACCTGCGCGGTGCAGTAAGGCAAGACCTTTTTCCATGAAAAGCCACGATAAAGGGCAAGAGCAAGGGTTACGGCGGGGTTGGCATGGGTGCCGCTTACAGCCCCGGTGGCATAGATGGCGATGGTGACGCCAAGCCCCCACACGATGGCCACGCCCCAATAGGCGTTCTGATACGGATTGGGATCATAAAGCACGATCATCGCCGCGACGCTGTCGCCGAAGATGATGATGATCAGCACGGCGATGAATTCGGAAATCAGTTCGCCGAGATAGCGTTTTCTTTCTGACATGAGAAAATTTCCGTCAGCCAGAGTGGGAGGGAGAGGCGGGAGGGAGATCAGGCCATTTCGTGGGCGGGGCCGGTCTCGACAGGCGGGGAATTCCGGCGCGATCGCCGGGCGATGTAATCCTCGAGAGCGCGTGTCTCGCGAGGGGAAAAACGAAGGCCGAGCTTCGAGCGACGCCAGAGAATATCCTCTGCGTTGCGCGCCCATTCATGGTCGATCAGATAATTGGCCTCGGCCTCATACAGATCGGCTCCAAGGCAGGCCCCCAGCGAGGGCGGGGCGCTGACATCGGGTGTATGCCCGGCGGGAAGGGCATTTGCTTGTGTGACCGTGCTGGACTGAGTGGTGTGCGCTTCTGCGCCTTCTGCCATCAGCGTTTCGACCAAGGTGCCGTAATTGCGCACGAGCCGCGTTGCGGTATCCTGCGTCATCCCCGGCACATGCTTCATGAGCAGACGGACGCGGTTGTTGAAATCTGCCCGCTTGAAATTGCCGCCGGGCAGGGCAGTATCGGCCGTCCATGACGTAACCGGCAGTCCGGGCAGATGGGGCGCGAGTTTTTCGAGAGCGTGCTCGGCGAGCTTGCGGTAGGTGGTGATCTTGCCGCCGAAAACGGACAGCACGGGGGCTGCGCTGTGATCGACATCGAGCACATAGTCGCGCGTCACGGCGGAGGCGCTGCCCGAGTGGTCGTCATAAAGCGGACGTACGCCAGCATAGCTCCACACAACGTCATCCGGTGTGATGGCGCGTTTGAAATAGCGGTTCACGCTTTCGCAGAGATAGGTGATTTCCTCTTGTGAAATAGCCACGGCACCGGCGTCCTGTTCCCAGGGAATGTCGGTCGTGCCGATAAGGGTGAAATCCTTCTCATACGGGATGGCAAAGACGATGCGACGGTCCGGATTTTGCAGGATATAGGCCTGCTCGGTCTCGAACATGCGGGGCACGACAATGTGGCTGCCCTTGATGAGCCGCACATCATTCCTGCTCGGTACCGACAATCTGTCCTTGAGCAGTTCAGCTACCCAGGGGCCTGCGGCATTGATAAGGGCACGGGCGCTGACCTGCCTTGTCTGATCGGTCGCCTCGTCACGAAGGGTGGCGATCCAGCGATCCGGGTGACGTTCGGCCCCGATCAGCTTTGTGCGGGTGCAGATTGTTGCGCCGCGTCGGGCGGCATCCATGGCATTGAGCACGACGAGCCGGCTGTCCTGCACCCAGCCATCGGAATATTCGAACCCCTTGCGGAATTCGTTGCGTAACACACGCCCTGCCGGGTCCTGCTGCAGCTTGAGCACGCGGGTTTTGGGCAGCGTCATGACGCGGCAGAGATTGTCGTACAGGAACAACCCGGTGCGCAGCAGCCATGCCGGACGCAGCATGGCTGAATGAGGCAGGATGAAACGCATGGGCCAGATGATGTGAGGCGCGATGCGAAGCAGGTTTTCACGTTCGTTGAGCGCCTCGCGTACCAGCCGAAACTCGTAATATTCGAGATAGCGCAGCCCACCGTGAATCAGCTTCGTGCTGGCTGAGGACGTATGGCTTGCCAGATCATCCTTCTCGACCAGCAGCACGTTCAGGCCGCGCCCTGCGGCATCGCGCGCAATCCCTGCGCCATTGATGCCACCGCCCACGATCAGCAGGTCGTGCTCAATCATGTCGGAACCCTCGTTCGGGTGGATGGGGGTGGAACCGCTCATGGGGTGAGACCTTTCGAGGGGAACAAACTCGAAAGTCTTACTAGATCAAAAACGAAAGAAAGCGAACATGGAACGTTAACTATAACGCGTTCGTGTTATTTGTGAGCAAGATGTGGGTCAGGCTACGTGAAGTCTAACATTCGCCGCTTCGAGCGCGGCAACGAATGGGGAGGAGGGCATACGATCCGTCACGAAGTCATCAATGCTGGAGAGATCGCCCACCCGCCCCACCGGGCTACGTGTGAACTTGGTGTGGTCGGCCAGCAGAATCACACGTCTTGCATGGCGCATGATGGCGCGGGCGCATTGTATCTCATCGAGATCGAAATCAAGCAGCGTGCCATCTTCCTCAATGCCGCTGATGCCAATAACACCGAAGTCGGCCCGGAAGCCCGACAGGGATTCCGTCGCGGCTGCGCCTACAATGCCGCCATCCTGGGGGCGCACCAGTCCACCTGCCAGCACGGTGCGAAAATCGCGCCGGGGAGACAGGGCAACTGCAACATGCAGATTATTGGTGATGACGTGCAGGTCCTTATGGCTGGTCAGGGCCCGGGCAAAGGCCTCTGTCGTGGTGCCGATATTGATGAAGAGCGAACTGCCATCAGGGATGAGCCGTGACGCGCATTGCCCGATCGCCTCCTTGGCACGCGAGTGAAGGCTCTGGCGCTCGCCGTAGGCGATGTTTTCGGTGGAAGAGGCAGGGCTTGCCCCGCCATGATAGCGCGCCACATGCCCTGCCTCCGACAGGGCATTGAGATCGCGCCGGATGGTCTGGACCGTGACACCAAGACGCTGCGCAAGATCCTCATTGGACATGAAGCCATGGGCCTGGACCAGCGTCACGATCTGCCTGTGACGGGGCGAATTGAGGATATCCTGCATCATGAACCCCTGTCTGCCATGACGCGTTCTGTCATGCGATACCGATGCCGACAATCTCGCTTTTGAACCCGCGATCTGGCGCGCTCTTGTGACAGCCCTTTTGAAAGCCCATTTTCCTGCCATGGCGACAGCAACACGATCCACGATGGAAGCGATCCCCGAGCACCGGCTTATGGGATTCAGGCCTGAACGACAGCCCGCAAAGGAAAAGCTGCGGCGTCTGGTCGTCAAATCCGAATACGAGCCCGCGGGCGACCAGCCCACCGCTATTGCGGAACTGACGCAGGGTGTGAATGACGGGGAGGTGGATCAGGTTCTTCTGGGTGTCACGGGTTCGGGCAAGACCTTCACCATGGCCAAGGTCATCGAGGCGACACAGAAGCCGACCCTGATTCTGGCACCGAACAAGACGCTGGCAGCGCAGCTCTACGGCGAAATGAAGCAGTTCTTTCCTGATAACGCGGTCGAATATTTCGTATCCTATTATGATTATTACCAGCCGGAAGCCTATGTGCCGCGCTCTGACACCTATATTGAAAAAGACAGTCAGATCAACGAGCAGATCGACCGTATGCGCCATGCTGCCACGCAGGCCTTGCTGGAGCGCAACGACGTCATCATCGTGGCCTCGGTATCGTGCATCTACGGTATCGGCTCGGTCGAGACCTATTCGCGCATGGTGGTCAAGCTTGAGGCGGGTGGCAGCATTGATCGTGACCGACTGATCAAGGCGCTGGTCGAATTGCAATATCGCCGCAACGACGCGGCGTTCGAGCGCGGCACATTCCGTGTGCGCGGCGAGCAGATCGATATCTTTCCGGTGCAGAACGAGGATCGCGCCTGGCGTGTCTCGCTTTTCGGCGATGAAATCGAGGCCATCACGGAGTTCGACCCGCTGACAGGCAACAAGACCGCCGACCTGACAGAGATAAGCGTCTATGCCAATTCGCATTATGTGACGCCACGTCCGACGCTCAATCAAGCCATGATCGGTATCAAGGCGGAGTTGCGCCAGCGCCTCGATGAGCTCAATGCGGCGGGCAAGCTGCTGGAGGCTGAGCGCCTGCAACAGCGCACGATTTTCGATCTCGAGATGATCGAGACCACAGGGGCCTGCAAGGGCATTGAAAACTATTCCCGTTATCTCTCTGGTCGTGGCCCCGGCGATCCGCCACCGACCCTGTTCGAGTATCTGCCAGAGGATGCGCTGCTGATTGTCGATGAGAGCCATGTGACGGTGCCTCAGATCGGGGGCATGGCGCGGGGTGACCATGCGCGCAAATCCGTGCTTTCCGAATACGGTTTCCGACTGCCTTCCTGTCTCGACAACCGGCCCCTCAAATTCGAGGAGTGGCAGGCCTTGCGCCCGCAAAGCGTGTTCGTTTCCGCAACACCCGGCCCCTGGGAAATGGAACGGACCGCAGGCGTGTTTGCTGAGCAGATCATTCGTCCGACCGGGCTGATCGACCCTGTCACAATCGTGCGCCCAGTCGAAGGGCAGGTGGATGATCTGCTGGCTGAAGCCCGCGACACCATTACGGCGGGAGGGCGTGTTCTGGTGACCACGCTCACCAAGCGCATGGCCGAGGATCTGACAGAGTATCTCGGCGAGGCCGGTATCAAGGTGCGCTATCTCCACTCTGATGTGGATACGCTCGAGCGTATCGAGATCATCCGCGATCTACGTCTTGGCGCTTTTGATGTGCTGGTTGGCATCAACCTGTTGCGTGAGGGGCTCGATATCCCTGAATGTGCGCTCGTTGCGATCCTTGATGCAGACAAGGAAGGTTTTTTGCGTAGTCGCACATCGCTGATCCAGACGATTGGCCGTGCGGCGCGTAACGTGGATGGCCGCGTGCTGCTTTATGCCGACAAGATGACGGGCTCGCTCGAATTCGCGATTGAGGAAACCGCGCGTCGTCGTGCCCGTCAGGTGGCATGGAACGAGGAGCACGGAATCACACCGCAGACTGTGCGCTCGCGTATTGGCGATGCGCTGTCGTCCGTGTTCGAGCAGGATTACGTGACGGTTGGTCCTGATGAAGCCGGGGACACGCAGGAATTCGTGGGCAAGTCGCTTGCGGCTTCTATCCAGGATCTGGAAAAGCGCATGCGTGCTGCGGCGGCGGACCTCGATTTCGAACAGGCCGCGCGCTTGCGAGATGAAATCAAGCGGCTTGAAGCGATCGATCTCGGGCTTGAGCCTCCCCCCTTGCCGAGTTCAACCGCAGGGCGTAGCGGGTTCAGGAGCAAGGACAAGACGCCACGACCGCTCGGCCCGGGCGGCGGGGGTTATGACCCCAACAAGAAGCGGGGCGGTGGCAGGAGAAAAGCAGGATGATCGAGCTGAAACTGGGCGAGGCCCATCTCGGATTACTCCCCGCTCTTGGTGGCAGTCTTGCCTTTTGGCGGCTACGCGGGCGCGATCTGCTGGTGCCGACCGCCGATCCGAACCTTGTCGCACAGAAAAACACGCCCGTTGCAGGCTATCCCTTGCTGCCCTTCTCCAACCGCATCGGGGATGGCACATTCAGTTTCGAGGGCATCCCGTACCAACTGGCGCATAATTTTGTCAGTGAGCCCCATGCCATTCACGGCAATGGCTGGGAACGCAGCTGGGAAGTTGCCCAGCACGATGCCGAGCGGGCCATTCTTTATCTCGACCATGATCCCGCCAAGGGGGACGATGCGGCGCAATGGCCCTTTGCCTACCGCGCCGTTCTCTCTTTCGTACTGCATCGTGAAGGGATGGATGTCGAAATCCTTCTTGCCAATCGCGATACGCGTGCGCAGCCTGTCGGCATGGGATTCCATCCGTTCTTCGCCAGAAGCGACGACATGACGCTGCAATTCGGGGCGCGAGGGATGTGGCAGAATGGGTCGGACATGCTTCCCACCACTCTGCAGCCCTATGAGGGCACGGAGTTTTTCGACAAGGCGAAGCTCGTCGGGGCGACACGCCTTGATAACTGCTTTGCCGGGTGGGATGGCAAGGCAACGCTCGGTTACCCCTCGGCTGGCTATGATCTGACGATTGAGGCTGATGCGGCGTTCTCGCATCTGGTGGTCTTCACCGCGCCGGAAAAACCTTTCGTGGCGGTCGAGGCGGTGACGAACATGAACAACGCGATCAACCATCCCGAGATACTCGAAAACGGGCTGCGTGTTCTCGCGCCCGGTGAGAGGATATCGGGTGTCATACGCTATCGCATTACCGAGCAGCGCGGCTGAATTTCCGTGTCCGACGCTTCCCGTATTGCCCTCAGCCAGTATCTTACCCCTCAGGGGGCCGCGCGTATGCGTGAGGAATTACGGGAACTCATGCAGGTTGAGCGTCCACGCATTGTGGAGATCGTCTCCTGGGCAGCGGGCAATGGCGATCGCTCTGAAAACGGCGATTATCTGTACGGCAAACGCCGGCTGCGTGAGATCGACCGCCGCGCCCGGTTTCTGAGCAAGCGACTCGAGCATGCCCTGATTGTCGATCCTGCCAGCCAGACAACGCGCGACCGTGTGTTCTTTGGGGCGCGCGTTGCCTATGCCGATGAGGACGATGTCAGACATGATGTGACTATCGTCGGCTGCGATGAGGCAGATCTGACCCGGCGGGAAATCTCGCTCGTATCGCCCGTCGCGCGTGCCCTGATGCGCGGCCGTGTGGGTGATGAAGTGAGCCTGATGACGCCCAACGGAACGGTCACGCTGGAGATTCTGGAGATCGCCTATCCGCAGTGAGGCGGAGCCGTAAGGTCCCGCGAGGCTTTCTGTTTGCGCATGCTTGGCAGGGCGCACGCTCATGATATGGGTGTGGCGTGATGCAAACGGCCCCGCAGGGCAAAAGCCAGGGTTCGAACCTGGTTTGTAACGATGACATTCTGGTTTGCAGATACCGAAAGGACGAAGACGATGGCCCTACGCATAGCCGTACAGATGGACCCGCTTGAGCACGTCAATATCAACGGGGACTCCACCTTCGCCCTGATGCTCGAAGCCCAGAGACGTGGGCATGAACTCTTTGTGTATCCTGTGGACTCGCTGTGTCTCGGCGAAGGCGGGACCGAGAAGACGCTGCATCATGGTCGGGTTTCTGCGCGGGCGCGTCCGGTCACGGTGCAGCGCGTGCAGGGGGGGCATGCGACCTTCGGCGCAGAGCAGCGTCTAGATCTGGGTGAGACAGATGTGGTGCTGATGCGTCAGGATCCGCCCTTCGATATGGGTTATATCACCGCCACCCATATGCTCGAGCATGTCCACGGTGTTGGACCCGGCAAGACACTGGTCGTGAATGACCCGCAAGCCGTGCGAAACGCTCCCGAGAAGCTGCTGGTCACGCATTATCCCGATCTTATGCCCCCGACACTGGTCACATGGGACACTGAGGCGCTGGCCGAATTCAGGGCCCGCTATGGCGACGTGATTCTCAAACCGCTCTACGGTAATGGCGGGGCGGGCATTTTCCGTATCCGTGAAGGTGATGAGAATTTTGCGTCATTGCTGGAATTGCATTTCAGCCGCTCGCGTGAACCGCTTATGATCCAGCGTTATGAGCCGATGGTGCGCAAGGGCGATAAACGCATCATTCTGGCCGATGGCGAACCGATCGGTGCGATCAACCGCGTTCCTGCTACAGGCGAGGCCCGCTCGAACATGCATGTGGGTGGTCGGGCGGAAGCCGTCGCCCTCACGGCGCGCGATAAGGAAATCTGTGCGCGTATCGGATCATATCTGCGTGAAAACGGGCTCATCTTCGTCGGGATCGACGTGATCGGTGATTGGCTGACCGAGATCAACGTGACCTCCCCGACGGGCCTGCAGGAACTGGACCGTTTCAACGACATGAACAGTGCCGGCCTGGTCTGGGACGCCATCGAAAAGCGCCTCTGCTGAGGCGTTTTTTCAACTTGGCGTCTTGTTTTCGACATATGCGACAGAGCGCGGCGAAGGGTGTCAATCGGAATGCTTCGGGGCATTTTCCGGGATCGATGGGTCGGTATCAGAATTCTTGGCTTCAGCGCCCGTATATTTAAACGGCAGCGCGACCTCTGATACATCGAAGTCGGCAGGTGTCGGCGGGGTCGCACGTCCGTAGCGGTTATCGTACCACTCCCGAATATTGTGTCTGAACCGAACGATAAAAATCGACGCCCACAGTCCGATTGCCAGAATGAATAAACTAAGATCGAAGAGTGACATGAGGATCAGTTTCTTTCCAGGAGTTGTCCGAGCAACCCGGGCTCGGGCGCTCTCCCGTTATTATTGCCTATCTTCTAGGCGTTGCCTGTGACGAAATGCAAACCGCCCCTCGCCAGTTCTGACGAGATACGCTAAGAGCATCTGATCTGTTCGATGCCTGCCACGCTGGCTGCGGTCGGGCGACAATTTTGAATGGCCGAGGTCTCGCAAGGGGATTTCGGGACAGGTATCAGGACAAAACCAATGATTTTGTGCGACCAGACGAACGAAGCCTGATGACACGACCGGACCCCCTGATCGACCCGACCGTCTCCCTTGACGATACGCATCCTCGCCCCCGCTCTGCACTGGACGCTGATGCTGTCCGCGCAGCTTATCGCCGCTGGGCCAAGGTGTATGACTCCGTGTTTGGCGGCATCT
>NZ_AYXS01000012.1:162419-162579 GCF_000505765.1 Asaia sp. SF2.1 | reverse complement strand
CCGCATTCGGTCGTCGCCGTGCTGTCGCCGCTGTCAATGCGTTGCCGGGCCAGCGCGTGCTGGAGGTTGGGGTCGGTACAGGGCTTGCGCTGCCGCATTACAATCGCGACAAGCATATCACCGGCATCGATCTTTCCGAGGCCATGCTCGAGCGCGCCCG
>NZ_AYXS01000012.1:160210-162356 GCF_000505765.1 Asaia sp. SF2.1 | reverse complement strand
TCAACGTGTGATCAACCAGCAGCTCGGCAATGTCGATGATCTGCTGGAAATGGATGCTGAAGCGACCACTTTCGAGGCGGGAAGCTTTGATATTGCTGTGGCGATGTTCGTCGCATCCGTCGTGCCAAGCCCACGTCGTCTTCTGGGCGAGCTCAAGCGCGTGGTGAAGCCGGGCGGCCATATCCTGTTCGTCAATCATTTCCTTGCGACGGGCGGCGTCCGGCTGGCTGTAGAACGCGGTATGGCCCGGGCCTCCCGATCGCTCGGCTGGCACCCGGATTTTGCTATGGAATCCCTGCTGCCGCCTGAAGATCTGAGCCGTGCAACCATCACGCCGGTCCCGCCTGCGGGACTGTTTACGCTCGTGACATTGCCGCTCGAGAAGGATAGTAAGGAAGAGACGGCCCTGGTTGCCTGACACGTTTGTGCCCGACAAATCATACCAGACTGGCCTTGATCTCAGGGTCCCTTTCCGATGCTGATGGCATGAGGACCCCCAGGACGGAATGAATAAGGAACGGGTCTTGTTACAGTTGCCGATTTCGAGACGCCGCGAGGGTCTGACACTGCGGGCCGATGGTGCTGCTTTTCTTGCTCTGGCGCTTTTTTGCGGTCTCGCAGGTGGTTTCCTCGGGTTTGTTTCCCAGAATACCGGCCCAACCCATGCGCTGGGCCATGGATTGCTGCTCGATCTTTTTGTCCTGATACCGGCTTTTCTTGGCGGTATGGGACGATTGATCCTGCCGGGTGAGCTGACATCCCTCCCGTCCTTGATGGTCCGTTTTGACCGTGTGGCTCTTGTCGTCCTGTTCCTCGGGGCGCTCTGCGCGCTTGGCGGTGTTTCACGACCTGACCTGTTTGCCGTCTCGATGGGGCTTTGGTCGGTTGGTGTTGTGTTGCTGGCGCTGTCGACCATCGTCAAATGTCTCGAGTGTCGCGTTGTACGCTTCCGTGACCTGTCGCCCTTTACCTGGTCACAACTCCTGGCGTCACTTGGCCTGGTCGTCATCGTCCCTGTTGTGCTGGCTGGCCTGTGCCATGACCTCGTGGCGGGCGGGGATGCGCAAATTGTGGCTGGCGTATGGCTCGGTCGTATCCAGGTTCCCGTGCTGGCCCTTGTCATGCAACTCGCCCTCGGGGCGATTGCAAACCTCGTTTCCTTCCATTCAACCCGTGCCAAGATCGTTCTGCCACTGCTTATGGCGGTACCGACGCTGGGTGTATCGGTGGTCTGGGCGCATGGAGTTATCGTGCCGGGGCTTTCCGAGGCATGGCTTCTGGGGGTAGGCGTTGCCCTCCCGTGTTTCGGGATCATGGGGCTGATCTGCGCTTCCCTATGGCGTCGCAGCTTCACCATGACCTATGCGCTCTCCTGGAGCTTTCCGGCGCTGCTCCTGCTCTCTGCGGGTTGGGCGCTTTATCTGTTCCCGGCGCGGCCGGAGGCCTTTCATTCCGCCATGCTGTTTGGCGCGGTGTTTGCGTTGTTTGGTTGCTATTATCGCTGGCAGGCCCAGCTGGGCGATATGGCTGCGCCACTCTGGCTCGGTCGCCTTCATCTTGTCTCGATGGGTATTGCGGTGCTGGCCATGATCCCGTTTCTGCCCATGCTGCGTCATATCGGCGAGGCCGGCATGATGGTCTCACTCTGCTGCGTTGCCTGTCTGGGCGTCAGACTGATCATGCCATTGCGTGAGCCTGCGAAAGTCGACCTTTCATGAGTGCCTCACAATCATTTCCGCATGTCGAGCCGGGGTTCGATCGCCTTCAAGGGGCGACGCTCAAGGACTGGCTTGCGCTGCTGAAGCCTCGTGTCATCTCGCTGGTGGTGTTCACAGGTGTGGCGGGCATGGCCGTGGCACCGACATGGCCTTCGGTCCCGCTCGGTCTGATCGATATGCTTTGCATATGCGTCGGGGCAGGGGCGGCCGGTGCCATCAATATGTGGTATGACCGCGATATTGACGCGATCATGAAGCGGACTTCGGTGAGGCCCATTCCGGACTCCCGTATGGATGCCGATGGCGCCCTTATCTATGGCGTGGTGTTGTCGCTGGCTTCTGTGGCTCTGCTCTGGCTGGCAAGTAATGCTCTCGCTGCAGGTATTCTGGCGTTTTCGATTTTCTTCTATGCCGTCATCTACACTATG
>NZ_AYXS01000012.1:158912-160130 GCF_000505765.1 Asaia sp. SF2.1 | reverse complement strand
TGATCGGTTGGGCCGCCGCAACAGGCTCCATGAGCGTATTGCCGGTGGTGATGTTTGCCATCGTGTTCCTGTGGACGCCGCCCCATTTCTGGTCGCT
This sequence comes from Asaia sp. SF2.1, assembly GCF_000505765.1. NCBI lineage: Bacteria > Pseudomonadati > Pseudomonadota > Alphaproteobacteria > Acetobacterales > Acetobacteraceae > Asaia > Asaia sp. SF2.1. Next base: position 160,033 of record NZ_AYXS01000012.1, on the reverse strand, counting down.
CTCGCTCTACGCCTGCAAGGATTACACCAAGGCTGGCATCCCGATGCTGCCCGTGGTGAAGGGGGCTCGTCATACGCGCTGGAATGTCTTCATCTACACGCTGATCCTGCTGGCTGTGTCTCTGGTACCGTCCTTTCTCCATCTTTGCGGATTGATCTACACGGTGAGCGCCACGGTTCTCGGGCTGGGCTTTGTGGGATTTGCCTTGCGTGTTCTGCTCGACAAACAAGACGCGACCGGGGTGAGCCTGACGGCTGACAAGCCTGCCCGCTATGCCTTCCGGTATTCGCTGGCGTATCTGTTCTTCCTGTTTTCAGCCCTGCTGATCGATCGGGTGTTGTTTTTATGATGAAAAACGAACTCGCCGCGCGCCGTCAGGGGCGGATCATGGGCCTGCTGGGTGGTCTGTCACTGGTCATGATCTCTCTTTTCGCCCTGACCTATCTGCGTCTCTGATACCCGCGGGTGCTCTCGCAACTGCGGCCCGATCCCGCGCCAGAGGGGTACGAGAGATCCGCTACTTAGGCTGCACGCCTGTGGTGCTGCCTTAAGGTAACGATGAGGATAGGGCCGCAGCAACGCCACTGATTCCCGTGGGTCTTCCGGCTGCCGGATATGTTTGTAGTGCCGGGGCCAGCATCGTTCTGGTTGGCCGCTACTATCCCTCTGATCGGGACGATGCTCGACTCTTCAAAAGGGTCTGAGACAACGCTGGCGGTGCTGCGAGGCAGCAGCCGCCGCGAGTCATTGCATAGGCAGACAAAGAGGCTGAGGGGCGGTATAGCCGTGATGGTGAGGGCAGCGTTACGTCGTGATAACGATCAGCCAATACGACCAACGACGATTTGGCATCTGAAAAGAACGGCTGCGCTTTGGGAGGATGTGTCCGAGTGCCGTTGGGTCCGAATACCAGACACAGACAAGTGGGGCTGGCATATCCGGTACGGATTATCGTCGATGCCCCGACAATCCGCTTAATGCGCCCCCTTCGCGTCAAAGGGGCTAGCCCGCACCTCGTCGATTTCGGGACGATGCAGTCGATCGTTCAAAGCGTGCCCCACCCGAAGGAGAGATCATCGGTGACTTCCCCATACACAAAAGCCGAAGCCCTCAGGGGCTCC
>NZ_AYXS01000012.1:158680-158777 GCF_000505765.1 Asaia sp. SF2.1 | reverse complement strand
CCCGACCTGGCCCGGCATAAACGCAGCCTTGCCCGCCGTTTCAGCCAACCTGCTGGATGGCTGAAAGTACCCAGTTGCCGCGTCCATCGGCACGCAC
>NZ_AYXS01000012.1:155960-158568 GCF_000505765.1 Asaia sp. SF2.1 | reverse complement strand
TGATCGGTCGTGACGTCATACAGCGAATACTGCATGGCAACGGTGGCATAGGTGAGGTTGCCCTCACGCCATGCTTCCGAGAGATCGCCGCGCATGAATTGCACGTCCGATACGATATTGCGTGCACCACGGCTCGCATAATCGGCCAGCTGCTCGTTGAAATACGACACCATCTCCGGTGTGGCCATGCTGGAGAGCGCCCGCATGTTCTGAGCACTCCAGGCAGCCTGGATGTCGAGCAGGAGGCGCTGGAAGTTCTGGTAATCGCTGTTGTTCAGCGTGACGGCCGGTGCCCCGGCGCCACCCGAAAAACCGGGCCTCTGAGGGGCACTGGCCCCGCCCTGGCGACGATTGCCGAGCCAGCGCAGCACCATCACGATGATTAAACCGAACAGCGCAATCTGGAACAGCAGGCCGAGGAAGGAGAGCCCCCCGCCGATACCACCAAGAAAACCATGGCCAGACAGCATGCCAAACAGGCCGGCACCCAGCAGGCCACCCACAAAGCCGGTCATGAAGGGGCGGCGCTGTGCAAAGCCGTAAGGCTGGCCCATCGGGCGCTGCATCGGGTTGCTATAGCCCGGTGACGGGGATGAGGGGGCATAGCTTCGCTCCATGGGCCGGGCCTGATAAGGCGCGGTCTGGGTCATGGGCGGGGGAGAATAGGTGCGGCTTCCCCGGCTTCCCATGGAGCGACCGCCACCGGGGCGCGCATCGGCCGGGGCGGCCAGAAGCGGGGCAAGGGCAAGAAGCAGAAGAGAGGCGCGGAACAGGCGGCGTGACATGAGAACTCCTTACTGGCTTCCGGCAACGCTCATGGCGTCGATCCTCAGTGTCGGGGCATCGACACCGTGGCGGAAGACGAGATCATCGGCGGCACGTAGGGCCGCGAACATCTCGATGAGATTACCTGCAATGGTCAACTCGGCGACAGGTTCCGCAAGCTGACCGTGACGAATCATGAAACCCGACGCGCCACGGCTGTAATCGCCTGTCAGGCCGTTGATGGAAGAACCCATCATCTCGGTCACATAGATGCCCTCGACAATGTCCTCCATCAGCGCACGTCGTGATCCCGTGCCGCCCGTCAGATAGAAATTGCCAACCGCCGGAGAGGGGGGACCACCTACGCCACGCGAGGCGCGGCCGTTATTGACCAGACCAAGCTGGCGCGACGAGCGACCATCCAGAATCCAGTCTGTAAGCATACCGTTTTCAACGAAGGCGAGGGGGCTGGGCAACAGGCCCTCGGCATCGAAAGGCTTTGAGCGCAGGCCGCGCGGACGCGTCGGGTCATCGATGACGCTGAGAGCTTCAGGCAGGATACGCTTGCCTTTGTGGCCGGACAGAAACGACGTGCCGCGTGCGATGGCAGAGCCATTGATGGCACCCGCCAGGTGGCCGAGCAGGCTGGACGAGACACGTGGATCGAACACCACCGGGAAGGATCCGGTGCGCGGCTTGACCGGGTTCATGCGTGCGAGAGCCCGTTCGGCCGCCTCGCGTCCGAGCAGCGCCGGGCTATCCAGATCGGTCAGATGGCGCGTGCTATGTCCGGCATAGTCACGCTGCATGCTCGGCCCGTCACCGGCGAGCACGCTGATGCCGTTGCTATGGCTGGTCTGGGCATAAGCGCCGCTGAACCCGCTGCTTTCAGCAAGGGTGATCTCGACGCGGCTATAGCCCGCCGAGGCGCCATTGCTGTTGGTGATCCCCTTGATACCGAGGGCGGTTTCCTCGGCCTCGCGCGCTCGGGCCAGTAAAGCATCGAGGCTCGGGGCTTCGGTCGGATCGACCATATCGAGCGCCGCGATATTGTACACGCCCTGCCGGTCGGGATCGACCGTACCGGCCCATGCATCCTCAGGCACCACATGCGCCATGGCAACGGCCTGCTGGGCAAGCGCCTCAAAGCGGCTCGGGTCGAGTGCCGTGGCCGAAACACTGGCCGCGCGTTTACCTACGAATACGCGCAGGCCAAGCGCAAGGGTTTCGGAGTGCTCCAGCCCTTCCGGTACGCCCTGACGGCACATGGCCGAAACCGAACGCGAGGCCACCATGAGCGCATCGGCCCGATCGGCTCCGGCGCGCTTTGCGGCTTCGATCAGGTCTGAAAGACGCTCCTGGTCCTTGCTCATGCAACAAGCCTCTGGCTGATGGCCTCAAATGACGGAATGGCCCCCACCGGGCCAATGGTTGCGAGCGTGGGGCGGGCGCGAAACAGTGTCTCGGCGGCGCGGATCATGGCCCCTTCATCCACAGAATCGATTTTTGCCACGGTCTCGCTCGTGTCGATAATCTGCCCGAAAAGCTGCATCTGGCGGGCGATCTGCTCACAGCGGCTGCCCGTGCTTTCCAGCGACATCAGAAGCGAGGATTTGACCTGTGCACGGGCACGGGCAATTTCCTCCGGACTGATGCCATCGCCGATACGGCGCAACTCGTCCAGCAGGACCGGCACAAGCTCTGCCGCCTCCTGCTCGCCCGTTCCGGCATAGATGCCGAAAAGCCCGCTATCGAGGAAGGGCAGGGCGAAGGAATAGACCGAGTAGACAAGGCCGCGCTTTTCGCGGATTTCCTGGAACAGACGCGAGGACATGCCACCGCC
>NZ_AYXS01000012.1:150906-155856 GCF_000505765.1 Asaia sp. SF2.1 | reverse complement strand
CCCAGCACGATATGGGCCTGATCAAGGTCGCGCTTCTCGCGATGCTCGCCACCGAGATAGGTGCAGCCTTCACGGGAGGGCGGCTGATGGTCGGGCAGATCGCGAAAATGCTCCTGCACCATCTCCAGCACGGCATCATGCTGCAAGTTGCCGGCTGCGGCGATGACCATGTTACGCGTGGTATAATGCGTCTGCATGTAGCGCATCATGGTCTCGCGCTTCATGGAGGCAATGAGCCCCTCGGTGCCCAGGGTCGGACGCCCCATAGGCTGATCGCGGAAAGCCGTTTCCTGAAAATGGTCGAAAATGATGTCGTCAGGCGTATCGTTGGCCTGACCGATTTCCTGCAGGATCACACCGCGCTCGCGCTCGACTTCCTGATCGAGAAACGTGCTGTGGGTAAGGATATCACCAATGATGTCGATACCGAGCGGGAGGTCTTCCTTCAGAAGCTTGACGTAATAGGCCGTCTGCTCGCGGGCCGTGTAGGCGTTGATATGCCCCCCCACATTCTCGATCTCTTCGGCAATACGTGCGGCGCTACGGCGCTGCGTGCCCTTGAAGGCCATATGCTCCAGAAAATGCGAAACACCGTTTTCCTCTGCGCTTTCGTTGCGCGTGCCGGTGGCAACATAGGCCCCGAAGGAAACGGTTTCGACGCGCTCCATCCTTTCGGTTACGACAGTGAGGCCATTGGGAAGGGTGGTGACGGTAATCGGATCGGTCATCGAGTGGTGATGGTCCTGAAATCGAAGGAAAACGGGGTCTGTAAAATGAGATGGCGTCACGGGGGGCAAAATCCTAGCCCCCCGCGTTGGATGATCGTGCCAAGGCGTGTCTTACGCCAGCCCGGATGTCAGGCGGCGCGAACGTAACCGGCAAGATGACGCCTCACGGCATCTTCAACAAGGTTGAGCTCATTGGGCTGCGTTTCGTAACGCTCTTCACGGGCAAACAGATCGGCCAGATGCGGCGGTAGCGCCGGGTCGATGCCCGTGGCCTTGCGCACAGCATCGGGGAACTTGGCTGGATGGGCCGTGGCGGCCACGATCATCGGAATTCCCGGCTCCTGCTCCTGACGGCCAGCAGCCAGTCCGATCGCGCTGTGCGGGTCGGCCAGATAAAGCGAGTTGTCCCACAGCGCCTTCATCTCGCCCAGCGTTGCCTCATCATCGAGCATGAGAGCGCCAAAACGCTCACGCGCACGGTTCCATACGGCAGGATCGACGCTCATGCGGCCTGTCTGGCGGAAATTATGCATGGTTTCCCGGCAGGCAACCGGATCGCGATCGAGCAGTTCGAACAGCAGGCGCTCGAAATTGGATGAAATCTGGATATCCATCGACGGCGACAGGCTTGGCTCAACGGCGCGCATGCTCATGTCGTTGCTGGTCAGGAAGCGGGTGAGGATGTCGTTGCGGTTCGAGCCAATGCACAGACGGCGGATTGGCAGCCCCATCTGGCCGGCCGCCCAGGCTGCGAGCACATTGCCGAAATTACCCGTTGGGACGGCAAATGAGACCTCGCGATCAGGCGCACCCATCATGAGGGCAGCGCGCACATAATACGGGATCTGCGCGGCAATACGTGCCCAGTTGATCGAGTTGACCGCGGAGAGACCGATCTCATCACGGAAGCTGGTATCGGCAAACATGGCCTTCACCAGGTCCTGACAATCATCGAATGTCCCCTCGACGGCGATGTTCAGGATGTTGTCATCGTGAACAGTCGTCATCTGACGGCGCTGCACATCCGAGGTGCGGCCCATCGGATGCAGGATCGCAACCGAGAGATGTGGGCTGCCACGGAAAGCCTCGATGGCCGCAGAACCGGTATCGCCCGACGTGGCGCCCACGATCGTCACGCGCTGGTTGCGCTCGGTCAGGACATGCTCGAAAAGCTGGCCAAGCAGCTGCATGGCCATGTCCTTGAAGGCGAGGGTGGGGCCGTGAAACAGCTCCATCGAGAACAGCCCGTTCTCGACCTCTACCAGTGGCGCGATGGCGGCATGCGAAAAACCGGCATAGGCCGTCGCGCAAAGCTTCTGCAACGTCGGCAGGTCTATGCTGCCCGCGGCAAAGACCGAAAGGATCTTCGCGGCTAGATCGGGATAGGAGAGGCTGCGCATGGCGCGCCACTCATCTGCCGTGAAGCGGGGCCAGGTTTCCGGCATGTACAGCCCACCATCCTCTGCCAGACCGGCGAGCAGGATATCTGAAAAGGAGCGCGGGCGCGCATCGCCGCGGGTGGAACGGTACTGCATGATGACCTTCATGATTGCGTGGCTGGAAAACCGGGGGCGAGAAAAAGACGAAAAAGAACAGAAGAAAAAGAAATGGCCCGTATTTCAGGGCAGGGCAATGCGCAACAGCTTGGATCCGACCGGAATGTAAAGCTCCCCCGCGCCCGTAGTGCTGTGCCCGGCCTCGCCCGGCACCCATTGCGGCATACCGGCCCCGACCAGTTCATGCGATGACAGAAGGATATGCGGATGCCGTGCGGTGTCGAAACTCAGAACGCGTCCCTCGCTGATATCGGTCAGATAAAGCGTGGCCTTGTCATCGATCGTGATCCCGCTGACGGTGGGCGTGCCACGCCATTGCGTCACCCCTTCCATGAGTTCGGACGGGGTCACGGAAGGATCGTTCAGCAGATCGGCGGAGAGGCGGTAGATCGGCCCGGTAGGGGCCAGCTCATACAGCCACTGACCGTTGGTTTCGAGTGCCAGATAGGCGAGGTCGCGTGTAAGTGGATGCCCGTCCTTGCCCGGTACCGAGTGGCCATCGATGGTCAGGGGCACATGCCCGCGTGCCGTGGGGTAGCCAGCGAAAAACCGCGTGGCAGCATGACGTTTGAGGTCAAGCACGGTCAGGGCAATGCCGCCGTCATCAGCCAGATAGGCCATGTCGCCATGAACGGCGAATGCCGTGAAGCGGGATTGGGGCGTGTATCCTTCGGCGGGGATCTCCTGCGTCTGGAGGACCCGCCCTGATGTCGGGTCAAAACGGATCAGGCGCGGCGCGGCCTTGTCTGCACCCCCGTCGAGTAACCACAGCGTACCGTCAGTGCCATAAGCGAGGGCAACGGGCGAGAGAGACGTGTTGACGTGAGGCTCTGTGCCGCCATCCGGCCAGATAAGTGTCAGAGGTGAGGCGACGGGCTTCGAATTCTGATCTGCGCTCAGACTCATCAGGCAGTCATTTGCGGACCCGACGCCTTGTTCCGTAGCGTCGCATAGCAGGACGATCCGGTTGTTCTTGAGGGGGAGGGCCTGTTTCCAGCGGCGTGCCTCGGGCAGATCGATTGTCGCAACCACTTGCGCGCCTTCGGTATCGGCAACCCAGGGGCGTTCATGAGACGCTCTCGCCGGTGCTGCATGGGCAAGCAGGGCAAGGCTGGCAACTGCCGAAATCGCTCGGAAACGGAATCTGAGCGGGTGGCGTGGGGGCAGGAAGCGGCTGGGCAGAGAGCGTGAGAAGGCGACCATGTCTCCTTTTAGGGCCAATCGGCCCCCTTGCAAAACCATCTGTTTCAAGAGCAGCATTTTGCCGCCATCGGATTGGCGGATATGCCAAAGGGCCAGAAGATATGTTGCGGATCGGGGAAGTAACCCGTCACGCAGGGGAGAAACGGTTCGTGCTTGCTCTGTTTGTCAGATCAGCCCTGTCGGGTGTGTTGATTGCCTGCGCTTCGATTGTGGCGCGCCGCTTTCCCGGTTTCGGCGCGCTGATCGCCTCATTGCCGCTGGTATCCGTGCTGGGCATGATCTGGCTGTGGCGTGACAGGCCCGACGCGGCCAACATGGCCGATCATGCAGAGGCGACGTTCTGGTACGTTCTGCCCTCCTTGCCCATGTTCCTTCTCATCCCGGCGCTGCTTCGACACGGGGTCGGGTTCTGGCCCGCACTCGGTGCCGGCTGCCTGCTGACGATCGTACTCTACCTTGCGGTGACTTGGATCGGGCCGCGCTTTGGGCTTGTCCTGTAATTGCGCGTTGAACCGGGCGCTTCGCGCGGTTGTAACAGGCACTCAGACGTTTCATGATCAGCATCATGTCAGATACGCGCTCAAGGGCTCACGCCTCACGGATTGATACGGGTCTTGCGCTTCTCGCAGGTGGAGAAACCGTGCAGGCGGAGGCCATCTTTCGGGAAATACTCGCGGTCGATGTCGAGTGTGCGGGGGCGTGGCATGGGCTGGCCTGCGTGGCGCGTGCCCTGGGGCAGCCCCGCGTGGCCATTGCTTCAGCCGCGCAGGCCCTTCAGCTGGAAAAGAATGACCGCGAGAAATCGCGCTTTCACATCACGCTTGCTGCGGCGCTGGATGAGGCCGGACATCTGCGAGAAGCGGTCTCGGCCTGTCGCGTGGCCCTTCTGCTTGAGCCGCGCGATTTCAGGGGTAAGGCGTTTTTCGCCGAACTACTATATCGCAGCGGGCAGGGTGACGAGGCTGAACGCGAATTCCGTGAGGCACTCGCGCTCTCTGCCGACCCGGCGTCGTTGCTCGCTCGCCGCGGCGCCTTCCTGATGGCGCAGCGCGACTTCGTGACGGCATCCGAGACGTTCAAGGCGCTGATCGCCCGGTTGTCCGTCGGTGCTGGCTACGACAGCAATGCAGGCCATGCCAGAGACGCTGACAATACTCTGCGGCAGGCACAGGCGGCAGCCTATGCCAATCTTGGCGCAGCGTGTTTCGAGGCAGGTGCCATGAGCGAGGCTCTGACCGCCCTGCAAACAGCGTTATCGCTCGATGTGCCAAGCGCGCAGACGCTCAATAATCTGGGCCTCGTCTATCATGCGCTCGGTGCTTTCGCTCAGGCTGAGAGCCTGTTTACTCAAGCGCTCTCCCTTGCCCCTGACGATGCAGGCATCAAGGGGAACCATGCGACACTACTTGCCGAGACCGGCAGGGAGCATGAAGCCGAGCAGGCTTTCTGCGCCGTGCCGCAGC
>NZ_AYXS01000012.1:143317-150846 GCF_000505765.1 Asaia sp. SF2.1 | reverse complement strand
GGGGGCGCTGGCCTTTCATCGTGCACGGTTCAATCTGGGCGTACTTCAGTTGGCCCGGGGCGATTACGTGCAGGGCTGGGCCAATTTCGAGCACAGGCTCGCTCTCACACCGCTACCGTCAGACCTGCCGCGCTGGTCGGGTGAGGAAACCGCTCAACGCGTTTGCATTCAGGCCGAGCAGGGATTGGGGGACGCGTTGCAGTTCCTGCGCTTTGTGCCCTGCGCGGCTGAGCGGGCGCCGCTCCTTCTGTCCATACCGGCACCGCTTCAGGGGCTTCTTCGCGCGATGCCATCCCTGACACCACTCCTTCAATCGGGCCGTGTCGTGCTTGAAGGCGAGGCAACGCTCTTTTGCCCGATACTGAGCCTTCCTTACGTACTGGGTGTGGAGCACATCGACACAAGACCGATCCTTGATCTCGGGGTTGCGCTCGAGCCAGGCCGCGTGGGTATTTTTCATGCAGGAAGTCCGACCTATCGCTTCAATGCGCGTCGTTCACTGCCTGTCTCGATGCTCGCGCCGCTGGTCGCTGTGCCCGGTTATGAGTTTGTCAGCTTTCAGGCTGAAGGAGAGCGTGCGGCGGCCCCGGCATTTGGCATGGCGCAGGGCGTTGGTCCTACGTTGCTCGACACAGCAAGGGAAATGGCCCGATGCGAACTGATCATCGGCGTGGATAGCCTGTTGGCCCATGTGGCGGGATCGGCGGGCTTGCCGCTCTGGCTTCTCGATCGCGTCGGGGGAGACTGGCGCTGGCAGGGGGCTGACTGGTACGCGAGGACACGGGTGTTCCGCCCTGTCGATCACGCGCCGCCTGCTGAGGCGTGGCCTGTCGTGGTGACACGTGTCGCTCAGGCCCTGCGTGACAGGGGAAGCAAGAAATTGGCGCCCTGAACTTGTGCGCGCTTGATCGTTAACCCTGGGGCGCGCTATCGCTCAGGCCGCGACGGGCTTGAGCGGTCGGGTGGTATCATCCTGATTCATGGTTGCCAGCAGGGCAGTACGGATTTCCGCCATACGGGTTTCGGAGGTGACCTTGGTCCCTACCAGATCGCGCACATAGAAAACGTCGACCGCCCGCATGCCGTAGGTCGTGATATGCGCTGAGGAAATCTGCAGTGACTGCTCACTGATGGTACGGGTGATATCGTAAAGCAGTCCGGGGCGGTCACGCCCGTTGATTTCGATGATCGTGTGACGCTCCGACGCGCGGTTGTCGATCACGACACGGGCCGGAACATGGATGGCCCTCATACGGCGTGTCGCGCGTTGATCGGCAAGGCGGTCGAGTTCAGTACCGATGGCGAGGCGGCTCGAAAGAGCCTGCTCGATCAGACTGTTCAGGCGCGCCAGTTGCAGTGGCGTGTCAAAGGCGCGTCCGTTGCTGTCCTGCACCCAGAACGTATCGAGCGCCATGCCATCGCTGAGCGTATGAATACGGGCATCGACGATCGAGGCGCCGGCAACGGCGAGTCCCCCGGCGATTTGTGAAAACAGCCCTGAATGGTCGGCACTGAAGATGGTGATTTCGGTCACGTCACGCTGAGGAATCGGGGTCGCCTCGATTGTCAGCGGAGCCGAATGGATTTCGGAATCAAGAACCAGTCGTGCGTGGCGGATATGGGTATCGGCGTCAAAGCCCAGCCAGTAACCGGCATAGCCCAGTGTCAGGAAGTGCTCGGCCTGATCGGCGGCGACACCCTGCTGAAGCAGGCCGTCACGCACCAGTTCCTTCGCGTGGCTTACACGTTCGTCGCGCTCTGTCGCTGCCAGACCTCCTTCGAGAACCTCGGCAACGCGGCTGTAGAGCTCGCGCAGCAAAGTCGCTTTCCAGGCATTCCAGACATTCGGGCTTACGGCACGCATATCGGCAATGGTGAGCAACAGCAGCAGGCGGAGGCGCTCTGGAGACTGGATGATGTCCGCGAGGTCGAGAATGGTGCGCGGGTCGTCAATATCGCGACGGAAAGCGGTCTGGCTCAGAAGCAGGTGATGCAGGATGAGCCATGAGACCGTCTCGGTCTCTTCGGCATCCAGTCCAAGCTGCGGACAGACATGCTGTGCCACCTCTGCGCCGAGAACCGAGTGATCGCCACCGCGCCCTTTGGCAACGTCATGCAAAAGCGTGGCGACATACATGGCGCGACGCGACTGCATGTCGCGAGCCAGATCGTAAACGAGCGGAATTTCATCCGCCATCGCCCCGGCCTCGATCCAGCCAAGCATACGCACGGCCTCGATGTTATGCTCATCGACCGTGTAGATATGATAGGTATCGAACTGCATCTGCCCGACGATACGCGACCAGTCAGGCAGCAACGCGCCAAGAAATCCAGTATCGTTGAGAATGGTGAGCCAGTCTGCGCCGCTGGGGCGGGCATGTTCCCGGTTCATCTCTGTCGGGCGCATGAGAAGCGACAGAAACACCCGCATGGTCATCGGGTCGTCACGCAGCGAGGCGATCCGGCGCTCATTGCGTATGAGTTGCTGGATGGCGGTCGGATGCAGTTCCAGATTGTCCTGGAATGCCGCATCGAGCATCCGGACCATCAGGCGCGGATCGTTCTCGAAGCACTGCGCATCCGCGGGCGCAATCTGGTCATTGATCAGTCGGAAATGGCTGGCATCTGCAGGCGTCAGGGTCGTTCCCTGATAGGGGGCCTCTCGAACAGGGCCTTGCAGGCGTTCCATGATGCTGGGTTCGAGGATACGGGTCAGGCGCATGACCTCACGCGTGGTGAGGAAGTAGTGGCGCATGAAGCGCTCGACGCCCTGTTGCCGTCCATGACCGGCATAGCCCATACGGCCGCCAATGACAGGCTGGACGTCAAAGGCCAGACGCTCGTCAGCCCTTCCGGCGATGTAATGAAGATGCAGCCTGATGGTCCAGAGGAAATTCCAGGCGCGTCGTGCGCGGTTGGCTTCCTGCTCGGTCAGGAGCCCCAGTGTCGTGAAAACGGGTTCGTGCGGGCGGTGAGGATGGGCGGGGTTGATGTCGCTGCTGTCCTGAAAGACCCGCGTCATCCAGTTCAGGGTCTGGAGGTCACGCAGGCCGCCGCGTCCCTCCTTGATGTTCGGCTCAACCATATAGGGGTTGTCGCCAAAACGTTTGTGACGTTTCTCGCGCTCGTCGATCTTGTCATGGATGAAACACAGGGCGTTTGCTTCGCTTCGGCTGAAACGCGCACCGAGTTCGACGAACAGGCGCTCTGCCCCGGTGATCCGTCGCGCATCCAGAAGGGTGGTGCGTATGGTCAGATCTTCAGCAGCCGCTTGCTGGCAGCCTTCAATGGACCGCGTGGCATGACCCACACGAACGCCCAGATCCCACAGGAAATACAGCATGTATTCGATCTGCGCTGTCGTTTCAGGCGCGGGGATCTCGTCAGTGAGAAAAAGCAGGTCGATGTCACTATAGGGGGCAAGAAGGCCACTGCCATAGCCACCCGTAGCGCAGAGACTGAGCCCGTCTGCCGGGGCCTTGGCCGCCGCGCGGGACAGGTCGAAAAGGCTCGCGATGGCCCCATCCATCAGCTGCGCCAGGGTTGAGGCGGCAGCAATGCCCTTGAGCTGGCGCCCCTCGAAAAGCCTGCGGATCTCGCCGTGATGACGACCGATATGACGGCGGAAGAGGCTGACGGCATCCTCGCGTGAAACAGAGCCATCCGGCTGACGCACACGGTCAAGGGCCGTGGTCAGGGCTGACTGCATGTCGGTTTCAAGGAGGGAGATGGGTTCGCGCATTAAGATCCGTCGGTCAGGGGCGTTAAGGAATACCTGAATTTGCTATCTTCAGGTCAAATCGTTCTTTGTTTCAAGCGCAAGTTTGCGTAGCGCGTAGAGGGCCTCCAGAGCGTCGCGCGGCGAGAGGGTGTCGGGGTCGATCGTTTCCAGCGCTTCACGCAGGTGATCTTTCGCCACAGGGGGAGGCGGGGCGGCCGCAAATAGTGGGAGTTGCGGCCCACTGAGCCCCTGATCGCTCTCAAGGGCTGCCAGCAGGCGCGTGGCACGCTGTACGACCGGTAGCGGAACGCCTGCCAGCTGGGCCACGTGTACCCCCCAGCTCTTGCGTGCCGAGCCCTTGCGCACCTCATGCTGGAAAATCACCTCGCCCTGCCATTCGCGCACCGCCATGGTGAACGGTGTCAGTCGGGGCATCGAATCGGACAGGCTGCACAGCTCAAAAAAATGCGTAGCGAAGATAGTGCGTGAGCCGAGCTGCGAGTGAAGCGCCTCAAGCGTGGCCCAGGCGATGGCAAGTCCGTCGAGCGTGGAGGTGCCACGGCCGATCTCGTCCACCACCACAAGTGAGCGCGGCCCGGCCTGACGCAGGATGGCGGCTGTCTCGGTCATCTCAACCATGAAGGTCGAGCGTCCGCGCGCGAGATCATCAGCAGCGCCCACGCGGGAGAACAGGCGATCGACGATGCCGATACGGGCTTTCTCCGCCGGAACGGGCAGACCGGCCTGGGCGAGGATAACGGCGAGGGCCGTCTGGCGCAGGAAGGTCGATTTGCCGGCCATGTTGGGCCCGGTCAGCAACATCACGCGCTGGTCGGGCGGCAGGTGGCAGTCATTGGGAATGAAGCGCGTGGAACGGTCCAGGGCAGCTTCAACCACGGGGTGACGGCAGGCCTTGAGCGCAAAGCTCTGATCCTGTGCCATCTCGGGACTGCACCAGGTGCCACCTTGGGCCAGACGCGCACTGCCAGTCAGCACATCGGCCAGCGCAAAAAGCTCCGCCAGTTCGGGCAGGGCAGGATGGGAGACAGTCTCGGCAACCAGCGCGGCGAACAGACGACGCTCCAGCGCCCCGGCGCGGTCGGCAGCTTCCAGAATAGCCCGGTCGAGGTCGAGCAGTTCCTCTGTGGTGAACCGCACCAGATTGGCCGTGCCCTGCCTGAAGGAAAGCTCGGGGCAATCCCGAAGCCTTGCCCCATGCAGCGCCGAGGTCTCGATGATGTAACCCAGTTGCGCGTGATGTTTTATCTTGAGCGTGGCAACGCCGAATTTCTCGGCATAGCTCTGCTGAAGCGCTGCAAGGGTACGTTTGCTGTCGTCACGCAGGCCACGGTAACGATCGAGATCGGCATCATAGCCGGTGGCGATAACCCCGCCATCCTCGATACGGGCGGGCAGGGAGTCTGACAGGGCTTTTTCAAGCGTCTCCAGCAGGGCATCGGCGCGGCCGTACAGCCCGGCGAAAAGCGCCCGGATGAGCGAAGGCGTTGCATCATCGCAAACCGGTTCGAGCAACGCCACGAGTGCGTCAGCCGCTTGCAGCAAATCACGTGTGGCAGCCAGATCACGCGGCAGGCCGCGCCCCGCCGAGAGGCGGCCCAGGGCGCGGGCAAGGTCGGGACTGCGCCGCAGGATGGGCGTTGTCGCCTCCATCAGCCCCGGCTGGGCACCAATCCAACGCCAACCTTCCTGGCGGCTCTGGATGAGCGTCAGATCGGTAGAGGGGGCTGCAATCCACTGGGCGAGCAGGCGTTGCCCGGCTGCGCTGACACAGCGATCCACCGCTGAAAAAAGCGTATGCGTGGTCGTGCCGTCCCTGGCCTGTACGAGATCGAGGCTGGCGCGTGTTGCAGGATCGAGACCCAGCGTCTCGGAATCATCCCGTCTCAGGGGGCGGGCGATACGGGGCATCGCACCGGCCTGGCTGCGACGCACATAATCAAGCACCAGGGCGCCTGCGCGGATCTCCTCGTCGGTGAAGTCGCCCAGAATGTTAATTTGAGGGACTTCAAAAATCTGCGCCATGCGCGTCCGTGCTGAATCGATGCCGGGCGGAACCAAGTTGGGGGCGACGCGCAGCGCGAAGGGTTCCGGGATAAGCGCCGGGTCGGCAAGGATTTCCGATGGGTCGAGGCGGGCGAGCAACTCCTCGATCTGGGTACGCGGCAGCGTCGTGGTTTCGAACGATCCGGTGGAGATATCGATCCACGCCGCGCCGCACGCATCGCTGGCGCGTGGTTTGCGCGCGGGGGCGGAAAGGGCGAAGAGAAGGTTGGGGCGACCGGCTTCGAGCAATTCGTCTTCGGTCAGCGTCCCTGCCGTGACAAGACGCACGATAGCCCGCGACAGGGGGCCTTTCTGGGGAGGATCACCCGCCTTGCGCGCGGCTTCGGTCTGCTCCGCCACAGCCACACGAAAGCCGCGACGAATCAGGCGGGCGAGATAGGCTGGGGCGGCTGCAACCGGGACGCCGCACATGGGGATCGGCTCTTCGTTATGCTTGCCCCGTGTGGTCAGGCTGATATCGAGCGCCATCGACGCCGTTTCGGCGTCGGCGAAAAAAAGCTCGTAGAAATCGCCCATACGGAAAAACAGCAGCGCATCGGGTTCCTGCGCCTTGAGTGAAAACCACTGCGCCATGGCAGGCGTCGCCCCCTCGGCAGAGGGGATTGCACCCGTAATCGCGGGGGTCGTCATGCTGGATATCGGATCTGTATGTCGCGCCACATGACACAAATCCTAACGTTACAGCGCGGTCCTGTGAACTCTCTGTCGAGGCACAAGGCGCGATCGCCTTGGAGCCATGATTATTTTGCAACGCTTGTCTGTGCGGTCAGGAAGCCAGCGACATATAGCCGTGCAAATCACTCAGGTGCGGAGAGATGTAATGTGCGGGGCGCCGTCACGCCCCGACCTGATTTCGAACGCCTAGTATGATCTCAACGGGCGCGGCCGCGTCGCAGGACACGGCGAAGCAGGCGGTCAGGCTGCGCAACCCCGAAGGCCCAAAGGGCGGCGAGGTAAACCACACCAGCCAGCCCCATGAGGATGCCAAGCATCATCGCCCGCATGAGGCCATGCCACATGACCAGACCCGGCGCGATGAGGCGTGCCAACGTGACCGTGACAAGGGCCATGAGAAACGAGGCGGCGATGACACGCAGCAGGCGGCCAACCAGAGCTGCATCCGGACGGAATACAGATCGCCTGTGCAAGATGACGGCAAGGAAGCCGAGATTGACTAGAGCCGCGATCGTACTCGCCAGCGGTGGTCCGACATGGGTGAGCGGGCGATAGAGGGCGAGATTGAGCGCAAGATTGAGCGCAAGGGTGAGAAACCCGATACGCACTGGCGTGCGGGTATCACCATGAGCGAAAAAGCCGGGCGAGAGCACCTTGATCAGAATGAAAGCGGGCAGGCCAAGCGCATAAGCCCGTAGCGATTGCGCTGATGAAAGCGCGTCCTCGGTTGTGAATTTTCCATAGCCGAAAAGCGTCGCCATGATTTCCGGCGCAAGGGCTAGCAGGCCGAAACAGGCCGGAAAGGTCAGGATGGACGCATAATCAATGGCCTGATTGAGCGTTTTCTGTCCGCCTGCCGTGTCGTGCTCAGCGGCATGACGGGTCAGAACGGGCAGAAGCGTCGTTCCTGCGGCGGCCCCCAGAACACCCAGTGGCAGCTGGTTGACGCGATCGGCAAAGTAGAGCCACGAGATCGATCCTGCAGGGAGCAGGGTGGAAATCAGCGTATCGACGGTCAGGTTGAGCTGTGTGGCGCCAGAGCCAACCA
>NZ_AYXS01000012.1:141468-143209 GCF_000505765.1 Asaia sp. SF2.1 | reverse complement strand
CAATCGCACACCGGCCCGTCTGACCGACCAGAGCAGAAGGCCAAGCTGGACGAATCCTGAAACCGTGATTCCGATGGCGGTCCAGGTGGCGGTGTCATGAAACACCAGCGCGCCAAGCAGAATGGTGGCGATGCCCACAATATTGAAGGAAACATAGGCCCCGGCTGCCATGGAGAAACGATGCAGCCCGTTGAGCACGCCCGCCACCAGAGCGGCTGTGCAGATCAGGATTAGATAGGGGAAGGTGATGCGCGTGAGAGTGACCGCCATCTCGAAGCGGCCCCCGGCATGATTGAAACCCGGTGCGATGATTTCGATGATCCAGGGCATGAACACTTCGCCTAGGATCGTGAGGCCAAGCAGCCATGCGCTGAGGCAGCTCAGGGCCTGCGAGGCAAAGCGCGAGGCATCTGCCTGCCCATGCGCTGTCAGACGTTCGGTGAAGAGTGGTACGAAGGCTGCGTTGAAAGCCCCCTCGCCAAAAAGCCGCCTGAACATGTTCGGCAGCCTGAAGGCGATCTGATAGGCATCCTGCACCGGGCCAGCACCCAGAAACGCTGCAAGAAGCTGGTCACGCACCAGACCAAGGATACGGGACAGCATGGTCCAACCACCGACGGTGATCAGGTTTCGGAGCATTCCGGGCTTCCAGTCAGAGAACAAGCTAAAATTGAACGCGCCTCTTTAGACGCAACCGCGCTGAAGCGCCATCGGGTTCGGGAGGATTGGCTACGGGGTCATCAGCATGACGGCGCCCAGCCATCGGGGCAGAGAGTGGCTTTCCTGTGGCGGTGAATGAGCGCGGCGAAAAATGGGTGTCGTTACGTCATGACCACACGCAGGCACGGCCAGACTAGCCTGCGAAGCCAGACATATCCTGAGTTTGCCCCCCTATGCCGACAGGCCGCTCTCTTTCACACGTTATCTGACGGTTCGATTGTGCAGAAAAGGCATGGCTGACCCTGCGAGCTTTTTCTTGTGGGCAGCTATCTCCCGGGGCTAGAGAACGCCCCTCGGGCAGCGCGTTGGCAGGATTTCTCCTGCAAGCCTCAAAAAGCGGCCCGGCATCAAGAGAAGATGGACCCGGCCAGCCGGATGTCGAAAAAGGCGAGCGAGAGATGAGCCCTATAGTGCTTTCACTGACCAGTTTTGTCCTCGCGGCTGGGGTATTCACCCTCGTCCCCGGGCTCGATACGGCATTCGTTCTGCGCAGCACGACCATTTCCGGCACACGCACAGGATTCTGTGCGGCGCTCGGCATCACGCTCGGGCTTTTCGTGTGGGGGGCAAGCGCCGCCTTCGGGCTGACGGCGTTGCTTGCAGCCTCAAAACTCGGTTTCACTATCGTGAAATGGGCGGGCGCCATCTATCTGTTCAGTGTCGGGATACGCCTGCTGCTTCAGCCCCGTGGCAAGGCCACACCCGGTGACGCGTTGCGCGGTGTCACCCTGTCTGGTTGGCAGAGCTTTCGTCAGGGGCTGACGACCAATCTGCTCAACCCAAAGGTCGGTATCTTCTTCATTACCTTCCTGCCGCAATTCATCCCGCACGGGGTCAATTTCGTCGCATTTTCGCTGCTTCTGGCAGGAATTCAGGTTCTGCTGACGCTGAGTTGGTTCACCTTGCTCATTCTCATGACCGTCAAACTGGGGGCGTTTTTGTCCCGCCCCGCCACTGTAAGGATTCTTGACCGTGCCACGGGGGGTATCTTCATGGCATTCGGCCTGCGCCTTGCCCTCGA